>JBEIHE010000032.1:0-25164 GCA_040381515.1 Polaromonas sp.
CGTCTGTGATGTCTGTGATGTCTGTGATGTCTGTGACGTCTGTGATGTCTGTGATGTCTGTGATGTCTGTGACGTCTGCAGCAGCGGCTCGATCGGCTCGCGCATTGCCACCTCGAGCGCACGCATCGCCTCTTGTATCTGCTGCACGTCGCCCGAGTCACTGGCCTTTTCAAGCGCCTGGGCCGCTTGCAGCACGCGGCGGTCGACGGCGCCCAAAGCCTGCGCGGCCTTCTCACGCTCAGCGCTCTTGCGGGCGAACGCCTCGTCTATTGGTTGGCGAAACGCGTCCCACAATTTTTGTTCTTGGCGACGCTCGAGCGGCACCCGCTGAGATTCCTGCTGCCATCGCTGCTGCAGGGCCCTGACGGCATCGACGCGCAAGGGCTCCTGCGCAGCGAGCTGCTGAGCCTCTTCAATCAAGGCTCGGCGCGCGCTCAAGCTCTGCTGCCGCGCCGCACGCAGAGGCGCCTGGGCGGCCTCAATCACCTGCTTCCATTGCACCTGCAACTGCGCAAAGAGCTTCTCGCTTAAATGCCCGGACTCGCGCCACCGCTGCTCGAAACCCTGCAGGCTGCGCAAGTGCAAACGCCAGTCCTCGTTAGCCCGGTGCGCTTCGGTCCAGACCCGCACTTCGTCCATTAGTGCCTGGCGCTGCGCCTTTGCCGCCTCCTGCTGCTCGCGTACCTGCTTGAGCCACTCCTCCACCACGGCATAGGCTTGGTTACAGGCTTCGTCGAATTTTCTCCAGAGCGCATGGTTGGGCACGCCGCCCTGGTCGCTGCTCTTCCATTGCTCCCGCAGCTGGCGCAGGGCCTCCTGCTGTTTGCGACCGCCCATGGGCTGGGTCACCAGGGTCTGCGCCCTGGCGACCAACTCCTCGCGAATCTGATCGGCACGCCAACGCTGCCACCCCTCAAGTTCACCGGCACTGGTCAACGCGGCGTGGACCCGCGCCTCGAGGGCTGCATCGATATGCCTGCCATGCTCCTTGAGCGTCTGCCGAAGATCGGCCGCCGCCTTGGGGGTTGCCTTCCCGTGTCCCTCACCGAGTTCCCGGGCCAGGACATCGAGGGCTTTCTGGACATGCGCAGCCGCTTGATCACGCAGTCGCGCCGATTCGGCCGGATCGATCTTGGCCCGTGAGGCTTTTTCGATCGGGCCTGCAGCAGCCTGATCGCGCGCGGTACGCAGCTCATCGGCCCAGACCGGCACCGCGGGCAAGGCCAGCGCTGGATCGGCTGCGGCGGCCATGGTCTGCTTCAGCGCGGCCTCGAACGCTTGCCAGACCATCTGCAATTGCTGACGCGCAGAATCAATTTGAGCGGGGAAACGCGAATCCACGCTGGGCCAGACCGGTTCGGCGCCAAGCATATCGGCCTGGGCCTGCCATTGGGCCACATCGTCCTGCAGGGCGGGCTGCAGGGCCTGAGCGTCTCGCCAGGGTTTGGTCGAAAGCAGTTCAATGCGCTGGACCAACAACACGGCCGCCTCGCGCTGCACCTGAGCCCGATGCTGCAGATCCTCAATGGCCTTGACCCTTTCGGCGAGCTCAAGCCGCATGCGCGCGAGCGGCTCGCGCGATAGGGGCGCGCCTGCCTTGGCCGCATCGCGCTGCCAGGCCAGGGCATCGGCCAGATTGAGGCGGGTCGAATCCAACAGCGCACGCGCGCGTTCGGCCCACTCAGCCGCCAGTGCATCCTGGTTGCGAATCTTGCGCAATTCATCGAGTCGCTCTCGCACCGGGCGAGCCGCGCCCTTGTCGCGGTGCGACAACTCCTTGAAGACTTCGCTCAATTGCTCGGCCGGTGGATCCGAGGCCAACCACTGACGAATACGCGAGGCGCGATCGCTCGAAGTGGACGCACTGAAGGCCCCCCCGGTCAGCGCATCCAGAGCTGAGACTTCAGCGGTCCTGGCACGCAGAGATGGATCTGAAGCGGGATCGGGATGAGCCATAAGGATAAAGAAAAACCGCCGGAGGCGGGAAGGCATGCGAAAGCACTATTTTGACCGGATTTGCGACGCGCACCTGAGCCCCAAACCAGTGCCCCGGCAGCCACTGCCGAGACGGATCTGTTTCATTATTCAAAAATGGGGTGTTCACTCTAGAGCTCCGAAGGGGGATTGGATCCCACCTAAAATTCAGGCTCGCTCAAGCGCCCGGGCCCCTGTCCGGGCCATGGACACGAGTCGTCGAGCGGGCACCTTTTTAGCCCAGCCTCCGATTCCAACCGCCTACCACGGCCCTCTTTACTGGGGGCAGCCGGTTCGGCCGAGAAAGGACACCATGAAAACTCAAGTGCAAACCCAGACAATGGCCGGCTGGAAGCGGCTGCGACAGGGCCTAGGCCATGCGCGCCGTGGCCTGGCCCAGGGATTTTTTGATATCACGCACAACAGCCTGGTCATGCTCGGTCTGGCCGTGGCCTTCGTGGTGATCGCGCTGACGGCCAGGCCCGATCTGCGTCAGCAAGCAGAGCGCCATCTGATGGCCCTTCTGACGGAGCGACAAGAGGCTAATATGACCCTGGCCGAGCCCGACGCGGCCCAGCGCGCCACCGCGCTCAATCCGACTGACCTACCCAAGCCCCAGGCCGACCTGACCCACTGGCTCAGTCGCAAGTACGGGGTGGCGCCGGAACCCCTGGCGGCTCTGGTAGCGGCAGCCCATGAGATTGGACCGAGGGTAAAGCTCGAGCCCACCCTGATTCTGGCCGTGATGGCAGTGGAATCGGGCTTTAATCCCTTTGCCCAGAGCCCTGCGGGCGCACAAGGGCTGATGCAGGTCATGACCCGCGTGCACCACCAGCAATACTCAGCCTTCGGGGGCAAGCTCGCCGCCTTCGATCCGGTGACCAATATGCGCGTGGGCGTGCGGGTGCTTGTGGCCTGCATCGAGCGAGCCGGTTCACTCGAGGGGGGTCTCAAGTTCTACGTCGGCGCGGCCAATCTGGACAGTGATGGAGGTTACGCGAGCAAGGTACTGGCCGAGCAGGCGCGTCTGAACCAGGTGGCCGAAGGCCTGTCGGTACCCACTCGTGGCCAGACCGCCTGGGCGGTACCGGTCTCGCAACCAGCCGCGCAAAACGACAGCCCGGCCGTCCCATCCACCACGGCTCAGAGTTCCTGAGGGCCCATCGGCTCGCAAGGCTGGGATACACTGCCGGCCGCACGCAACTGGCGATAGGCTGCGCGGCCGCAGGGCTGCGGCTGACGTGGGGAACCACTGGGGAGCGTGCGCGGCTGGAGACTGGGTCCCGGCCTGTGAGCCGTTCGCCTGGGCAGCCTTTGCCAACTGCGCAAGGATCACGTCTTTGAGGACTGCCATGTACAACCGTCAACATCTGGTCGCACAGACCGACCCCGAACTGTGGGCCGCCATTGAGGCGGAGAACGCCCGCCAGGAACACCATATCGAGCTCATTGCCAGCGAGAACTACGCCTCGCCGGCGGTGATGGCAGCGCAGGGATCGCAACTGACAAACAAGTACGCTGAAGGCTACCCCGGCAAGCGCTACTACGGCGGTTGTGAACATGTGGACGTGGCCGAGCAGCTGGCAGTCGACCGGGTCAAGCAATTGTTTGGGGCCGATGCCGCCAATGTTCAGCCGCACTGCGGTGCATCTGCCAACGAAGCGGTGTTCCTGGCCTTTCTTAAGCCTGGCGACACCATCATGGGCATGAGCCTGGCCGAGGGAGGCCACCTGACCCACGGCATGCCGCTGAATTTGTCAGGCAAGTGGTTCAATGTGGTGTCATACGGTCTGGACAAGAACGAAGCCATCGACTACGACGCGATGCAAGAAAAGGCCCGCCAAACCAAGCCCAAGCTCATCATCGCCGGGGCGTCGGCCTACTCGCTGCACATCGACTGGGCCCGCTTTGCAGAAGTGGCCCGGGAGGTCGGCGCGATCTTCCTGGTTGACATGGCCCACTATGCCGGCCTGATTGCCGCCGGCGTCTACCCCAACCCGGTGCCCCATGCCGACGTGGTGACCTCCACCACCCACAAGAGCCTGCGAGGCCCCCGGGGCGGCATCATCCTCATGAAGGCCGAGCACGAAAAAGCGATCAACAGTGCCATCTTCCCCGGTCTGCAAGGTGGTCCGCTGATGCACGTGATTGCGGCCAAGGCGGTGGCTTTCAAAGAAGCGCTGACACCGGAGTTCAAAACCTACCAGCAGCAAGTGGTCAGGAACGCCCAGATCGTGGCTCAGACACTGACCGAGCGCGGCCTGCGCATCGTCAGTGGGCATACGCAAAGCCATGTGATGCTGGTGGACCTGCGCAGCAAGGGCATTACCGGCAAGGAAGCCGAAGCTGTACTCGGTCAGGCGCACATGACCATCAACAAGAACGCTATTCCAAACGACCCGGAAAAACCGATGGTGACCAGCGGGGTTCGCATCGGCACCCCGGCCATGACCACGCGCGGCTTCAAGGACGAGGAGGCGCGCATGACGGCCCACCTGATTGCCGATGTGCTCGATCGCCCCCGGGACGCTTCGAATATCGAGGCAGTGCGGTCCAAGGTCCACGCCCTGACCGCGCGCTTCCCGGTTTACGGGTGATTTAGGCCCCGCACCGCCCCGTTCATGAAATGTCCGTTTTGCGGTCATCTGGAAACCCAGGTGGTGGAGACCCGGGTCTCCGAGGATGCGGACGTCATTCGCCGACGCCGCCAGTGTGGCGCATGCGAAAAACGCTTTACCACCTATGAGCGACCCGATGTGAGCTTTCCGTCCATCGTCAAGAAGGACGGTCGGCGCATCGAGTACCGCCGCAGCAAGATTGAAGATTCCATGAGCCTGGCCTTGCGCAAGCGGCCGGTCAGCACCGAACAGGTCGATGCGGCGATCGAACGCATCGAGGAGAAGCTGCTGAATCTGGGGCTTCGCGAGGTTCCCTCGAGCCGCCTGGGCGAATGGGTAATGCGCGAGCTCAAGAAACTCGACAAGGTGGCCTATGTCCGCTTTGCCAGCGTGTACCGCAGCTTTGAGGATCTGGAAGACTTCAAGAATCTGGTCGACGAGGTGCGGCGCTAGCAGCGCCTCTGCAAGCCTAGCGCCAGCACGCCTGCACCTCAACAGTGGTGCCGGTGCGCCCCTTCAGGCTGGTGTGATCGAGAGTCAAGGCACCGCAAGCGTCTTGCTGCAGAGAACCCTGCGGCTCGGCCCGCAACTGGTAGCTGATGGTATCGGCTCTTTCCACGCGAATACGGTAGATCTCCCGACCATCGGCAGTCACCGACTGCAGCGCCACCGGCAGCACGGGCAAGGACCCGCCGCTTGAGAGGTAGCTGCCCTGTACGCTGTAGAGTCTCTCCATGAACTGCTGGGCCTGCAGCAAGGTGGCAGCAGCCTGCGCCCTTTGGGCCCTTTGAATATGGGCCAAGTAGCTGGGAGCCGCGATGGCCACCAGTAAACCCACAATCACCAAGGCCACCAGGATCTCGATCAAGGTAAAGCCCGATGCCGTTCGAATCGGGCTGTCCCGGCGCAGTCGAATCGGCAAATCTAGAAAGATACGCGGCTGCAAGTTCATGGCATCACCTCAGCGGGGGGTTGACGATGCGTCTTTCGGTGCGGGCACGCAGCCCACCGTCTTCGATCAGCAGCACGCGCTGCAGCCAGACCGCAGATCCGGCCACCGCGGCCCCTGAGGACGGATCGGCCCGGTAGTCCGGACTGAAGCCGCGCGCTGTCAGAAGATGAATCGGCAGTCCGCGCGGCTGATCGGGCAGCGTTTGCAGTTCGACAAAACACTCAGGCAGCCGGCTGCCCGATTGAGGTGGAGTCACGGGGACCGTAACCGTTGCCCTGCCCTCGCGCCAAGTAGGGTGAAGGGCCCACACAGGACTCTCGGACTTCGAGCGGATCAGCGCCGGATCGGCGAGCTTGGGATCACGCGAGGCGCTGGGCGATAGAAGCTGCGCTTGGCAGTACGCCAAGGCCAATGCAGCTTGCTCGTAAGCGTAGGCCTGCATCAACTGCACCCGGGCGATGCGCACAGAACCGGCCCCGCCTCGCAAGGAAGCGGCCGTTCCCCAGGCCAACCCGGCCAGCAGCACCAATACCACCACCAAGCTAAAGCCCTTGCTGCAAGCGTATCGAACGCGATCGCGTGGGCCCGCCGAATAGACAGAGGCTATCTTCATGAGGGGCGCAAATGCCGCCAGGCCACGGTGGCTACAAAGCTGCGTCGCAGGCGGCCGTCGTCCGAAGTCTGCATGCTGCCATCGCAAGCCCTATAGGCGCGCAGGTCCCCGGACCCAAGGACAGGGTCGGCGCTGCGCAGTTGCAGACAGACGCGCACGGCCCGCACGGCAGTGAAGTCGCCGACCTGGGCCGCGCCGACATAACGCAGGGCCGCGCCCGCGGCGGCCTCGACAGGCAGCCCCCACCACAGCAGCAGGCGCTCGACGTGGTCCACCAGCGGCTGAGGCCCGGTCCTGCCTCGGCCCCCACAGCGCAGCTCACTGCGTCCGCTGACGCTCACAACCTGCCAGCGATTGAAGGCCAGATAGACCTGCTGGCCATCGGCCAACACAGTGGGCTCGATCGCGTTGCCCAGACAGTCGGTGGGCCGCCCGTCGCTGCCGAGGACCGCGCTATGGGCGTCCACCTGATAGGACAGTTCAACCGCAGAGGCGGTCGGACCTGCGCCCGCCGGGGCGGCCACACAGCTCGGCGGGCCGCCAGAGGGCTCACTGGCAAACCCGGCATCACAGGCAGTCCAAGTGGCATTGCCCAGGGCATCTTCCCAGGCCGCCAGACCGGAGGTACCGGTCCGCGCCTTAAGAGGCCAGGCATGACCGGCCATCCGGAGATCGCTGCGCAGCAAATCAAGGGCGATCTGCGCATCTTCAATCATTTGCGCTTGGGCGGCCTGCAGCCGTTGGCCTTGTCTGCTGGCCAGCACCTGATCGACGAGGACATGGATGAGGACCAGGCCGAGCAAGACAGCCACCAGCAGCTCCAGCAGCGACCAGCCGGACCGGGGTAGGTGGCGGCGGCCAGACCTCACCAACCCACCTCGAAAGTCAGACACCGAAGACCCGACTCCTCAAGCCCAGCCCAGGCCAGAGGACACTGCAGATAAGCAGGTCGGTCCGCCACAAGGGACTGATCGGCACCCTCACGCCATCCCAGCGTAATGTGCGCCGTGCGCGCCGGCACCTCGACACGGATCTGCGACAAGCCCTCAGGCAGGCTCTGACGCACGCGATCGCGCCATTGCCACAACTCTGCGGCAGCCCAGGCTGGAGCGTCACAGGTCTGCGATTGGCAGGGCGAGGTCGAGGCGGCGAGCCCTGTCGCAGGATCACCCGCGTGGTCCATCGCCCCCGCGTGTGCCGGGCTGGCTCGCAGGATTTCCGCCATGTCGGCTGCCAGCATCATGGCCAGCGTTCTGTGCTGATTCAGACGGGTCTGCTGCAAAGCAGAGGCCTGCCCATGGAGCCAGGCGGCGATGCCCAGCGCAGTGAGCACCAGTGCCACCAGCAGCTCGATCAGCATGAATCCGGCCATGTGCTTTAGCTGCATTCAGTGCGACCCTCTGAGCGAACCGAGGCCCTGCCCTGCATGGAAATGCACACCAGGCGCTGTACAGGTGCAGCCCCCTGGCTTTGCAGACTCAGTGCCTGACCGGCTGCGCGAGCCTGTCCGTTGGGGTGAAACGTCAATCCAGCACGGGCGCTACCCGAATTGCTGGAAATGGATCGGACCGCCGAGCTGACACGATGCTGCCGCAGCACCGTATCACCCGAGGCGATCAGCCGATCGGCCTGGGCATCGAGAAAGATCATCCAACCACGCCCCCAGTCGGCGTGCGCGGCGCAAGCCAGTCCATCGATTGATGGGCAGATCGAAACCGGCTGACCCCGAGCCAGGGCCTGGGCTCGGGCATGGCGCAGATCATCAACCAGGGTCTGGGCCTCGCGGCTCAAGGCCCAGCGCTGCATCAGGCCCTGATAGGAAGGAACCGCCAGAGCCGTGAGCACCAGGGCCAGGGCGAGCACAACCATCAGCTCCAGCAAGGAAAAGCCCTGCATGGCGGGCACACCGCATCGAATGGAACAGCCAGTCTTGCGCACCCGTCCATACTAGAAAGCCGATCGGCTTGCGGTGTAAATTGTTATTTCACGCGGGGTGCAACTTACACTCAACGCCGGATCGCTTTTGTCCAATCGTCTCCTCACTCGACTTGATGTCGCAACGCACTGCCATGATGGAACGCGCGCTCGAACTGGCTGCTCAGGCCCGCCTGACGGCGCCGCCCAACCCGGCGGTCGGCTGCGTGCTGGTCGATGCGCAGGGCCGACTCATTGGTGAAGGCAGAACGCAACGCACCGGACAGGCCCATGCCGAAATCATGGCCCTGCGTGATGCAGCCGCTCGAGGCCACCCCACGCAAGGCTCGACCGCCTACGTCACGCTGGAGCCCTGTGCACACCACGGGCGCACCGGGCCCTGCTGTCAGGCGCTTGTCGAGGCCGGCGTGAGCCGGGTGGTCGCCAGCCTGCCCGACCCCAACCCGTTGGTGGCTGGACGCGGACTGGCCTATCTGCGCGCGGCGGGTGTACAGGTCGAAATAGGGCCCGGGGCCGATGCATCACGCGAACTCAATCTGGGATTTTTCAGCCGCATGGTGCGAGGTCGGCCCTGGATGCGTATGAAATTGGCCGCCTCGCTGGACGGCACCAGTGCACTGGGCAACGGGCAAAGCCAGTGGATCACCTCGGCGCAAGCCCGAGCCGATGGGCATGCCTGGCGGGCCCGGGCCTGCGCGGTCCTTACCGGCATCGGCACCGTACTGGCCGACGATCCGATGATGAATGTGCGCGAGGTGTCCACTGAGCGACAGCCCATTCGAATCATCGTCGACAGCCATCTGCAAACACCCACCTCCGCGCGCATCTTTCAAGGGGAAAGTCCGGTCTGGATCTACTGCGCCATCCGCAATCGGCAGCGCGAAGAAGAACTGACCGCCCTGGGCGCGCAGATTCGTTGCCTGCCCGACGCCCAGGGCAAAGTGGACCTGCACGCCATGGCCGAGGATTTGGCACGCCAGGAAATTAACGAAGTTCACCTGGAAGCCGGCAGCAAACTCAATGGCTCCCTGATGCGGGCCGGTCTGGTCGACGAGTTGCTGGTGTATCTGGCGCCGGTACTGCTCGGACCCGGTCAGCCCCTGATGTCGCTTCCTGCCGTGGAGCGGATCGACGGGGGTACGGCACTGCAATTTATCTCTTGCGAAGCAGTCGGACCCGATCTGCGTCTGCGGGCCCGACTGGCAGGCCGAGAGGCATTCTGAAGGGCACTGAGGAGGGCCTCCTTCGGGGCGGCCGTTTCCCTGCGAAAATACCCGGATGTTCACCGGCATCATCACCGGAGTGGGGCGCATCGTCGCCAGCCACCCTCTCGGCAGCTCCTTGGCCCACGGCAGGCGTCTGACTATCGAAGCGCCGCCCGGCTACCTCGATGATGTGGCGCTGGGCGACAGCATCGCCCTCAACGGGGCCTGTATGACCGCCACCTCGCTGGATCTGCCAGGCCGCCGCTTCACCGTCGACGTATCGGCCGAGTCGCTGGCGCGCACCTGCGGGCTGGACCAAACGGGCGAGATCAATCTTGAGAAAGCGCTGCGGGCGCACGACCGGCTGGGAGGTCACATCGTCAGCGGCCATGTCGACGGCATCGGCGAGGTGACTCATTTTGAGGCAGTCGGCGAGAGCTGGGAGCTGCGCATACGGGCGCCGCAGGAACTGGCCCGCTTCCTGGCCTACAAAGGATCGATCACCGTCAATGGTGTGAGTCTGACCGTCAATCAGGTACAAGATCTGGACTCGGCAGGCCGAGGCTGCGAGATCAGCATCAACCTCATTCCACACACTGTGCGCCATACTGCGCTGGGCCAGTTGCGCGCTGGCGCGCAAGTCAATCTGGAGATCGATCTGATCGCCCGCTACGTCGAACGCATGTTGCCCGATCAGAGAAAGTCGCCGTCATGAACGCACCGCTCCAAGCCCCCTTGAGCATCTCCCCGATCGAAGAGATCGTGGCCGAAATGAAGGCTGGTCGTATGGTCATCCTGATTGATGAGGAAGACCGCGAGAACGAAGGCGATCTGGTCTTGGCGGCCGATCATGTCAGCGCCGAGGCGATCAATTTCATGGCCCGTTACGGCCGCGGCCTGATCTGCCTGACGCTCACTCGCGAGCGCTGCGAGCGACTGCGACTGCCGCCCATGGTCAGCCGCAACGGCACCAAGCACGCCACTGCCTTTACCGTCTCCATCGAGGCGGCCGAAGGCGTGACCACCGGCATCTCCGCTGCGGACCGAGCCCGCACGGTACAGGCAGCCGTGGCCCCGCACGCTCAAGCCAGCGACCTGGTGCAGCCGGGACATATCTTTCCCTTGCAGGCCGTGGACGGCGGCGTCCTCATGCGTGCCGGCCACACGGAAGCCGGTTGCGACCTGGCGGCTATGGCAGGTTGCTCGCCAGCGTCGGTAATCTGCGAGATCATGAAGGACGATGGCACCATGGCACGGCTGCCCGACCTGCTGGAGTTCGCGGCGGTGCACGGTCTGAAGATTGGCACCATCGCCGACCTGATCGAGCATCGCAGCCGCACCGAATCGTTGATCGAATGCATTGGCAGCAGAACCATGCTCACCCATTGGGGCGAGTTTGCCGCGCATGCCTACCGCGACGCGCCCAGTGGTCAGCTGCATCTGGCCCTGGTCAAAGGGAGCTGGCTGCCCGATGAGGTCATCGCCGCCCGCGTACACGAGCCCCTGTCCCTCTTCGACGCCCTGGAGACCGGGCGCACCATGCACTCATGGAGCCTGGACGAAACCCTGCGCTTCATTGCGGCCGAAGGTCGCGGTGTGGCCGTGCTGCTCAATTGCGGCGAGAGCCCCGAGCAGCTGATGGCCCAGTTCGAGGGACGGGCCACGCCCAGCCATGGCCCCGGCCGAGGAAGAATGGACCTGCGCGCCTACGGGATCGGCACGCAGATCCTGCTGCAAAGCGGCGTTCGGAAAATGCGCCTGATGGGCAATCCCCGCCGCATGCCGAGCATGGCAGGCTACGGACTTGAAATCACCGGCTACCTGAGCAGGGACGCGCTCAAAGCGTAAAGAAGATACCTATGCAAAGAGCAGAAAAGGGTCAGGACCACAACCTACAAGGCCAGGGTCTGCGCGTGGGTATCGTGCAGGCACGGTTCAATCGGTCCATCACCGATGCGCTGGCCGCGGCCTGTGAGCAGGAACTGGCTGCGCTGAATGTTCAGACCCCCATGCGGGTCCTGGTGCCCGGCGCCCTTGAGATACCGACTGCGCTGCAGGCGCTGGCTGAGCAGGGCCAATACGACGCCCTGATCGCGCTGGGCTGCATCATTCGCGGTGAGACCTATCATTTTGAGCTGGTCGCCAACGAAAGCGGTGCGGGAGTGACCCGCGTGGCCCTTGATTACCGACTGCCGATCGCCAATGCCATCTTGACCACTGAAACACTCGAGCAAGCAGTGGCACGGCAGGACGAGAAGGGCCGCGATGCGGCGCGGGTGGCCGTCGAGATGGCCCGGCTGCTGCAAAACCTGTCGACCTGAAAACCGGATCTTCATCGATGTCTAGTGCTCAAGAGCAAACCAAGCCGAGCGGCGCACCGCGCAAGGCGTCGGACAAATCGGCCCGTACGCGGGCCCGCGAGTTTGCCTTGCAGGCGCTCTACCAGCATCTGGTCGGACGCAATGAGCCCGCCTCAATCGACCACTTCACTCGCGACCTGATTGGCTTCCACAAGGCCGATGCAGCGCACTTTGATGCCCTGCTGCACGGCTGCATCGCCCAAGAAAAAGAGCTTGACGCCACCATCACGCCCCACCTCGACCGCAAGCTCGCCGAGGTCTCGCCCATCGAGCATGGCGTGCTCTGGATCGGCACCTATGAGTTTCTGCACTGCCCGGACGTACCCTGGCGGGTCGTGATCAACGAATGCATTGAACTGGCCAAGAGCTTTGGCGGCACGGACGGCCACAAATGGGTCAACGGCGTGCTCAATCAATTAGGGCCTCAATTGCGGCCGACAGAGGCCCAGCGACGCACATGAATGCCCTGCGAATCACCGAAAGAGCTCGGCGCATCGACCCTTTCTACGTCATGGAAGTGGCCAAGGCGGCCCGCGAAATGGACCGGCAGTCCATCGCGGGTGCCCCGCCGATGATCTACCTCAATATCGGAGAGCCCGACTTTACCGCCGCCCCCCTGGTGCAGCAGGCAGCCGAGCGGGCCTTGCGCGATGGATTGACGCAATACACGCCGGCCCTTGGGCTGATGGCCCTGCGCGAGCGCATCAGTCAGTGGTACCAGACCCGCTTCGGTCTTCAGATACCGGCCTCGCGCATCGTGGTGACGGCGGGCGCCTCAGCCGCCCTGCATCTGGCGTGTCTGGCCCTGATCGAGGCGGGCGATGAAATCCTGATGCCCGATCCCTGCTACCCGTGCAATCGCCACTTTGTCAGCAGCGCGCAGGGACGCCCCGTGCTGCTGCCGACCACGCCCGAGCAGCGGTTCTCGCTCTCCTTGAAAAGCGTCCAGCAAGCCTGGGGGCCCGCCACGCGCGGGATCCTGGTGGCCTCACCCTCCAACCCCACCGGCACCTCCATCGAACCCGGGGAAATGCATCGACTGCTGGACTTCGTACACCAGCGCGGTGGCATCAACCTGATCGACGAGATCTATCTGGGACTCAGTTATGAGGCGCACTTTGGACAAAGTGCGCTGGCCCTGCCCGGCGATCTGGGTGAAAGCGTGATCAGCATCAACAGTTTTTCGAAATACTTCAGCATGACGGGCTGGCGTCTGGGCTGGATGGTGCTCCCGCCTGAACTGGTGCCGGTGATCGAGAGGCTGGCACAGAATCTCTTCATCTGCCCGAGCTCAATCGCCCAGCATGCCGCCTTGGCCTGCTTCGAGCCCGAAAGTCTGGCTGAATTTGAAAGAAGACGCGAGCAGTTCAAGCAGCGCCGCGATTACTTTCTGCCCGCACTTAACCGCCTGGGCCTCAAGGTGCCGGTGCGGCCCGATGGCGCCTTCTACGCCTATGCCGATGCCAGCGCTGCAATCGAGCGACTCGGACTGCCCGCCGCTCGTGCCGATGGCACCGGCGGCAGTTGGGATCTGGCCTTTGAGCTGATGCAACGCGCACGGGTGGTGGTCACCCCGGGACGTGACTTCGGTCAAACCGATTCACACCGTTACCTTCGGTTTTCAACAGCCAGCAGCATGGCCGAACTTCAAGAGGCGGTGGCACGACTGGAGCGTGTCCTTGGCTGAATCGGGCAAGCCGACCTTCCAATGGCCGGTGCGGGTGTACTGGGAGGATACCGATGCGGGCGGGATCGTCTTCTACGCCAACTATTTGAAGTTCTTCGAGCGCGCCCGCACCGAATGGCTGCGCCATCTGGGCATTGAGCAACAAGCCTTGCGCCAGAGTGATGGCGGTTTTTTTGTGGTCAGCCAGACCGATGTGCGCTATCTAAAGCCTGCCCGGCTCGATGACCTGATGCGGGTCAGCGCATGGCCCATCAAGGCGGGGCGGGGCAGCCTGGTCATTGGGCAACAAGCCCATCTGCAGCCTTGTGGCAGCTTGCTGGCTGAGGCGACAATCCGCATTGGTTGGGTGGATGGGGTAACCTTCAAACCCGGCCGAATTCCCACTGCCGTTCTTCGAAAACTCTCGGGCCCGATATGAACCAAGACCTCTCCATCATCTCGCTTCTGCTCAACGCCAGTTGGGTCGTCAAAGCCGTGGTGCTGATCCTTGTCGGCATGTCCTTGGTCAGCTGGGGCGTCATCATCTTCAAGCTCATGCGCCTTCGCGGCGTCAAGCAGATGAATGAGGAATTCAACCGTTCCTTTTGGTCTGACACCCCGCTGGCCGATCTGTACGCAGCGGCGATCCGAAACGCCAAAGGCACAGGCCCGATGGAACGCATCTTTGCCAGCGGCATGAAAGAGTTTCAAAAACTCAAAGAAAGACGGGTCAACGACCAGGGTGTTCTGCTTGACGGCGCGCGACGCGCCATGCGGGCGAGATATCAGAGAGAACTTGACGAAGTCGAATCCAGATTGCCTTTTCTGGGTACCGTCGGTTCGGTCTCACCCTACGTCGGACTGTTCGGTACGGTCTGGGGCATCATGCACGCCTTCACTGGATTGGCCAGCCTCGAGCAAGTCACGCTGGCCACGGTCGCACCAGGCATTGCCGAGGCACTGGTGGCCACCGCCATCGGCCTGTTCGCCGCGATCCCCGCAGTGATCTTCTACAACCAATTCGCCCACGATATCGACCGAGTGGCCAATCAGCTGGAGACCTTCATCGAAGAGTTTTCCAATATCTTGCAACGCAACCTGGGCGCCGAATCGGTGTCGGGGCGCTAAGCCATGCCCAGTGTGCAAGCACGCGGCCGCGGACGCCGCACCATCAATGAGATCAATATGGTGCCCTTCATCGACGTGATGCTGGTGCTGCTGATCATCTTCATGGTCACAGCCCCCCTGATCACGCCCAGCATGATTGCGCTGCCCCGCGTCGGTCAGGCGGCCGCCCAGCCAGCCAAACCGATCCACGTCATGATCGACAAGAGCGAACGCATCGAGATCAAGAATTCCGATGGCGCGGTGCAACCAAGCACGCTGACCGATGTGGGCCAGGCGGTGCAAAAACTGCAGCCGCCTACCGACAAACCGGATGCCGCGCCGACCCCGGTGGTCATCAGCGCCGACAAGTCCATCCGCTACGAAGTCGTGGTCAAGGTCATGGACGCCCTCAACAAGGCCGGCGTGGCGCGCATCGCGCTGTCGGTGCAGACAGGCTCCTGAGTCGAAACCGGCTGCCATGAAGGTCATTGGTCCCGACCCAGATCTGCAGCCACCGGATCCCGCCGGCCTGGGGCTGGCTATGGGGCTGTCGCTGCTGGCTCACGCCCTGCTGGTCCTGGCGCTGGCCTGGGGCGTGAAATGGACGCGCACCGACCCCTCGGTGGCCTTCAACGCAGAAGTATGGGCGCCCACCGTTGTAGAGGCCGCTCCTGCCCGCCCCGCGCCGCCCGAGCCCACACCGCCCCCTCCCGAGCCCGAAAGAAAATCCGCACCTCCCCCACCGCCTCCGCCTGCGGCACGCGAACGCGCGGCACAACGTGACGCCGAAATCGCAACAGAGAAGCGCCGCAAGGACGAGGCGCGCAAGAAGAAAGAGGAAGAGAAGGACAACAGGGAAAAACAGGCACGAGAGAAGGCGGACAGGGAAAAGGAACGCAAGGCCGAGAAGGCACGTCAAGACGAAGAGCGGCGCGATGCGGAACTGCGCGCCCAAATGCGGCAAGACGAGTTAAAGCGCCAGCGTCAGGAACGGCAACAGCAAACCTCCGCCAGCACCCCGCCACCGGCCACCCCCGGCACGGGTTCGGCTGAATCGAAGGGCACCGCAGTCCGCTCGGCCGCCCCTTCCTCCAGCTATGCAGGCCTGATCGTGCGGCGAATTCGCGAGAACACCACGTACAACAGCGCCAAAGCCAATCAACTGACCGTGGTGGTGATGGTTCGCACTGAGCCAGACGGCAAGATCCGCGAGGTCAAGGTCGTCACCAGCAGCGGAGACCGCCTTTTTGACGCCGCAGTGGAGAGGGGTGTCAAAAAGATGAGTACGGTGCCAGAGGATGTCGACGGCAAGATACCCGACGTGCTGCGGCGCGAGGGACTGGAGATCACAGTCTCCCTCTAAGAGCCGCGCCCTCGCGGCGATGGGCTGCGATTGATCCACCGCCGAATCGCGCCGGGGGCGGCGCTCCTACCGACCTGGAACACCGCGCAAGGGGCCGCGCTCCTGATGCCCTGGATCAGTCGTAGACGATCTGCGCCAGGCCTTTGTCTGCCTGCGCAAGCGCGCTGGCCAGCGCCGCATCGCTGGGGTAGATGCGGGCGGTCTCGCCGAGCTGCAGATCAGCAGTGGCGCCCTCTCGAAAAATACTCAGACGCAGGGGCAGGCCGATGACCCGACTGCCCTGCTCCGTCTGCTCATGCCGAGCCGGAAAGTCGCGCACCAAGCCTGCGATGTCGGGTGCGGTACCGTTGACGGCCATGCGCAAATACTTGCCGAACCGACAGCGGGCCATCTCCAGGCTCCAGAGCTGACTGATCTTCAGACGCATCCCGCCTGCGAAACGATCGGGCTGCACGGTGGCCTGCGCAATGATCAGCTGATCTTCTTCCAGCAGCTTGCGATGGGCGTTGTAGAAAGTCTCATCCACCGAAGCCTCGATGGTGGCGGATTTATCGTCGAGCTTGATGAGAAAGAGCTTGCCTCTCTGTCCGTTGATCTGACGCACCTCGCTGACGATGGCGGCGATGACCAGTGCCTCGCGACTTTCCCCCAGATCGGCGATGCGTCGCTTGACGAACTGTCGCACCTCCCATTCAGACTCGTCGAAAAGATGGCCCGACAAAAAGAAGCCCAAAGCCAACTTCTCATGACCCAAGCGCTCTCGCACACCCCATGGCAGCGCCTCAATCAGGGGCGGCTCCTGCGACTGCGATTGCTGCGGATCCGCATCAAAAAGCCCCCCTTGATTGACATTGGCCTGCGCAGCCTGAGCGAATTCAAAAGCCTGATCGACCGACGCGAGCAGACTGGCGCGATTTCGGTGCAGGCTGTCAAAGGCACCGGCCTTGATCAGGGCCTCTACGGTGCGCTTGTTCAGGCGCGTCCGGTCGACCCGCACGCAAAAATCGTAGAGCGAGGTAAAAGCCCCCCCGACCTCACGAGCGGCGACGATGGCCGCAATCGCCTGCTCACCCGTGCCTTTGATGGCGCCTAACCCATAACGGATCATCCGATCGCCCACTGGCTCAAAACGATGGTGGCCACGATTGACGTCGGGAGGCTCAAAAGCCATGCCCATCCGAAGCGCGTCGGCGTGGAGCACCTTGAGCTTGTCGGTGTTGTCCATCTCCACCGTCATGTTGGCGCAGAAAAACTCGGCCGGGTAATGCACCTTGAGCCAGGCCGTGTGATAAGCCAGCAGTGAATAGGCAGCCGCGTGAGACTTGTTGAAGCCGTAGCCCGCGAAAGCCTCCATCAGGTCAAAAATTTCGTCGGCCTTTTTTTCGTCAATGCCCTTCTCGGCCGCCCCTTTGCGAAAAATGACCCGGTGCTCGGCCATCTCCTCGGGCTTTTTCTTGCCCATGGCACGACGCAACAGATCGGCACCCCCTAGGCTGTAGCCACCGAGCAACTGGGCCGTCTGCATCACCTGTTCCTGGTAGACCATGATGCCGTAGGTTTCGGCGAGCACCGACTCGACAAGCGGATGCGGGTACTGCACTTCCTCACGTCCGTGCTTGCGCGCCACAAAACTGGGAATCAGGTCCATCGGGCCGGGCCTGTACAGGGCATTGAGCGCAATCAGATCCTCCAGTCGGGTAGGCTTGGCATCGCGCAGCATGCGCTGCATGCCGGCGCTTTCAAACTGGAACACCGCTTCGGTCTGACCGCGACTGAAAAGTGCGTAAGTGGACGCGTCATCGAGCGCCACAGACTCGTAGCAGAAGTTCTCTTGCCCGGGGTGACGCGCCAGGATCAGCTGCCGGGCCATCTCCAGAATGGTCAGCGTAGCCAGCCCCAGAAAATCGAACTTGACCAGACCGATGGAGTCCACATCGTCCTTGTCAAACTGACTGACTGCCGCATCGCTGCCGGGCTGCGCATACAGTGGACAAAAATCCGTCAACTTACCAGGCGCAATCAGCACACCACCGGCGTGCATGCCGACGTTACGGGTCAGCCCCTCGAGCTTTTGCGCCAACTCGATCAGCGTACGCACCTCCTCCTCGCGGGCCACTCGCTCGGCCAGCAAGGGCTCCATCTCAAGCACGTAGTTGTTTTTGTCCGAATCCGACTTGTTCTGGGGCGGGTTCTGCAGCGTAACGGTCATGCCCGGCTTGTTGGGCACCAACTTGGCGATGCCGTCGCATAAGCCATACGGCAGGTCGAGAGCCCGCCCGACGTCGCGAATCACCGCCCGGGCGGCCATGGTGCCAAAGGTGGCAATCTGACTGACGGCCTCGTGGCCGTACTTGAGCTTGACGTAATCGATCACCCGATCGCGATGAGTCTGGCAGAAGTCGATATCGAAGTCGGGCATGGAGACCCGCTCGGGATTGAGAAAGCGCTCAAAAAGCAGCTTGTACTCAATCGGATCCAGATCGGTGATGCGCAAGGCATAGGCCACCAGGGATCCCGCCCCCGAACCCCGCCCCGGTCCGACCGGGCAGCCGTTGTTCTTGGCCCAGTTGATGAAGTCGCTGACAATGAGAAAGTAGCCGGGAAATCCCATCTTGAGGATCACCTCGATCTCGAACTCCAGTCGCTGCACGTACTCATCGCGCCGGGCCTGGCGCTGCGCCTCGTCGGGAAACAGAGCCACCAATCGCTGCTCAAGGCCTTCGCGAGAAGCTCGCCTGAAGTACTGCTCAATCGGCATAGGCACCCCGTCCTGCATTGGGGTGGGATAGTCCGGCAACTGGGGCTTGCCCAGCTCCAGCACCAGATTGCAGCGGCGGGCGATCTCGACCGAGTTGGCCAGGGCGGAGGGCAGGTCGGCAAAAAGGGCAGCCATCTCCGCGCGCGTCTTGAAATGCTGGGCCTGAGTGAACCAGCGCGGCCGCCGCGCGTTGCCCAGGGTCTGGCCGTGAGCAATACACACCCGCGTCTCGTGCGCCTCAAAATCGTCGGCCGATTCAAACTGCACCGGATGCGTGGCCACCACAGGCAAATGCAGACGACCGGCCAGCCGGACAGCGGCTGCCACATGCCGCTCGTCCTCGGGGCGCCCGGCACGCTGAAGCTCAATGTAGAAGCGATGCGGAAACACAGCCGCCAACTGCAGCGCCGCCGCACTGGCGCGCGACTCATCGCCTTGCAGCAAGGCTTGCCCCACCGATCCAGCTTGCGCCCCCGACAAGGCAATCAGCCCCTCGGCCAGCTCCTCCAACCAAGCCCACTTAATGATGGCCTGGTCGCGCTGCACATTGAGCGTCCAGGCTCTGGTCAGCAGTTCGCACAAATTGAGATAACCACGACGGTCTTGCACCAGCAGCAGCAGTCGCGTGGCTGCAAGCGCTTCATCGCGCCCCGCAGCCTGTACCCAGACATCGGCTCCGATCAGAGGCTTGACGCCTACCGAGCGCGTCGCCTTGTAAAACTTGATCGCCCCGAACAGATTGTTCAAATCGGTGATGGCCAAAGCCGCCTGACTATCGGCCGCCGCACGACGGGCCAGATCGTCAATCCTGAGCATGCCGTCGGCAACGGAAAACTCCGTATGGGTGCGCAAATGAACAAACATGCGGCCGATTCTAGGCCGAGCTCAGGCGCAGAACCCCGATCGCCGCGAGGGCGCGGCTCCTACCAATTTAAGCAAGGCCGGTCGCGGAAAAGGTGGGAGCACCGCCCTAGGCGCGATGAGGCCGGCACAAGTGCGCGGCTCCTACCAATTTAAGCAGGGCCGGTCGCGGAAAAGGTAGGAGCGCCGCCCTCGGCGCGATGAGGCCGGCACAAGTGCGCGGCTCCTACCAATTTAAGCAGGGCCGGTCGCGGAGAAGGTGGGAGCGCCGCCCTCGGCGCGATGGGGCCGACACCGACAAGGCCCCCGTTCTAATCAGGCGCGGCGATAACGCCCGGCCACTTCGGCAACGCGAGCGCCGAAAGCGCGTGCGGTTTGCAGATCCCCGGCAGCCATATCGCCGGCCCCCGCGTCGGCGGGCGACTGCGCAATCGCACCTGAATAGGAGCCGAGAAAATTGAGATCATCGCGGCGGGCGGCCTTGGTACTGCTGGGCAAAATGCCCTGGCTGACCCACAGACCCCCATGCTGCATGGCCAGGGTGAACAGATAGGTCAGCGTCGAACCTTTGTCCCCATTGACGGCCGCGCTGTTGGTAAAACCGGCAAACAGTTTGTCCTTCCACGCTTGGGCGTACCAGGCCTTGGACGAGGCATCCGCAAATTTCTTGAACTGCCAACTGACTGTTCCCATATAAGTCGGCGAACCCAAAATGATGGCATCGGCAGCGGCCAACTGATCCCATCCGCCCGCAGGCAACTCCCCCTCCGCATCAATGGCGATCAAATCGGCCTGTGCACCCTCGGCCACGGCCTGAGCCATGCGCTGCGTGTGGCCGTAGCCGGAGTGGTAAACGACTGCAATCTTGGACATAAAAACTCCTAAATGAAACTATAAAAACCGCGCAATCAGTTGCTCAGATCGAAGACCAGCACTTCAGCCTGGCGGCCCTGCGCAAGTTCAAGCCAGTCCTCACCGTTTAGCTTGGCCGCATCACCGGCCTGCAGTGCGTGGCCATTGACCTGCAACTGGCCCCGCACCAGGTGGACATAAGTCTTGCGACCGGCATCAAGCGGCCGTCGGGTGGTTTCGTCACCGTCGAAAAGACCGGCATACAAGCGTGCATCGGCATGCAAGGTGACCGAACCCTCGGCGCCCTCAGGGCTGGCCACCAGACACAAGCGGCCCCGTTTGTGCGCCTCGTCAAAGTTCTTCTGCTCATAACCTGGGTCAATGCCGCGCTGCGCCGGCTCGATCCAGATCTGCAGAAAGTGCGTCTGCCCATCGGGACTGTGGTTGAACTCACTGTGCATCACCCCGCGGCCGGCGCTCATGCGCTGAACATCGCCAGGTCGTATCGCCGTGCCATTGCCCATATTGTCCTGATGGGCCAGTGCACCCGACAGGACATAGCTGATGATCTCCATGTCGCGATGACCGTGCGTTCCAAAGCCCGTTCCCGGCTCGATCCGATCCTCGTTGATGACCCTCAGATTGCCATATCCCATGTGCGCCGGATCGTGGTAGCCCGCAAAGGAGAAGGAGTGAAAAGACTTGAGCCAGCCGTGATCGGCATAGCCCCGTTCATGAGAGCGTCGGAGAGTAATCATGAGCACTTGCCAAATTGAAATGGAAATTTTTTAACCCTCACTGTAAGCTGTGTCTAAAGACAATGAGAAGCGCAGGATTCACGAGTCTGTTGTAGGACGTCCCTGCGGCTTGAAGCCCGCCTTTTCAATCGGTGTAGAGTCCAGACATGGCCAAGCGAAAAAACTCAAGTTCCGCCACGCACCCCGCGTCCCCTAGATCGATCGCGGTCGTTGGTGCCGGCATGGCCGGCATCGCCTGTGCCCGCACCCTGCTGCAGGCGGGCTACCAGGTTGATGTATTCGAAAAAAGCCGAGGACCGGGTGGGCGCATGGCCACACGGCGCACCGAGTTCGGTGGCTTTGATCACGGAACGCAGTATTTCACCCTGCGCGATGAACGCTTCAAAAAGGCTTTGAATACGGCGCCAGGCGCAGTCGTCCCCTGGCAGGTCAAGACGGTCCACATCATGGACGAAGCCGGCCGGGTGGCCACCGCATCGGGCCCCGATGCTCGGACGCATTGGGTGGCGGCGCCCGGCATGAACAGCCTGCCACGCCTGTGGGCCGAACCCCTGACCCGTTTGCAGTTGCAGTCGCAGGTCATCCGCATTGAGGCCGACAAGCTCTCCAGCGGCCGTTGGCAGTTACAGACTGAGGGCCCAGGCGCCGATACCCAGATCCATGCCGGTTTTGATGCGGTACTGCTGGCACTGCCCTCGGTGCAGGCCGCCGCGCTGCTGCGCGCCAGCGGGCAGTGGCCACAAGCCCAAAAGCAACTGGCCGGGGTGCAGGTGGCGCCCTGCTGGACGCTGATGCTGGCCTTTCCACAAGCCAGCGGCCCCCTGGGCCCCACTTGGCAAGCCGCACGAAGCGTTCACCATCGCATCTCCTGGCTGACTCGCGAAACCTCAAAACCAGGGCGCGGCGCCCTCGAGCGGTGGACGGTACAGGCCAGCCCCGCCTGGTCCGAGCGCCATCTGGAAGACGACGAAGAGCGCGTCAAGGCCAAATTGCTTCGGGCCTTTACCGAAATCACGGGCATACGCGCACAACCGGGCCACGCCCAGGTACACCGCTGGCGATACGCACAGACCATCGAGCCCCTGGGGGTCAGCCATCTGTGGCAGCCCCAGACCGGTCTGGGGCTGTGCGGCGACTGGTGTCTGGGGCGGCGGGTGGAAGACGCCTTCGTCTCCGGACTCGAACTGGCGCTGGCCACAGCCTCAAGCCTGGCTGAGTGAACCTGCAGGTCTGCGTAGGGCGCTTTGCCCCCTCACCCACCGGCCCCCTGCATGAGGGCTCTCTGGTGGCAGCGCTGGCCAGTTATTTGCACGCGCGCGCACATGGCGGCCGCTGGCTGGTGCGCATCGAGGACGTCGACACGCCGCGCTGCATTCCCGGCGCCGATCGCCTTATTCTGGAGCAGCTTGCACACTGCGGTCTGCACAGTGACGAGCCCGTGATCTGGCAAAGCGAACGGAGCGTGCTGTATCAGAAAGCGCTGGACCGGCTGATCGTGCAGTCGCGCGCCTACCCCTGCGCCTGCTCACGCCAAGAGATCGAACAAGCCCTGAGCCAGCGCGGCTTGTCACGCGAGCGGCACCAGACGGCGGTCTACCCAGGCACCTGTCGGCCTGAGAACGGTGGACTAAAGGGACGTCGCGCGAGGGCTTGGCGCTTTCATGTCGGCAGCGGTAACCAGGCGGACGTGCACTGGCACGACGAAAGGTTGGGGACACAGCGTCAACAGGTCGACGTCGAGGTGGGAGACTTTGTTTTGCAGCGCGCCGATGGTCTCTGGGCTTATCAGCTGGCCGTGGTGGTCGACGATGCCGCGCAAGGCATTACCTCAGTGGTGCGGGGCGATGATCTGCGCGACAACACCGCCCGGCAAATCTTGCTGCAGCGTGCCCTGGATTTACCCACGCCGTCCTACCTTCACACGCCGTTGGTGCTGGGCGCCGATGGCCAGAAACTGAGCAAGCAAAATGGCGCCCGGCCGCTGGATCTGAGTGATCCACTGAGCGCCCTCAATCAAGCAGCCCACGTGCTAGGACTGCCCGCACAGCCAAGGGGCATCACACCCCAAGAGGCCCTCAGGCGGTGGACCCTTTTGTGGGAGCCGCGCCCTCGCGGCGATTCGATCGCGCCGGGGGCGGCGCTCCCACACGCCCCAGCCACCGCCCCGGGTGGAATTTGAGCCGCGCCCTCGCGGCACTAGGGATTTGTAGGAACCGCATCCCCGCAGCGATGAGGATTCGTAGGAGCCGCGCCCTCGCGGCGATAATCCCGCCTTCCATCATGAGCTCTACCAACCCCGGCGCCACACCCTATCCGCGCGCCATCAAAAGCTATGTGCTGAGGGCCGGCCGCATGGGCCCCGGCCAGTCGCGTGCCTTCGAACTCTATGGCCCCCGCTTTCTGCAGCCCTATCAAGCCTCACCGCTAAATGCCGCATCGGCTTTCGGTCGAGCCGCCCCCTTGATTCTGGAAATCGGCTTCGGCATGGGCGATGCCACCGCCCAGATCGCACAAGCGCGACCGGGGGATAACTTTCTGTGCTGCGAAGTCCACGCGCCAGGCGTAGGCGCGCTGCTCAAGCGATGCGGACAAGACGAAATCGACAATATCCGCATCGTGCAGCACGACGCGGTCGAAGTTATCGAACACATGCTCGCGCCGGAGAGCCTGGATGGGGTGCATATCTTTTTTCCCGACCCGTGGCACAAAGCCAGGCATCACAAGCGACGATTGATCCAGCCCAAGTTCTTGGCGCTGTTGGTCTCGCGCCTCAAGTCTGGCGGCTATCTGCACCTGGCGACCGACTGGGAGCCCTATGCCCTGCAGATGATGGAAGTGCTCAGTGCAGAGGCGCAGCTGGTCAACACAACCGGCGAAGGCTCCCAGCGCTATGCCGAGCGGCCCGATTACCGACCGGCCACCAAGTTCGAGAATCGCGGCCTGCGCCTGGGTCACGGCGTATGGGATCTGGTGTTCAAGCGGCGCTAGAGCTGCGGAAATGGCCCACCAAGCAAAGAACCCGGCTATCGCCATGCGCGAGGGCGTCTCGCCCAGTTGCCTGGCGCTGCCGCGCCTGCGCAGACCGCCATGGCCCACCGTGTTCGCGCATCTGGTCGAGCGCTTGCCACTCATCGGCCCGCAGGAGTGGCTGCATCGCATGGAAAACGGCGCTGTGCTGGACGAAAGCGGCGAACCGGTCTCACCGCAGGCGCCGTTTGCACCTGGCGCACGAATCTACTACTGGCGCGAACTGCCCCATGAGGCACCCATCCCCTTTGAAGAGCGCATCGTTTTCGAAGACGATCTGCTGGTGGTGGCCGACAAACCGCATTTCCTGCCGGTCACCCCGGGTGGACGCTATGTGCGCGAGACGCTGCTGGTTCGTCTAAAAAACCGCCTGAACTGCCCCAACCTCAGCCCGCTGCATCGCATCGATCGCGAAACCGCGGGGCTGGTGGTACTGAGTAAAAGGCCCCAAGACCGAGACGCCTACCAAAAGATGTTCCGACAGCAGCAGATCCACAAGACCTATCTGGCCATTGCCTCAGCGCCGCCCGAAGGCCTGTCCCTGCCCATCGACCGGCGCAGCCGCATCGCCGAGGACCCCGAGCGGTTTTACCGTATGCAGGAGATCGAAGGCCCACCGAACAGCCACACCCACATTCGCCTGCTCCAGTGCAGCGGCGCGCGCGGCCTGTATCAACTCGAGCCCCTGAGCGGCAAGCGCCATCAACTGCGAGTGCACATGTGCAGCCTGGGCCTGCCACTTGAAGGCGATCAGTTCTACCCCCAGGTGCGGCGCGGCCCCCACCAGGCCGAGGACTACCAGCAGCCACTGCAACTGCTGGCCCGGTCGCTGTCATTCAAAGATCCGGTAAGCGCTCAGGAGCGCGAGTTTGTGAGTGGCTTGGAGCTGCGGTGGGCAGAAGGTTCGGTGCGGCAGGTATCGCCAACAGAGTAAAGGCCGCGCCGATCCAGCAGCGACCCTCCGTCCAAGCATGCGCTTTCAAAGCCGCTCGGCCACCCAGGCCTGCACGCTGGCCAGCGCCTGCGGCAGGGCCTTGGCGTCGGTGCCGCCGGCCATGGCCATGTCGGGTTTGCCGCCGCCCTTGCCGCCCACCTGCTGGGCCACAAAGTTGACC
>JBEIHE010000033.1:0-24469 GCA_040381515.1 Polaromonas sp.
GCAACGGTGCTGCGCGTGGCCCCGGCTTTGCTGTCGGCCTGGCTGGAGCCCGCGGCCGGTCGGCAGTTGACCGATCATCTTTTTGTGGTGGATCCGATGGGACACTGGATGATGCGCATGCCCGCCGGGTTGGATGTCGAGTCGGCCGGCAAGGCCAAGCGCGATCTCGAGCGCCTGCTGCGTGCATCGAACAGTTGGGACCAGCCTGGGCGCTGAGAACGCAACATGACTGAGGTGGCGCTCTACGACTTCGGACCGACAGGCCGGCTCATGCTCATGGGCGTGCTGATCGCCCTGGGACCGCTGGCCTGGGTCTGGCTGCGTCGGCGTGGGGATCATCCCACTCAGCGACTGCGCACCCTGACGCTTGTGACCCTGTTTTTGACTTTTGATCTGGTGCTTTTTGGTGCTTTCACCCGTTTGAGTGACTCAGGCCTGGGTTGCCCCGATTGGCCCGGTTGTTACGGCAGCGCCAGCCCGATTGGCGCGCGAGAAGAAATTACTCAGGCCCAGACGGCGCTGCCTACCGGGCCGGTGACGCATGTCAAGGCCTGGATCGAAATGGGGCATCGATACCTCGCCACCGGCGTGGGCGTGCTGATCCTCACACTGGCGATGGCCAGTTGGCTGCAGGTCCGACGCCAAGGGTCTGCGGGTACTTCCCCTGCGGTGTCCCCCTGGTGGCCCACGCTGACCCTGATATGGGTCTGCGTGCAGGGCGCCTTTGGGGCCCTGACGGTCACTATGAAGCTGTTCCCTGCGATCGTGACCTTGCACTTGTTGGGCGGGCTGATTCTGCTGGCCTTGCTGCAGGCCCAGGCCAGCCGTTACGCTCTGGCGGCGGGCCAGATACAGGTATCGGCCTTGCCCGGTCGCGTGCATGGGCTGCTGTGGCTGGGCTTTGTCCTCTTGTGGCTGCAGATTGCGCTGGGTGGCTGGGTCAGCACCAATTACGCCGTGCTTGCCTGCACGGAGTTTCCCGCCTGCCAGGGTTCGTTCTGGCCTGCGATGGATTTCCGCCAGGGCTTTACGCTGTGGCGCGAACTGGGCACGACCTCGGATGGGCAGCACATTACTTTTGCAGCCTTGACGGCCATACATTACGCGCATCGATTGGCCGCCTATGTGGTGATGCTGGTGCTGCTGGTTGCAGCGGGCCGCCTGGGCCGCGAGCCCGCTACTCGCAAGGCCAGTTACGCCTTGCTGGGCCTGGTGATCTGGCAATTTCTCAGCGGTCTGAGCAATGTGGTGCTGGGATGGCCGCTGGTGGCGGCGTTGGCCCACACCGGCGGTGCGGCGGCCATGGTGGTGCTGCTGACAGCGGTCCTTTGCCGAACCCGTGCCGCCGGCGATCAGTCTGGCAGGGCCTACACTGCACGCTCGAGTTTGTCCGCATGAGTTCGCCCAACGTTTCGGCCGCTCCGGCCCTGCCTTCTGCCTCGCGATGGTCTCAGTTCTACGCGCTGACCAAGCCGCGCGTGGTGCAGCTCATCGTCTTCTGCGCGCTGATTGGCATGGTCCTGGCTGTGCCGGGTCTGCCCCGATGGGCCGATGTGCGCCTGGCTCTGATCGCCTGCCTGGGCATCTGGTTGGTTGCGGGTGCGGCGGCGGCTTTCAATTGCATTGTCGAGCGGCACATCGATGCACGCATGCGCCGCACCGCCTGGCGACCCACGGCCTAGGGCGAACTGGGCAATGGCCAGACCTTGCTGTTCTCGGGTGTACTGTGCGCTCTGGGGTCGATCATTCTCTACGTCTGGGTCAATCCGCTGACCATGTGGCTGACTTTCGCCACCTTCGTGGGCTATGCAGTGATCTATACCGTAGTTCTCAAGCCGCTCACGCCGCAAAACATCGTCATCGGCGGTGCCTCGGGTGCCATGCCCCCGGTGCTTGGATGGGCGGCGATGACCGGCGAGGTCAGTCCGCAGGCCTTGATCCTTTTTCTGATCATCTTCCTGTGGACGCCACCGCATTTTTGGGCCCTGGCCCTCTATCGGGTAGAGGACTACCGCAAGTCGGGCCTGCCCATGTTGCCGGTGACGCATGGCAATGAATTTACCCGTCTGCAGATCCTGCTCTACACCGTGATCCTGTTCGCCGCCTGCCTAATGCCCTTTGTCTTCAGGATGAGCGGCTGGTTTTATCTGTTCTCGGCCACCGTGCTGAGCCTGATCTTTTGCGCGTATGGCTGGGCCTTGTGGCGCGAGTATTCCGATGCCTTGGCCCGCAAGACTTTTCGCTTCTCCCTCATCCATCTGTCTTTGCTGTTCGCAGCGCTGCTGATCGATCACTACCTGCCCTGAAAGCCATGCGCTGTTTGCGTCGTGTGTTCGTCTTGGTTGCCGCAGCTGCTCTCCTGGGGGCTTGCTCGCCTGACAAGCCGTCTTTTCGCAGCATTGACATCACAGGCGCTGATTACGCGCGTGACTTCAAGCTGGCCGATTTCAATGGACAGCAGCGCACTCTGGCCGATTTCCGCGGCAAAGTGGTCGTGGTGTTCTTCGGCTTTGCTCAGTGCCCAGATGTCTGTCCCACGGCGCTGTCGGATCTGGTGCAGGTCAAGCAGTTGCTTGGGGCTGAGGGATCGAAATTGCAGGCCGTCTTCATCACGCTTGATCCGGAGCGTGACACGGCTGAGGTGCTCAAGGCCTACACCGCCAATTTCGACCCCGAATTTGTTGCACTGCGGCCCACGCTCGAGCAGTTACCCGAGGTGGCGCGTCATTTCAAGATCTTCTACCGCAAGAACGAGGGCAAGACGGCAGCCAGTTATACCCTTGACCACTCGGCCGGCAGTTATGTCTTTGATCCGCAGGGACGGGTGCGGCTCTACACCCGTCAGGGCATCAAGCCCGAGGCGCTGGCCGAAGACCTGCGAATTCTTTTGCGCGGGCGCTAAGGCCCGCTCGCTGGTCAGGCGTAGGCCAGCAGAGCCTGCCGCATCTTTTTCATGGCCGCCACTTCGATCTGGCGGATGCGCTCTGCACTGACCTGGTACTGTTCGGCCAGTTCGTGCAGCGTCATGCCACCCGAGCCGTCGTCATTGACCTTGAGCCAGCGCTCCTGCACGATGCGCCGAGCGCGTGGGTCTAGCGTTTCCAGGGCAGCGGCAATGCCGTCACTGGCCATCACATCGCGCTGGTGCGACTCAATCAGCGCAGTCGGCTCGTGACCGGTGTCGGCCAGATAGGCGATCGGGCCATAAGCCTCCTCACCGTCATCCCCAGGGCTGGGGTCGAGCAGCACGTCGCCACCGGCCATGCGTTGCTCCATTTCAATGACCTCTTCACGCTTGACTTTGAGCGTGCGTGCCATCTCATCGATCTGGTCCTCGCTGAGCGTCTCGCGATGGGTGAGCGCCTGCGCATCGTCCTTGAAGCCCTGCTTCATGGAGCGCAAATTGAAGAACAGCTTGCGCTGGGCCTTGGTGGTGGCCATCTTGACCATGCGCCAGTTGCGCAGGATGTACTCGTGGATTTCGGCCTTGATCCAGTGCAGGGCGTAGCTGACCAGACGAACGCCTTGACTCGGATCAAAGCGCTTGACGGCCTTCATCAGGCCAATGTTGCCTTCTTGAATCAGGTCAGCGTGCGGCAGGCCGTAGCCCAGATACTTGCGCGAGACCGATACCACCAGACGCAGGTGCGAGAGCACCAGGCGGCCAGCGGCCTCCAGGTCGTTGCTCTCGCGCAAGCGGCGGGCGCAGTCCTGCTCTTCCTCCAGGCTGAGCATGGGCATGCGGTTGACTGCGCTGATATAGGCATCCAGATTGCCTAGCGGCGGCAGAAGGCTTGACCCCGTCCAGGAAGGGCTCACCGCCAGGGTTCCGGGATTCACAGACAAACTTGTCATGAGTGACTCCTTGAATCGTTAGGGTTAGTTTAGCACTCGATAAGCTCGAGTGCTAACAACAGACCGGATCCAGGACATTGGCGGCAAAAATAGTAAATAAATACTATTTTTGATCTTTTGGTAGCTCTCGCGGCTGCACGTCTTCGACCTCTGTCGCTTGGCCGCTCGTGCCTATGGAGCGTCGAATTGGGCTGGCCTGCTCATCGCTCGGCCGCTGGCCTGAGGGCCTGAAGACCGACCCTCCAAGATTTGTGAACACACGAACTCGGGAGAAGTGCGCACTAACGTCCACATCGGGCTTGCGTCCGGTCACCAGCCGCAGCAGGACCCAGAAAAAAATCAGAACCAACACGAAAAGGACCAGGATCAAGGCCAGCACCAACCCGATGATGCGCAGGATCAGGCGTAGCACGGCGGCGAGCACTCTGGAGATGAAGTTGAGCAAGGGCATAGGTCTTGGAGGGCGGTGCGGGCTGCGAAGGGTCAGGGCTACGCGGCATGCGCAAGCTTATCAGCGCCCGTTGGTTCGGCATCTTCGCGACCACGCAACCGACGATGGGCAGGGCTTTAGCCGGAGCCGTCCAGCCGATCACAATCGGACCTTATGCAGTCGCTACCCTGGCTGAGTATTGTCATGCCGGTGCTCGATGAGGGCGCGGGGCTGTCGTCCGCCCTGCAAGCGCTGTCATCCTGGCGGCGATCCGGTGCTGAGGTGATTGTGGTCGATGGGGGCAGCCAGGATGACAGCCTGCACGCTGCTGCTGCCTTGGCCGATCAGACCTTGAGCGCTCCGCGCGGCCGTGCCTCGCAGATGAATGCCGGCGCCGCCCGGGCCCATGGGCACTGGCTGCTTTTTCTGCATGCCGACACCCAACTGCCCGCAGGAGGTCTGCATCTGCTCAAGCAACTCGACCAAAGGGTAGTTTGGGGACGGTTTGATGTGCGTATTGACGACCCTCACGTTTTGCTGCGTCTAGTCAGCTTCATGATCAATATGCGCTCGCGCTGGACCGGAATTGCCACTGGCGACCAGGCCATCTTTGTTCGCCGAGAGGTGTTCGAGCAGATCGGCGGCTTTCCAGATATTGCGCTGATGGAAGATATTGCACTCTCGCGCCAGCTCAAGTCCTTGGCCTGGCCCCTATGCCTTCGAGAGCTGGTGCGGACTTCGCCAAGGCGCTGGCGGCGCCACGGCATCGTACGCACCATTTGGCTGATGTGGCGCTTGCGCGCCGCTTACTTCTTTGGGGCCGATCCAGATGAACTGGCTCGACGCTATGGATACCGGCCGCGTGAGCGTTGATCGAGTGACGGTTGCAGTGATGGCGCGCGCCCCTGTGGCCGGCCGTGCCAAGACGCGCTTGGCACCCTTGCTCGGCGCAGCAGGAGCAGCGCGTGCACATCGCCTCTTGCTGCTGGCTACCTTGCAGACCGTGCGAGGCAGCGGCATGCCTTTGCAATTGTGGTGTGAACCTGCGGCCGACCATCGTTTTTTTCGGGCCTTGAACCGGGTTTGGGCTTGCACTGGCCATGACCAGCCTGATGGAGACCTGGGGCAGCGCATGCATGCAGCTTTTGTCGCGCAAGCTTCCCTTAGTGCTGCACCGATGCTGCTGATTGGGACCGATTGCCCGGCGCTGGAGGTATCGCATCTGCATCAGGCTGCGCAGCGCCTGCTCGACGGAGACGACGCAGTCTTCACCCCAGCCGAAGATGGGGGCTATGTGCTGGTCGGTCTTCGCCGTCCACAGCCCACTTTGTTTGAGGCCATTGAGTGGGGCAGCGATCAGGTGATGGCGCAGACTCGTGCTCGTTTGCAGCAATTGGATTTGCGCTGGAGCGAGATGCCGACCTTGTGGGATGTCGACGAGCCGGCGGATTGGCAGCGCTGGCAACGTACGCGCTGAAACACTGACGCGCGGGGCTCAAGCCAATGAGGCTGGACCCCAGACGTTCGCGCGCTCAGTCGAGCAAAGCTTGCGCGAATTCCCGCGCCTCAAAGGTCTCGAGGTCTTCAATCTTTTCACCCACCCCGATGAAATACACCGCCGGCGCTCGCCACTGCGGGTGCTGAGCACGGCGCTCGCGTGCCCACAAGGCAATGGCAGCGAGTACACCGCCTTTGGCGGTGCCATCGAGTTTGGTGATGATCAGGCCGGTTAGTTGCAGCGCCTCATCGAAAGCCTTCACCTGCGCCAGTGCGTTTTGTCCGGTGTTGCCATCGATCACCAGCAGGACTTCGTCGGGCGCCTGAGGATCGGCTTTGGCGATGACCCGTTTGATCTTGCGCAGTTCTTCCATCAAATGCAGCTGTGTCGGCAGGCGCCCGGCGGTGTCGACCAGAACCACATCCTTTCCACGGGCCTTGCCGGCGCTCACCGCATCAAAACTGACCGCGGCCGGATCTCCACCTTCTTGACTGACAATGTCAACCGTGTTGCGTTCGGCCCAGACCATCAGTTGCTCCCGCGCAGCCGCCCTGAAGGTATCGGCGGCGGCCAGCAGCACGGAGGCACCTTCAGTTGCCAGATGTCGGGTGAGCTTGCCAATCGAGGTGGTCTTGCCCGCTCCGTTGACTCCGGCCACCATGATCACCGTGGGCTGGCGTCGGCCGATTTCCAGGGGCTTTTGCAAGGGGGTGAGCAGGTCTTCCAGCGCATCGATCAGCAACTGCCTGAGCGCTTGGGGATCGGTGACTCCCTTGTCCTTGGCCCGTCGCTTAAGGTCAGTGAGCAAATATTCGGTGGCCGTTACACCGGCGTCGGACATCAGCAGTGCAGACTCGAGCTCTTCGTACAGTGCGTCGTCGATGCGGTGGCCGGTGAAGACACCCGACAGGCTGCGCCCTGTTTTGCGCAGTCCTTCCCTCAGGCGCCCGAGCCAGCCTTGTCGTTTTGTGCCCTGGTCCGATTCAGGCGCTGGGGCGGCCGATGGCTGATCTTGCGGCGGCGCGGGTGCGATGCCGGACTGTGGGGTCGCGACATTTGAGCCGGCGCTTGGACCCAGAATTTTTTTGAAAAAGCTGAACATGGAGCAGGTCTATCGGAGAAGGCCTATTCTAGGAACCCGCAGAGCCCTATTTGGGGCGTCTGGTGAAAAAGGAATTTGCATGCGATCCCTGTATGCATCGGTAGGTCTGGCCATGGTGATGGCCCTTGGTGGCTTGAGCGCGGCGTCGGCTCTGGCCCAGCCGGTGGTGGCTTCGTCTGCTGCGGCTGCATCAGACGAGACAAAACCCCATCAGTTCACTTTGTCTAACGGGATGACCTTGTTGATCAAGGTCGATCGGAGAGCGCCGACGGCTGTCCATATGTTGTGGGTGCGAGTGGGTTCGATCGATGAGGTGGACGGCACCTCGGGTGTGGCACATGTGCTCGAGCACATGATGTTCAAAGGCACACCCAGCATGGGCCCGGGTGAGTACTCCAAGCGCATCGCTGCACTCGGTGGACGCGACAACGCGTTCACCAGCCGTGATGCCACTGCTTACCATCAGCAAATCCCTGCCGCTCGGTTGCGGGAGGTCATGGAGATGGAGGCCGATCGCTTCCTTCGCAATGTTTGGACGGATGAGGAGTTCAAGCGAGAGATCGAGGTGGTCAAGGAAGAGCGCCGACAGCGCATTGAGGATTCGCCGCGCAGCCAGTTACACGAGGCCGCCCGCGCCGTGATGTTCACCGCCTCGCCGTACAGGCGACCGATCATCGGGTGGATGAACGATCTCGACTCGATGACGCCCCAGGATGTGCGCGAGTTTTATCAGCGCTGGTATACGCCTGCCAATGCGGCGGTCATCGTTGCAGGCGATGTCAATGTCGAGCAAGTGCGTCAGTGGGCCGAGCGGTATTACGGCGCGATTGCCGCGCGTGCGGTGCCGCTTCGTAAGCCTCGCCTGGAGCCGGCGCAGTCGGGTCCGCGTCGGGTGGAGCACCGCGCCCGCACCAACCAGCCCTATGTGAGCCTGATGTACAAAGTGCCGCAGTTGGAGGCTCAGGCGCTCGCGCAAGACCCACTGGCTCCAGGCCCGAGTCGCGATGCCTTGGCTCTGACGGTTCTGGCCTGGGTGCTCGATGGCCACTCGGCGGCCCGCCTTGATCGGGCCCTGACCCAAGGTGAGCAGCGGCTTGCCTTGCGTGCGGGGGCCTACAACGGCCTCTATGGCCGCGGCCCGCAGATCTTCGTGCTCGATGGAGTCCCGGCCGAGGGGGTGGACTCCGGGCGGTTGATGGAGGCCTTGCGTGAGCAGGTGGCCCGGGTGGCGCGTGAAGGCATTGCGCCCATCGAACTCGAAAGGGTCAAGATTCAATGGATGGCCAGCCAGACTTACAAACGCGATGCCCTGTTCAGTCAGGCCAACGAGATCGGCAATTACTGGCTGCTCGGTTTTCCGCTGGATACCGATCGTCGCTTGATTCAACATTTGCGCAGCATCACGGCTGCCGAGGTCCAGTCGGTGGCCCGGCGTTATTTCAGCGATGATCAACTCACGCAGGCGGTTCTGGTGCCGCAGCCGGGCGATCCAGCGGCGCCCCTTCGGCGGGACGGACCGAGCCTTGGCGACACGCCCGCCCGCGATTTTTGAATGGCGGATCGGGTCAGAAATGTGTGACTGCGGTTTGCGAACTCGAGGAGATGGTTTTGCGGCTTGATTCGATCAGAGGGTGGGCTCAATCGCGATCTGCGGCGCTTGCAGGGCCCAGCCGGTCCCGGCGTGCTCAGCCCTGGATGGTGGTACTGGGCTTGACCATGGCTGCCTTGGCACAGGCAGGTCTTCCAATCGAACATTGGCAGCAGCCCAGTGGGGCGCGGGTGTACCTGGTGCGCAGCCCATCGATCCCCATGCTCGATGTGCAGATCGACTTTGACGCAGGCACACGGCGTGAGCCCCGCGACAAGGCCGGCCTGGTCAGTGGCATGGCCAACCTGCTCAGCAAAGGCGTGCAGGCACGCGGGCAGGAGCCGGCCCTTGACGAGAATCAGATCACCGAAGCCTGGGTGGATCTGGGGGCCAGTTTTGGCGCCAGCGCTGGCGCTGACCGTTTGAGCTTTTCGCTCAGGACGCTTACCGAGCCCGATTTGTTGGCTCGTGCGGTGGCGATGGCAGCCCGGCAGTTGGGCGAGCCCGCCTTTCCCGAGGCGATCTGGCAACGCGAGAGGCAGCGTTACGTGGCTGACCTGCAGGAGTCCCGTACTCGCCCGTCCAGTGTGGCCGGGCGCCACTACGTCCAGGCCATCTATGGCGAGCATCCCTACGGCCGCGAGATGACCGAGCAGACCTTGCAGCGTATCAGCGCTGAAGACATGCGGGGCTTCTACAACCGTCACGTGGGAGCCTGCCGAGCTCGGGTCAGTCTTGTTGGGGCGGTCGACCGCGTACAGGCCGATGCCTTGGTGCGTCAATTGCTCGCGCGTCTTCCTGAGACGGCCTGCGCTGCAACCGGCTCCCTTCCCCCGGTGCCGGAAGTCCAGCCGCTGACTGCGGCGCAGGAGCTTCGCATTCCTTTTCAGTCTGCTCAGGCACAGGTACTCATAGGCCAGCCGGGATTTCGGCGCGCCGACCCGGATTTTTTTGCGCTCACCATAGGCAACTACATTTTGGGTGGGGGCGGTTTTGTTTCGCGACTGACCCGCGAGGTGCGCGAAAAGCGGGGCTTGAGCTACAGCGTCTACAGCTATTTTTCTCCCGGCCTGCATGCCGGATCTTTCACGGTCGGACTGCGCACTCGACCCGATCAGGCTGCGCAGGCGGTTGAGGTGGTGCGTCAGGTGGTGCGCGATTTTGTGAATCAGGGTCCGACCGAGGAGGAGCTTAGTCAAGCCAAGCAGTCCCTGGTGGCGGGCTTTGTGCTGCGCCTGGACAGCAATGCGCGCTTGCTTGAGAACGTCGCCAATATTGCCTGGCATGACCTTCCGCTGGACTATCTGAGCACCTGGACCGCCCAGGTGGAGCGACTCACCACCGCAGACATACGGGCTGCTTTTGTTCGCAAGCTCCAGCCCGATCGTATGGTCACCGTCGTGCTCGGAGGAGCCTCGTGAGAAAGCCTGCGCCGGTGCCCTCAGGCAACGGCGCGCGCGTCTTACCCGGACAGGTGCGCATCATCGGCGGGATCTATAAGCGCACCCCGATTTCGGTGGCACCGCTTGCGGGCCTGCGTCCCACGCCTGACCGGGTCCGTGAAACGCTTTTCAACTGGTTGGGCCAAGACCTCGCGGGTTGGCATGTGGTGGATGTGTTTGCGGGCACCGGCGCGCTGTCGTTTGAGGCGGTTTCGCGTGGCGCCTCGCAGGTGCGAGCCTTCGAGAAAGACGCCTCCTTGGTCAACCGGATCGAGGCCCTGAAAAGCAAACTCGGCGCCGATGCATTGAGCGTCCTGCGCGGGGACGGAGTCGCTCTTCTGCGCTCGCTACCACCGGGCCAGCAGCATCTCGTGCTGATCGACCCACCCTTTGACTCCGAGCTCTTTGTTCCAGCGCTTGAGGCCGCCTTGCCCGGGCTGACCCCCGAAGGACTCATCTACCTGGAGGCACCCACCGCCTGGACGGACGCCGACCTGAGCCGACTGGGGCTGCGTTTGCGGCGTCACGGTCGTGCGGGCGCGGTTCATTTCCATCTTCTCGGCAGGGCTGACGTGGTCTGAGTCAGCCGTGCATAATTTGGACATGGCTTCTCGTCCGTCGCGCATTGCTGTTTATTCGGGTACCTTTGACCCGTTCACCCTCGGTCATGCGGATGTGGTGCGCCGATCGGCCGCCCTCTTTGACCGTCTCATCATCGCGGTGGCCGCGGCTCACCACAAGAAGACCTTGTTCAGCCTCCAGGAGCGGGTGCAGCAGGTCGGCTTGGCCACGGCAGAACACGCCCATGTGCAGGTGATGCCATTTGAAGGCCTGATCATGGATTTCTGTGCGCAGCAAGGGGCCTGCGCGGTGGTGCGCGGGGTGCGCAACATCACCGACTTCGACTACGAATCTCAGATGGCAGCCATGAATCGCAAGCTGCGGCCCGATGTGGAGACCGTGTTTGTGCTGCCAGAGGCTCCTTTGCAGTGCATCAGCAGCACGCTGGTGCGTGAGATCAGCAAACTCGGCGGTGACGTCAGTCAGATGGTCCATCCGCTGATTGCAGGCGCGCTGCGTACCGTGCACAGCGCTAAGGACTGAAGGCTGCGATCATGGCCTTGATGATTACGGATGAATGCATCAACTGCGATGTGTGCGAGCCTGAATGTCCTAATCAGGCTATTTTTCTCGGGCCGGAAATTTATCAGATCGATCCCTCACGTTGTACCGAATGCGTGGGTCACTTCGACGAGCCGCAATGTGTGCAGGTCTGTCCGGTCTCTTGCATACCGGTTGCCCCTGACTTTGTGGAAACCCGCGAGCAGCTTCTGGTGAAGTACCAGCGTCTGCAGAGTTTGGCCGATCTGGCCGAGCCGGCGCGCCGCAGCTAAAGCAGGCGCGGCGTTATCGCGCCGGGGGCGCCGCTCCCCCACCTCTTAGTCGACCCTGCTTGATGTTTGTGGGGGCCGCACCTTCGCGTCGATACGGTCTTCAAAAGACAGACCTCAAGCACCACCCAACGGTTCTACTTCATTGCCTGCGGCCGGGTCCTTGCGCGGCGGCTTGGGCCGAGGGGGTGCGGTGGTGTGTATGGCTTGCATGGCTTTTTCCATCTCGCCTTCGAGCAGCAGGGGCCAGGCCTTGACCGAGCGAGCCACTGCCTCTTCCATGACCTGGCGCTGCTGCGCCTCAGGCTTACCCAGTACCCAGGCAGAGACTTCGGATTTGATACCTGGATGGCCGATTCCGATGCGCAGCCGCCAGTAGTCGCCGGTCCCCAGTCGCGAATGGATGTCGCGAAGGCCGTTTTGACCCGCGTGACCGCCGCCAAACTTGAGCTTTACCTGACCTGGTGGGAGGTCAAGCTCATCGTGCGCCACCAGAATGTCGGCTGGCGCGATTTTGAAGAAGCGCGCCAACTCTGCCACTGACTTGCCCGACAGATTCATGAAGGTGAGCGGAGCCAGCAACCAGACCGGCTGACCTTTGACTTGGGTGCGCGCTACACGCCCCTGGTAGCTTTTATCAGGCACCAACTCGACCTTGAGTTCGCGCGCCAGCGCCTCTATCCACCAGAAACCGGCGTTGTGCCGAGTGGCCTCGTATTCCCGGCCTGGGTTACCCAGGCCGACCAGCAGCTTGATCATGAGACAAATTGTCCGCCAAGCCAGACCGCATGGGCAAGCGAGTCAGGGCCTTGGACTGGCTCTGTAGGGCCCGCAAAAAAGGCCCGTGGCTCTTGCGAGCGCACGGGCCTGGACACGAATGCAAAGCGCCAATTCAAGATCGTTAGAACTCGCGCTTGCTGTGCGGGCCTGATGGTCCTGCAGTTATTTCTTAGCCTTCGCGGCAGGCTTGGCGGCCGCCTTGGCATCGCCCGCTGGAGCGGCAGCGGCAGCTGCGGCGGGAGCCTCGGCTTCCTCTTCGCCGATCGCCGACACCGATACCAGCACCGGATTGGCCTGGCCCTTGGTGACAGGCTTGACGCCTTTGGGCAGCGTGATGTCGTTGATGTGCAGCGAGTGGCCTTTGCGCAGTCCGCTCAGGTCAACTGCAATGAACTCAGGAATGTCGGCCGGCAGACAAGACACGGTCAGTTCAGTGACCACGTGGTTAACCAAGCATTTCTCGGCCTTGACCGCTGGCGAATTTTCTTCACCGCTGTAGTGCAGGGGCACCTTGACGGTCATGCGAGTGGTGGCTTCCACGCGCTGGAAGTCCACGTGCTGAACCTGTGGCTTGTAGGGATGCATCTGCAGATCGCGCAGCAGAACCTTGTGGATGGCGCCGCCGAGTTCCATCTCAAGGATGGACGAGTGGAAGGCCTCTTTCTTGATGGCGTGGAATAGCGCGTTGTGATCGAGTTCGATCAGCAGGGGCTGGCCCGTTCCACCGTAAACGATACCGGGCGTGCGGCCTGAGATGCGCAGACGGCGGCTCGCACCCGTACCCTGCAACTTGCGCTCGAAAGCGACGAATTTCATGGTTTTCTCCTAGTGAGGCGGACCGCGACCAGTCTCACCCCCGTTTAACAAAGGCAGCTTGCGCCGCCGGCTCATCGTTTCCGGCTCAGAACAGGTTGTCTTGCTCCGAAAACAGACTCATGACCGACTCTCCGCGGGCAATGCGCTGTATCGTCTCTGCAAACAGAGAAGCCACTGAGAGTTGGCGTATCTTGCTGCACGCCTTGGCCGCAGCATTGAGGGGTATGGTGTTGGTGATGACCACCTCGTCGAGCGCATCACCCTGGGACAGCCTCTCGATGGCCGGTCCCGAAAACACCGGATGGGTGCAGTAGGCATAGACCTTGGCCGCCCCGCGTTCCTTGAGTACCTCGGCGGCTTTGACCAGGGTTCCGGCGGTGTCGATCATGTCGTCCATGATCACGCAGTTGCGGCCCTCGATATCACCGATCACATGCATGACTTCAGAGACGTTGGCACGCGGACGGCGCTTGTCGATGATGGCCATGTCGCAGCCGAGCTGCTTGGCCAGCGCCCGTGCGCGCACCACGCCGCCGACGTCGGGCGAAACCACCATCAGGTCGGTGTAGTTCTTCTGGCGCAGGTCGCTTAGCAGCACCGGCGAGGCATAGATGTTGTCGACCGGGATGTCAAAGAAGCCCTGGATCTGATCGGCATGCAGATCCATGGTCAGCACGCGAGAGACACCTACGGCCTGCAGCATGTTGGCCACCACCTTGGCCGTGATCGGCACCCGCGCCGAGCGCGGCCTGCGGTCCTGGCGTGCATAGCCGAAGTAGGGAATGACGGCACTGATGCGCTCGGCCGACGCTCGCTTGAGCGCATCGACCATGATCAGCAATTCCATCAGGTTGTCGTTGGTGGGCGCACAGGTGGACTGCACCACAAACACGTCGCGGGCCCGGACGTTCTGCTGGATTTCCACAGTGACTTCGCCGTCGGAAAAGCGCCCGACATGCGCCGCCCCCAGGGTGGTGCCCAGGTCGGTGGCGATCTCCTGCGCCATGATGGGATTGGCGTTGCCGGTGAAGACCACAAAGTCGGAATGATTTGCTTGCATATCAGGCCGCAGGTCTAGGGATGAGTCCTCACGTGACGGTGGAGAGGTTCGGGGCAGGGCAGACCGTCAGAACACAAAAAAGCTGGCCGGGACCAGGGCCGCCGATCCACCCGGGGCGTGCTCTTTCGCCCCTTCTGGCCTCGACGCAAACGATTTGGCAGGGGAGGAAGGACTCGAACCCTCGCATGCCGGAATCAAAATCCGGTGCCTTGACCAACTTGGCGACTCCCCTACACAGGACTTGCGCCCTTCCGAGCGCAAACCCTCAATTCAAGCTCAGGTGCATGCGGGTTCGGTGGCACTCTACCAATCGACCAACGGATGCTCCTGCAGCGTGCTGCACACCCTAACGGTCCAACCGTCGGCGGGCAGACCCGGACCGATGTTGGCCTCGACCCCCTCAGGCAGCCGGGCAAACAAGGCACTGCCTGAGCCCGTCATGCGCCCCGACAACCCCCGTTCGGCGAGCCATCGCAGACCCTGTCCGATTTCGGGGCACATCGACTGCGCCACAGGCTGCAGGTCGTTCCGGCCAAATTCATAGAGTTGGTCCGGTCCGAGGGCAGCAAAGCCCGAAATTGTAGCAGTTTTGGTGTTGCGCTCGAGCTGGGGCGAGGCAAAGATCCGCGGGGTGGACAGTCCGACTGGCGGTTTGAGCACCAGAAAACGGGCCGGAGGCAAGTCCAGCGCTTGCAGGCGCTCGCCCACGCCTTCGACCCAGGCATGCCGGCCGAGCATAAAAAACGGCACGTCTGCGCCCAGTTGCAGGGCCAGGGTCATCAACTCCTGGCGCGGCAGGGGGGTGTGCCACAAGCGCATCAGTCCCAGCAGGCAGGTGGCGGCATCGGAAGAGCCTCCCCCCAGACCGGCCTGGGCCGGTATGCGTTTTTGCAGGTGGATGTGCACGCCCAGGGCGGTACCGCTGGCCGCCTTCAGTGCACGGGCAGCACGCACGCAAAGGTCGTCGGCCGGCAGGTCAGTGCCGCCCTGATCCTCGCGGCTGATCTGTCCATCGCTTCGCAGTTCCAGGTGCAGGGTGTCGCACCAATCGATCAGCACAAAGGCCGACTGCAATAAATGATAGCCATCCTCGGCTCGCCGCCCCACGATGTGCAGGAAGCTATTGAGCTTGGCCGGAGCCTGCAGGTCGTAAAGTGCCTTCATTTGAGGACCCCTGGCTCGGGCGATCCGCTCGCCCGTCTGCCGTGCTGGCCCGCTTCGGCGTAGGCTGTGTCGGTTTTCATCGGTCAAGCACGATCCGCAAGAGGACTTCAGGTGCCGGCTCGCTGCGCCGGGCTTGAAGGCGGCCTTGAGCAAGATGAGACAGGTCAGGCGTCCAGCCAGGCACCTGTGTGGGTCGGCCTTCGAGCCAGTCGAACAGGGCATCAAGGGGCAGGGCGGCTCCAGTGGCTGCCAGCAGCATATCCGAGACTTTGGGGTAGCTGCGCCGTTCAGAGGCGGTCATCAGCAACGCCTCGCTTGCATTCCAGCGCGCGCGTGCCAGCGCATGCCCCAAGGGGGTGCTCAACTGCAGCTGACCCTCCCGGGCATTTCCATCGAGTTCGAAGGACGCGCTGAATGACTGCGGCGGTTCGGTTTGAACCTGCAGACTCAGGCGCCCGATCCAGCCGCCGGTGGTTCTCGACTCCGGCCGACTGGCGCAGCCCCCGCAGAGGGCAAGGGCCGCCATCAAGAGATGTCGACGTACACCCGAGTGCAAGGCTACGGGCGCAAGGCTCGTCGGGCCAGCACTCAAGGTTTGACCTGCAGGCGCTTGAGAGTCTCCTGCAGCGTGTCGTTTTCGGCGTTGAGCAGCAGGCCCTCTCGCCAGATCATGCGAGCCCTTTCCTGCTGGCCCAGGCTCCAGAGAATCTCGCCAAAGTGTGCGGCAATCTCTGCATCGGGCTTGGCCTTGTACGCGATCTCGATCACACGCAGGGCTTCCCGGGCGTTACCCATTCGGAATTCAACCCAGGCCAAGCTGTCCTGGATGTAAGGATCATCCGGTGCGAACTCGAGCGCCTTTCGGATCAGTTGCCGGGCTTCTTCCAGACGCAATCCCCGGTCGGCCAACGAATAGCCCAGAGCGTTGTACGCCCCGTGATAGTCAGGCTTGATCTGGATCACCCTGCGCAGCAGCTGCTCCATTTCGTCAAGACGCCCGATTTTTTCGGCGAGCAGGGCTTTCTCATAGATGAGTTCGTGGTCCTGCGGGGCCGCCTGAACTGCTTGCTCGATCAGCTCGTAGGCTGACCGGTATTCCTTGAATTCGCGCAGCAAGTGGACTTCGGCCAACATCTTGCGGCGTGCGTCCTGGGGATTTTGCTGGGGCAACTGCTGCAAAAGCGCACGGCCCTGGGCCAACTGCCCCTGGCGAGCCAGCAGGGAGGCGCGTCGCACTTGTGTCTGCACCAGCAGGCTGCGGTCCTCGACCTGGTCGATCCATCGGCTGGCAGCGGCCAGATCGCCCCGGCGCTCAGCGATTTGAGCAAGCATCAGAAACGCCTGACCTCGGCCCCGGTCGACTCGATCATCGTCGGGCCGATTGCGAGTCAACTCCAGATAGCGTTGCAGCGTCGACTCGGCCGGTCCTGTCAGAGGCTGATCCATCTGCAGCGAGCCCAGCATCAACCAGCCGTCTGCAAAATCCGGTTGGTCTTGTGTCAGGCGCTGCAATTGCACCGCGCTCTCGGCGTAGCGTTGCTGCTCGAGCAGGTTGCGGGCATAGCCGAACCGGATCTGCACATCCACCGTCCCGGGTGCTTCGAGATAGCCGCGCACAAGCGCTTCGGCTGGCGAGGGGCCGGGGGCCATCAGGTCGAGGGCCAGATAAAGGGCAACCGGGCTGCGCGCATCGACGGTCAGGGCGCGTCGGACCGCCTCCAGAGCGCCGGCTGCATCGCCCCCATTCATGCGCACTCGGCCAACTGCGCTCCAGGCGGGCGCGGCGGTTTGAGGATCGGCCAGGGCGACCGCAAGCGCTTGTTCGACCACGGTTGCCGCCAGCTTCTTGTCGCTGGCCCTTGCATACAGCGGCGCAATGAAATTCATCAGCTCGGCACGCTCGGCAGGGGCAGTGAGCTCTACAACCGCCCGCAGGGCCTCCCCGCTGTCGCCGGTGCGGTTGAGGGCCGTCAGAATCTGGAGCTGGTAGCGAGCGGCTGGAAGGGACCGCGGGGCGCTTTGCCGCCAGGCACGCACCACTTGCAACGCCGCCTCCCCTGACCGGGCGCCCAGGGCCAGATCGACCGCACGCTGAAACAGCTTCTCATCTTGGGTCTTGCGCGCTGCGTCGAGCAACAGCGAAATAGCCGCGCCGGTGTCGCCAGAGGCTGCATTCATTTCGCCCAGCAGCACCTGATAGAAGATCTGGGCGTTGACCGCAGCTTGTCTACGCGACTCCAGCGAGGCCTGGCCTGCCGGGCTGCCCTGTGCATGGACCTGCAGGCAGGCCAGTGAAAGAGCCGTGCTGAGCAGGGCCGCGGAGATCGGTGTCTTCATTGGCTGATGATAATGGAAGGTCATCGTCAAAGCGCTCTTCTCAACTCCGATGCCTGAATTGCCCGAGGTCGAAGTCACCCGCCTGAGCTTTGCTGACCAGATCGCCGGCGCTGTCGTCAAGTCGGTCCGGGTCGGACAGCCGCTGCGCTGGCCCTTGGGTTGCCTGCCAGGCGATCTGGTGGGTCGGCGCGTCATGGCCGTCAGACGCCGCGGCAAGTATCTGCTGCTCGACCTCGATCCCCAGGGCCTGCTGCTGATTCACTTGGGTATGTCGGGCAGCCTGGCCTTTCAGACCGGGCTGCCGCTTCCGGGCCGGCACGACCATTTTGACCTGGTGACCAGCCATGGGACCCTGCGCCTGCATGATCCGCGTCGCTTTGGTGCGGTGGTGCATGCCGACAGCGAGGACTCCGCTTCGGCGCGCAAGCTGCTGGGGCGATTGGGGGTTGAACCCCTGAGCCAGGATTTCCAGGCGGCCGCCTTTCATCGGTCGCTTAAAGGCAAGCGCTCGAGCATCAAGCAGGTCTTGCTTGCAGGTGAGGTGGTGGTCGGGGTGGGCAACATTTATGCCTGTGAGGCGCTGTTTCGGGCCGGCATTCGACCCACTGTAAAAGCCAGTCGGATCAGCCGTCTCAGGTCCGATCGTTTGCATGAGGCCATAGGCACAGTGCTCGAGCAGGCTCTGCGCCAGGGGGGCAGCACGCTGCGCGATTTTTCTGACGCGCGTGGGCAGAGCGGCTACTTTCAGTTGCAGGCTCAGGTCTACGACCGTGAGGGTCAGCCCTGTCGTCAGTGCGGTTCGGCCCTCAAGCGTATCGTGCAGCAGCAGCGGTCGACGTATTTCTGCCCTGTATGTCAGCGCGTCTGAGTTCACAGACGGCCGCTGCTGATCAGGCGGCCGGTGATCTGCTTTCGCCGCGGATCAGGCGCCATTTCTCTGCACGACTGCTCGATTGGCGCACCCGGCATGGCCGAAGCGACCTGCCCTGGCAGAACCTCCGCGATCCCTACCGGGTCTGGTTGTCCGAAATCATGCTGCAGCAGACTCAGGTGGCTACCGTGCGGGACTACTACGCAAAATTTCTGCAGCGCTTTCCAACGGTGCAGGATCTTGCGGCCGCCTCCCTTGATGAGGTGTTGGGCTTGTGGAGTGGACTGGGCTACTACAGTCGGGCGCGTCATCTGCATCGCTGCGCGTTGGAGGTGGTCCAGAGACTGGGTGGGTTTCCTCGGTCGGCCGAGCAGTTACAGGCCCTGCCTGGCATCGGAGCGTCGACGGCGGCGGCGATTGCCTCTTTTTGTTTTGACGAGCGGGCTGCGATTTTTGATGGCAATGTTCAGCGCGTGCTGGCGCGTCTGCTTGCTTTCCAGGACGATCTGGCCCGACCCGCGGCCCAGCGAGTGCTCAAGGGTGCTGCCGAGCGGCTCTTGCCCTCCGCCCCTCTGATGCCGGCCTACAGCCAGGCCATCATGGACCTGGGTGCCACCGTCTGCCTGGCGCGTCAGCCGCGTTGTGCCCAGTGTCCGATGACAAGTTTGTGCGAGGCTTTCAAGCAAGGGCAGCCCGAGGCCTATCCTCTGCGCACCCGTCGGGTCAAGCGCTCGACCCAGCGCTTGTGGCTGCTGTGGCTGGTGCGCGCCGATGGCTCGGTGTGGCTGGAGCGCCGGCCTGACCGTGGTATCTGGGGCGGGCTGTATTGCTTGCCCGTTTACGACAGCCCGCAACTGCTTGAGGAGGCTTTGCCCCAGCCGTTGCGCCAGCAAAGAGCGGAACATCCGGTCCTGATGCATGCCTTGACGCATCGCGACCTGTATCTGCATCCGGTTCAGGTTCAAGTGCCCAAGCGCCTGAAGTGGACGAGCCCTTCGGGCCAGTGGTGGACCGGGTCTGCCTGGGCGAATTTGGGTTTGCCAGCGCCTGTGCGCAGCCTGCTACAGGCTTGAAAGACTTGAAGGCGCCTGAGGGGAGGTCCGTTTCTGAGGGGCGGGACTGTCCGTCTGCCTTGGATCTTTAAGTCACCTTGCCCTCAAGTTCGCGATGTCGCTTGAGCGTGTTCCACCGCGCGCGAAAGGTTTTCTCCAGCGACTCGACCAGATAGACCGAGCGATGTTGGCCGCCCGTGCAGCCGATGGCGACCGTGACGTAGCTGCGGTGGTCTCGCGCCATGGGTTCGAGCCATCGAATCAGGAATTGCTCGATGGACTCAAACATGGCGACCGCCTCAATGCTTTGTCGCAAGTAGGCCGCCACGGGTTCATCACGACCCGTCAGGGGCTGCAGTTCTTTCTCGTAATGGGGATTGGGCAGCATCCGTACATCGAAGACATAGTCGGCATCCAGGGGAACTCCCCGCTTGAATGCAAAAGACTGGAACACCAGGGTCAACTGGTCGGCCGGCGCTTCAATCAAATCTTTGATGTAGAACTGCAGCTGAGAGGAGCGGATCATGCTGGTGTCGATCGCATGGGCGTGTTCGCGCAGCTCGCTGAGCAATTCGCGCTCTAGGTTGATCGCCTGCTCGAGCATCCGGTGCTGATCGGCCTGGCCTGGGCGCGACAGCGGATGCAGGCGTCGCGTCTCCGAAAAGCGTCGAACCAGGGTGTCGGTGCTGGCATCCAGGAAGATGCAGGTCATGGGTACGCCCTCGGCGCGCAACTGGCGCAGGCGCTGGGGCACCAGATGCAAGGACCGTGCACTGCGCACGTCCATGGCAATACCGATTTTGCGCATGTTGCGCTGGCTCTCCAGCGCCAGGAAGCTGTCGAGCAGCTCTGGCGGCAGGTTGTCCACGCAGTAGTAACCGGCATCTTCCAAAGCATGCAGAGCCACCGACTTGCCGGAACCTGACATCCCGGTGATCAGGACCAGTTCGGTCGCGGTCGAGATGTTTCGGGTGGTCATTGCAGCATTTGCCTGGCGTGCGCCACGCTGGTATCGGACAGGCGCTCCCCGCCGAGCATGCGTGCAATCTCGCTCACCCGCTCTTCACCCCGTATGGGTGTGACCCGACTGCGGGTGCTCTGGCCCCGACTTTCCTTGCTCACCATCAGGTGGGCATCGGCACAGGCCGCCACCTGGGGCAGGTGGGTCACGGCCAGCACCTGCCGGTCGCGGCCGAGCTGCTTCATCAGCCGCCCTACGGTTTGCGCTACGGCGCCCCCCACCCCGGCATCGACCTCGTCGAAGATCAGCGTCTGCGCCTGGCCCAGTTGGCTGGTGGTTACCGCAATGGCCAAGGCAATGCGCGAGAGTTCTCCGCCAGAGGCAACCTTGCCCACCGGACGCGGGGTGGTGCCTGGGTGGCCTGCCACCAGAAACTGCACCCCTTCCAGGCCCGATGACTGAGGCGCATCCAGTGCCTCAAGCTTGACGTCGAAGCGTCCCCCTTGCATACCCAGCCCTTGCATGGCTTGTGTGATGGCCCGCGCCAGCTTGGGCGCTGCTTGCGCCCGTGCCTTGGAAATTGACTGCGCTTCCTTCAGGTAGATTTGGTATGCGCTGGCGCTGGCTCGCTCTAAGCCTTGCAGATCGGCTGCGGCGTCGAGCCGGCGCAGTTCAGCACGCCATCCCTCCAGCAGCGTCGGGAGCTCGTCGGGCGTGCGTTTGTAGCGTCGGGCCAGGCCGATCCAGGCGGCCAGCCGCTGATCAAGCTCGGTCAGTTGTTGCGGATCAAGGTCGTTGTGCCGGGCATAGGCTGACAGCGAATGGGCCGCGTCTTCGGTCTGAGCCAGCGCGCCCGCCAGCACTTCGGCAATGGCGGCAAAGCGCGGCTCTATTGATGACTGTGATCGCAGCAGTTGCTGCGCGCGCGCCAGCAGGCCGGCCGCGTTGGTGTCGGCCTCCTGCAGGGCCAGCAGCGAGCCTTGCACCGCTTCTTCAAGCGCCTGCGCATTCGACAGGCGACTGTGGCGGGCATTGAGCTCATCCCATTCCCCCGGCTGCGGCGCCAGCTTGTCGAGTTCACCAATCTGCCAGTTCAGGCGCTCCTGCTCGCGGGCCAGGCTTTGCTGGGCCTGTTGCGCCTCTTGCAGAGCGTTCACTGCTTCGCGCCAGGTTTGCCAGCTCTGGCGCAGCGAGCCGGTGCTGACCCCGGCATAAGCATCGAGCAGGGCCTGGACTTCGTGAGGACGAGTGAGGCTTTGCCAGGCATGCTGACCGTGGATGTCCACCAGTTGCTCACCCAGTTCGCGCAGCTGCGCGGCCGTGGCTGGGCTGCCGTTGATCCAAGCGCGGCTGCGTCCCTGGGTGTCGATGGTGCGTCGTAGCAGCAGTTCATCGCTGCCCGTAAAGCCCGCGGTCTCCAGCCAGGGTTGCACACGCGGCGAACCGTCAAAGCAGGCGCTGATCTCGCAGCGCTGCGCGCCCTCGCGCACCACACCCGGTTCGGCTCGCGCACCGAGCGCCAGCTGCAGCGCATCGATCAAAATGGATTTGCCCGCCCCGGTCTCGCCAGTCATCACAGTAAAACCGGATGACAGTTCAATTTCGAGCTCGGTGACGATGACGAAATCGCGCAGGAAAAGGCTCTTGAGGCTCATCGGGGTCTGCGGGTCGGTCGTGGTCTGGGTGGCGGCGTCGCAGACAGGCTCAGACCCCGCCTTCATTCCAGTGCATCTTGCGGCGCAGGGTGTCGAAATAGCTCCAGCGCTGCGGGTGTAGGAATCGCACCTCATGCGCCGAGCGCTTGACCACGATCCGGTCGCCCTGCAGCAAGTTGGCCAGCGACTGCATGTCAAAGTTGGCGCTGGCATCGCGACCGGACACCAGTTCGATGGCCACCTCGCCGTCATCGGGCAGCACGATGGGCCGGTTGGACAGGGTGTGGGGCGCGATGGGCACCAGGACCCATCCGCCGATTGCCGGGTGCAACAAGGGGCCGCCGGCCGACAGCGCGTATGCGGTAGAGCCGGTGGGGGTGGCCATGATCAATCCATCGGCGCGTTGGTTGGCCACAAAGCGGCCATCGACCTCGACTCGCAGTTCCACCATGCCGGCGGTCGCTCCCCGGTTGACCACCACATCGTTCATCGCCGTGGCCGAGAACACGCACCGGCCATCGCGCATTACGCTCGCTTGCATCAGCGATCGCCGCTCTTCCTCGTAGTGTCCCTGAAGCATGGGGCCCAGCACCGTCTGGTAGCCCTCAAGCGGAATGTCGGTGATAAAGCCCAGCCGGCCCTGATTGATGCCGATCAGAGGCACACCGTGCGGGGCCAGGCGGCGGCCTATGCCCAGCATGGTGCCGTCGCCTCCGACGACAAGACCCAGGTCACATTGGGCGCCGATTTGGGCCACGCTCAGCGAGGGGCAGTCGCTCAGACCGGTGTTGCTTGCGGTTTCTTCCTCCAGCGCCACCTCACAGCCCTGGCGGTGCAGGAACTGGACGATGTCGTCGAGAGTCGAGCGAGAGCCGGCAACCTGGTATTTGCCAACCAGCGCAACATGGCGGAAGCGGGACTTCATTAACAAATTACATCACAGCGCCGAGCTTTGCGGTTGTTCTCATCCCCGTAGCACACATCGGCTTGTGGATTCGTAGAATCGGGCCATGCTGGACGAACGCGCCAAGTTGTTGCTCAAGGCTCTGGTCGAGCGTTACATCGCCGACGGTCAACCGGTGGGTTCGCGCACGCTCAGCCGCGCTTCGGGCCTGGAACTGTCTCCGGCCACCATCCGCAATGTCATGAGCGATCTGGAGGAGCTGGGCCTGATCGTCAGCCCTCACACTTCGGCAGGGCGCATTCCGACCGCGCGTGGTTATCGCTTCTTTGTGGACACCATGGTCATGGCCCAGCGCGATGCGCGCGCTGCAGAGTCGGTGGTGCAGGCCACCCTGGCGCCAGACCAACCGCAGAAGGTGATCAGCAACGCCGCTCAGATGCTCTCGAGTCTGTCGCACTACGTGGGCGTGGTGATGGCGCCCAGGCGCACCTCGGTCTTCCGGCACATCGAATTTCTTCGCCTTTCCGAAAAGCGGCTGCTGGTCATCATCGTTTCGCCCGACGGGGACGTGCAGAACCGGGTCTTGTTCACCGATTTCGATTACAGCCAGACGCAACTGATTGAGGCAGCCAACTTTCTCAATGCGCACTATGCCGGCCGCGACCTTGAGGAGGTTCGCGAGCGACTCAAGAGCGAGGTGGAGGCCTTGCGCAGCGAGATCGCCAGCCTCATGCAGGCGGCAGTGCAGGTGGGTTCGGAGGCGATCGAGTCGCGCGATGAGGTGGTGATTGCCGGCGAGCGCAACCTGCTGGCCGTTAGCGATTTTTCAAGCGACATGGGCAGCCTGCGCAAGCTGTTTGATCTGTTTGAACAAAAAGCACAACTCATGCGTCTGCTCGATGTCTCGAGCCGGGCCGAGGGGGTGCGCATCTATATCGGAGGCGAGAGCCAGGTCGTGCCCTACCAGGAACTGTCGGTGGTCACCGCTCCCTATGAGGTCGACGGACAGGTGGTCGGCACGCTCGGCGTGATCGGCCCAACCCGCATGCCCTACGACAAGATGATCCAGATTGTGGACATCACGTCCAAGCTGGTGAGTTCGGCACTCAGCCACAGCCGTTAGATCGGCTCTGCAGCGCAGGACCTCACTTTCTTCGCGCTCACCTTCGCCCGCTGGCCCGCCAGAATAGAATGACTCTGGCGGGGCGTTAGCTCAGTTGGTTAGAGCAGAGGACTCATAATCCGTTTGCCCTAAACCCTGAAAGCCCCAAAACCTAGCATTCATGCGGGTTTCAAGAGGTTTTGGTCCGAAAAATGTGCTTGCACACCACTTGCACACTTTGTTCAAGCGAAGTCAGCAAAAAGCACCAAGATAGAATCGATTTCGAGTGGGGCGTTAGCTCAGTTGGTTAGAGCAGAGGACTCATGAAAATTGTGCACCGAGGTAGGAAACTCCTCGTGTGAATGGCGTCAAATTCGGCGAACGCTAAGTGCAGTGATGCATATGCCAACGCCGAGCCAAGCTACGATGCGAAAGCATCGTTGAAGGTGTAGAGACTAGAC
>JBEIHE010000034.1:0-24344 GCA_040381515.1 Polaromonas sp.
ACCATGGGTCTGGGTAAAGACATTGGTGGTCATCCGATCGTGGCTGACTTGGCCAAGATGCCCCATGTGTTGGTGGCTGGCACCACCGGCTCGGGTAAGTCGGTGGGTATCAATGCCATGATTTTGTCCTTGCTCTACAAAGCCGAAGCCCGAGATGTCCGCTTGTTGATGATTGACCCCAAGATGCTGGAGATGTCGGTCTACGAAGGGATCCCCCATCTGCTCGCACCGGTGGTCACCGACATGAAGCAGGCTGCGCACGGCCTCAATTGGTGTGTGGCCGAGATGGAGCGGCGCTACAAGCTCATGAGCAAGATGGGCGTGCGCAATTTGGCTGGTTACAACGCCAAGATCGATGAGGCCAAGGCTCGCGGCGAGTTCATCGGCAATCCTTTCAGTTTGACCCCTGATGCGCCCGAACCGCTCGAGCGTCTGCCTTTTATCGTGGTCGTCATTGATGAGCTGGCTGACCTCATGATGGTGGTGGGCAAGAAGATCGAGGAGCTCATTGCCCGTTTGGCTCAGAAGGCCCGTGCCGCGGGCATTCATTTGATTCTGGCGACTCAAAGACCGAGCGTGGATGTGATCACCGGTCTCATTAAAGCCAACATCCCCACCCGCCTGTCTTTTCAGGTCTCCAGCAAGATAGACAGCCGCACCATCCTCGACCAAATGGGGGCGGAGGCTCTGTTGGGTATGGGCGATATGCTTTACCTGCCTAGCGGTACCGGTCTGCCGATTCGGGTCCATGGCGCTTTTGTCAGTGATGACGAGGTACACCGCGTGGTCGCTTATCTCAAGAGCCAGGGCGAGCCGCAGTATCTGGAGGGCGTGCTCGAAGGGGGTACGGTCGATGGCGAGGGAGCTGGCGAGTATGGGGGCGATGCCGGTGGTGAGAAAGATCCGATGTACGACCAGGCGGTGGAGGTTGTGCTCAAGCACCGCAAGGCATCGATCTCGCTGGTACAGCGTCATCTCAAGATCGGCTACAACCGTGCAGCCCGCCTTCTCGAAGACATGGAAAAGGCAGGCATGGTCAGCGCCATGTCGGGCGCTGGCCAGCGCGAGATACTGGTGCCGGCGCGCGCCGAGTAAGTGTTGATGACCTGTCTGATCCGCAACCGGCTCCGCCCTCTGGCGGTGCTGCTGCTGGCTGTGAGCCCAGTGTTGTCGATGGCGCAGCCCGGCGACGCTCTGCAGCTGCTGGGTCAGTTTGTGCGTACGGTGCAGACGGGCCGCGCCCAATTCACCCAGACGGTCACTTCGCCGGCGCGTGAGGGGCAGGTGGCTCGCACCCGCGTCTCCAGCGGCACCTTCGAGTTTGCCCGCCCCAACCGGTTTCGCTTCAGTTACACCAAGCCTTATGTGCAGACCTTGGTGGCTGATGGGCAGATGCTGTGGTTACACGATCCTGATCTCAATCAGGTCACGGTCCGTAAGCTCGGCGATGCTCTACAGGGCACGCCGGCGGCCGTCATTGCCTCGGCAAGTGACTTGCGCGGCTTGCAGACCGACTTTGAACTGACGGCGCAGGCACCGGCCGAGGGCCTTCAGTGGGTCTTGGCCAGACCGCGCAACCGGGAAGGTCAGTTGCAGAGCCTGCGCGTAGGACTGCGGGCGACTGCGGGCGGCGTTGAGTTGGTCACGCTGGATATCCTCGACGCGCTGGGTCAGCGTTCGCTGATGCAATTTAGCCGCTTTGAGGTGCAGGCGGTGGTTGCGCCGGCCCAGTTTCAGTTCACGCCACCGCCGGGTGCCGAACTGATTCGGCCTTGAGCATGAGCGATCTTTTCGAATCTCAGCCCACGCCGCCCTTACCTGAATTGCTGCGGCCGCGTGCCTTGGATGAGGTGGTTGGGCAGTCCCATTTACTGGGACCCGGCAGGCCCCTGCGCCTGGCCTTTGAGACCGGACAGCCGCATTCGATGATTCTTTGGGGTCCCCCCGGCGTGGGAAAGACCACTTTGGCCCGGCTTATGGCCGATGCTTTCGGTCATGCCTTCATTGCGCTTTCGGCCGTGTTCTCCGGGGTCAAGGAGATCCGTGCAGCGATGGACCAGGCCCAGCATCACCTGGCGCGCGGGCAGCGCACCTTGCTCTTCGTCGACGAGATCCATCGCTTCAACAAGAGCCAGCAAGATGGCCTTTTGCCCTTTGTCGAGTCGGGACTGGTGGTGCTGGTGGGGGCAACTACGGAGAACCCGTCCTTCGAAGTCAATTCGGCCTTGCTGTCGCGGGCCCAGGTTTATCTGCTCAAGCCCTTGGATGGAACTGATTTGCAGCGTCTGCTGGACCGGGCCGTTTCGCACTGGGGTGATGTGCACATCCACCCGCAGGCCGCTGCCGATCTGGTGGAGCGCGCAGACGGGGATGCCAGACGGCTGCTCAATCAACTCGAGCAGTTGGCCGCGGCGGCTCGCGCCACAGGCCTGGCGCAGATCGATCGGGCCTTGGTGGCCCAGGTTCTGGCCTCGGGTGTCCGCCGGTTTGACAAGGGGGGCGATCAGTTTTATGACCAGATCTCAGCCTTGCACAAATCAGTGCGCGGCTCGCATCCCGATGCGTCCTTGTATTGGCTGTGCCGCATGCTCGATGGCGGAGCCGATCCGCGCTACTTGATGCGGCGCTTGGTTCGGATGGCCTGGGAAGACGTCGGTCTGGCCGATCCTCGGGCCTTGCAGATCGTCAATGACGCGGCGGCCACCTATGAACGGCTGGGGTCGCCCGAGGGCGATCTGGCCATCGCCGAGGCGGTCGTCTATTTGGCTTTGGCTCCCAAGAGCAATGCGGCTTATCAGGCCTTCAATGCGGCGCGGGCTTTCGTCAAGCAGGATGGATCGCGCGAAGTTCCTGCGCATCTGCGCAACGCACCGACGTCCCTGATGACCGAGCTGGGACATGGCCAGGGCTATCGCTACGCCCACGACGAGTCGCATGGCTACGCAGCGGGCGAGCGTTACTTGCCTGAGGGGATGCAGGAGCCCGATTGGTACCGACCGACCGACCGGGGCATGGAGGCTCGGATATCCGAGCGGATGGCTTTTCTTAGAGGGCTCGATCGAGCCGTTGGCGCCAAGCGCTCCTGAGTTTGGGCTCTGGGCGTGGACCTGCCTTGTGAGCAAAGGTTATCCGGGAGGCAATTTTGCGGGTAAACCCCCGCAGGGGGTGAGAGTCGTCTCGGCCCCCCCTCTCTACAATGCGCCTCTTTCGCTCTCCTGGGCGCCTCTTGTTGGAGAGACCGTCGAGGGCGGGCGTTTTGCCAGTTGCGGGAGTCAGCCCACAAGGCGGGTTCCTCGGCTGACAGTTTCAACGCCTACAAGTCGGAGACCCTGTCCATGGAAGTCTTGCTACAGCAGATCATCAACGGTCTGGTGCTTGGCAGCATGTACGCCCTGATTGCCTTGGGCTACACCATGGTCTACGGCATCATCAACCTGATCAATTTCGCCCATGGCGAGGTGCTCATGGTGGGGGCCCTGACCAGCTGGAGCATCATCATGCTGATGCAGGAATCGATGACCGGCACGCCAGGTTGGTTGATTCTCCTGATTGCCCTTCTCATCGCCTGCGTGGTGTGTGCGGCGCTCAATTTTGTGATCGAGAAGGTAGCCTACAGGCCTTTGCGCCACGCCCCAAAACTCGCACCCCTGATTACCGCCATTGGCATGTCGATTTTGCTGCAGACCTTGGCGATGATGATCTGGAAGCCCAATTACAAGTCCTATCCCACGCTGCTGCCCAGCGCGCCGATTGAAGTGGCGGGGGCGGTGATTACGGTCACCCAGATTTGCATCCTGGCGGTCACGGCCCTTTCGCTGGCGGTCTTGATGTACATCGTCAACTACACCCGTCTCGGACGCGCCATGCGTGCTACGGCGGAGAACCCGCGTGTGGCTGCGCTGATGGGTGTGCGACCCGATACCGTGATTTCAGCGACCTTCATCATCGGTGCGGTGCTGGCCGCTATTGCGGGCGTGATGTATGCATCGAACTACGGCACCGCGCAGCACACCATGGGCTTTTTGCCTGGACTCAAGGCCTTCACTGCGGCTGTTTTCGGTGGCATAGGCAACCTGCAAGGGGCAGTGGTCGGAGGCATTTTGCTGGGCTTGATTGAATCCATAGGTGCGGGCTACATCGGTCCACTGACCGGAGGTTTCCTGGGCAGCCACTATGTCGACATCTTTGCCTTCATGGTGCTGATTCTGGTGCTCACGCTCAGGCCCTCAGGCCTGCTGGGTGAGCGGGTGGCCGATCGGGCGTGAGGAGGCGGATCATGATGAAAGAGCACCGTCTTCTGACTTTCCTGGTGGCCGCGATCGCGCTGCTGGTGCTGCCCCTCTTGCTGCAACCCTTTGGCAATGCGTGGGTACGCATCCTGGATATGGCCCTGCTGTATGTGCTGCTGGCCCTGGGCCTCAATATCGTGGTGGGCTACGCGGGCCTGCTCGATCTGGGTTATGTCGCCTTCTTTGCCGTGGGCGGCTATATGTTTGCGCTTTTGGCCTCCCCCCATCTGGCCGATGCCTTTCCGGCCATTGCAGCCGCGTTCCCGAATGGGCTGCACTTGCCGATCTGGGCGGTCATTCCGCTGGCGGCGTTGCTCGCTGCGGTCTTTGGCGTGTTGCTTGGCGCACCGACGCTGAAGTTGCGCGGAGACTATCTGGCCATCGTGACCTTGGGCTTTGGCGAGATCATCCGGGTGTTCCTGAACAACTTGGATCGGCCGATCAATCTGACCAACGGGCCCAAAGGCATCAGCCAGATCGATGGCGTCACGATCTTTGGCATCCATTTCAACCGGGCCCTGGAAGTCGGGCCACTTACCTTTAATTCGGTCAGCCTCTACTACTACCTCTTTTTGTTCCTGGTCGTGGTCTCAGTCATCATCTGTCATCGACTGGAGCAGTCGCGCATCGGTCGCGCTTGGATGGCCATACGGGAGGATGAGACGGCTGCCAAGGCCATGGGCATTAACACCCGCAACCTCAAGCTGCTGGCCTTTGGCATGGGGGCCACTTTTGGCGGCGTCTCTGGTGCCATGTTTGCGGCCTTCCAGGGCTTTGTTTCGCCCGAGTCCTTCAGCCTGATGGAGTCGGTGATGATTGTGGCCATGGTGGTGCTGGGAGGGCTGGGGCATTTGCCTGGGGTGATCCTCGGTGCGCTGCTGCTGGCTGCGCTGCCCGAGGTGCTGCGGCATGTGGCCGGTCCCTTGCAAGCCATGACCGGCGGCCGGCTGGATGCGGCCATCCTCAGGCAGTTGCTCATCGCGCTGGCCATGATTGCCATCATGCTCATGCGGCCTCGCGGTCTGTGGCCGGCCCCCGAGCATGGACGGGCTCCCGCAAAGAGCAGCGCCGGTGCGGAGGCCTGAAATGAGCGACATCATTCTTGAAGTCCAGGGTGCCTCCAAGCGCTTCGGTGGCCTGCAGGCGCTCTCCGAAGTGGGGATCCGCATCGAGCGTGGTCAGGTCTACGGACTGATTGGCCCCAACGGGGCCGGCAAGACCACCTTCTTCAATGTGCTGACCGGGCTCTACACCCCCGACTCCGGTAGTTTCATGTTGGCAGGTAAGCCCTACTCGCCGACCGCTGTGCATGAGGTGGCCAAAGCGGGTATTGCGCGCACCTTTCAGAACATCCGCCTGTTTGCGGATATGACCGCGCTGGAGAACGTGATGGTCGGCCGTCACGTCAGGACGCAGTCGGGTCTGCTTGGCGCGATCTTGCGTACACCGTCGTTCAAGGCCGAGGAGTCCGCCATTGCCGATCGTGCACGCGAATTACTCGACTACGTGGGTATCGCCCGCTATGCCGACTTCAAGGCACGCACTTTGAGCTACGGCGATCAGCGCCGCCTTGAAATTGCCCGTGCCCTGGCGACCGATCCTGCCCTGTTGGCGCTCGACGAGCCGGCCGCTGGAATGAACGCCACCGAGAAAGTGCAGTTGCGTGAGCTGATTGACCGGATCCGTCGTGACCAGCGCACGGTGCTGCTCATCGAACACGATGTCAAGCTGGTTATGGGCCTATGCGACCGTGTCACCGTGCTCGACTATGGCAAGCAGATTGCGCAAGGCGTGCCGGCCGATGTGCAGAGAGATCCCAAAGTGATTGAAGCCTACCTGGGTACGGGAGGTCACTGAGATGGCGCAGCCCCTGCTCAAAGTCAAAGGTCTCAAAGTGGCCTACGGCGGCATCCAGGCCGTCAAGGGAGTCGACTTGGAGGTGAACGCCGGAGAACTGGTGACCCTGATCGGCTCCAACGGCGCGGGCAAGACCTCGACCATGAAGGCCATCACCGGCTCGCTGCCGCTGGTCGACGGCGACATCGAATACCTGGGGCAGAGCATCCGCGGCAAAGGTGCCTGGGATCTGGTGCGGGACGGCCTGGCCATGGTGCCGGAGGGGCGTGGTGTCTTCACCCGCATGACCATCACCGAGAACCTGTTGATGGGCGCCTACATACGCACCGACCAGGCCGCCATTGACGAGGATCTGGACAAAGTCTTTGCCCTGTTCCCAAGGCTCAAGGAGCGGCGCGATCAGCTGGCCGGCACCATGTCGGGTGGCGAACAGCAGATGTTGGCCATGGGCCGTGCGCTGATGAGCCGTCCCAAGCTCTTGCTGCTTGACGAGCCGTCGATGGGTCTGTCGCCGATCATGGTCGACAAGATCTTCGAGGTGGTACGCGATGTGTACGCCCAGGGAGTGACCGTCTTGCTGGTCGAGCAAAACGCCAGCCGGGCCTTGAAGATTGCCGACCGGGCCTATGTCATGGAGTCGGGCTTGCTCACCATGAACGGTCCGGCCCGTGAGCTGCTGGTCGACCCGCGGGTCAGGGCGGCGTACTTGGGTGAATGAAAAAAGAGCGCTGAGAGGCCGCTCTTGCTCGTCTGCCGCTTCTTTGCGGCGGTGGGGTATCGCGCCGGGGGCGGCACTCCCACGCCCCATGCCCGCAGCCGGACTCTGTGTAAACCGCGCCTTTGTGGCGATCGGTCGTCATGGGAGCCGCACCCCGTGGCCATCTGTTTTCGTGGGAGCCGCGCCCTCGCGGCGATCGCTTGTCTTAGCCGTAACCGCCGCGTCCATTGCTAGACCGGCCGCCGCGACCGCCGCCACCGTATCCGCCGCCTCCGCCGCTACGCCCGCCCGCCCCTCGGCCGCCGCCTCCGCGGTAGCCGCCTCGGTTGCTGGTGGGCAGTCCGGACGATGGGAAACCAGATGACAGATGCGAGCGTGGCTGGGCTTCATCATCGTCCTGCCGGCGTGGCTGCCGTGGCGCTGCATGCGCGCTGCGCGATGACTCCTGGCGTTGTCCGGGCGCGTGAGGGGGACGCTGACCCTGGGGCGCGCCGGCGCCGCTGCGCTGTTGACCCTGGCCGCCCGAGCGGCCCTGGCCTTGCGCGGGCTTGCTGGCGCCTCGGCCGGCGCCAGACGGGCTGCCAGCCCCCGCCTTGTTGGCGCGGATGCGTTCCATCATTTCCTGGCGGGCCGCTCTTGCGGCCGCCGCCATCACTTCACGACCCGGTGGTTTGCCCAAGCCGCCCCAAAGCGTTTGCCGGCCCATCGCGATGGGCTCGGCTCGCTCGCCAGCCTCGGCCTCAAAGCCTGGCACCACCACTTTCTCGATGGTCTGCTTGGTAAAGCGCTCAATCTCGGCCATGAAGCCTTCCTCGTCCAGGCATACCAGGCTGATGGCTTCTCCGTTTTTGCCCGCGCGGCCGGTGCGCCCGATCCGGTGCACATAGTCTTCGCTGATGTTGGGAATTTCGTAATTCACCACATGCGGCAGATCGTCAATGTCCAGGCCTCGTGCTGCGATGTCGGTGGCCACCAGGGCGCGGATTTCGCCGCTCTTAAAGCCACTCAAGGCCTGTGTGCGGGCGCTCTGGCTTTTATTGCCATGCAAGGCCATGGCGGTGATGCCATTCTTCTCAAGGTACTCGGCTACATTGTTGGCGCCGAACTTGGTGCGTGTGAACACCAACACCTGGCTCCAGTTGCGCTCACTGATGATGTGTGCCAGCAGCGCCTTCTTCTTACCCCGGCCGACCGGGTGTACCGTTTGCTCAATGCGCTGCACGGTCGTGTTGCGCGGCGTCACTTGAATGTGCGTAGGCGAGCGCAGCAGGCCGTTGGCCAATTCGCGAATCTCGTCGCTGAAGGTGGCTGAGAACAGCAGCGACTGCTTTTGCTTGGGCACCAGCGCCAGCACCTTCTTGATGTCGTGAATGAAGCCCATGTCGAGCATGCGGTCGGCCTCGTCGAGCACCAGTATTTCGACTTTGCTCAGGTCCAGCGTACCTTGGCCGGCATGGTCCAAGAGTCGTCCCGGGGTTGCCACCAGAATGTCCACGCCCCGGCGCAGCTGTTCAATTTGCGGGTTCATGCCCACGCCGCCAAACATCACCATGGACTTGAGTTCCAGGTATTTGCCATAGGTGCGCACACTCTCTTCCACCTGCGCAGCCAGTTCGCGTGTGGGCGTGAGGATGAGCGCACGCACTGCATTGACGCCGCGGCGGTCTTTGACCCGCTCGCGGCCCGAGAGCAGCTGCAGCAGGGGCAGCGTGAAGGCCGCCGTCTTGCCAGTGCCCGTCTGGGCCCCGCCGAGCAGATCGCCGCCTGCCAATACGGCCGGAATGGCCTGGCTTTGGATGGGGGTGGGGGTGTCGTAGCCTTGCTCGCGCACGGCCTTGACGATGGCCGGAGCCAGGTTCAATTCTTCAAAAGTCATTAGGAAAGGCGCCCACCGGGCGCAAGGTTCGGCTCATCCGACTGCAGGGCAGTCGCCAGTCTTGGCCGAAGGGGTCAAGGGAGGGAGGCTTGCGCGGGCGTGGCCCGCATCTCCCAGCAAAGTGCTGAAATCGAAGCAACTGGAGGCTGTCGACCCCGGGATTGTCGCACGGATAGCGCCTGTTGGTGGCGATCTCAATTCGCTGGGCTCAGCCAAACCTCAACCGCAGGGATAATACTGATCATTAGTTCTGTGACGGCGCACAGTGCCGCCCCCTTGTTGTCAGCTCGTGACTTTGAATTCGAGCGACTCCCCAACCAGTTGGTCCTACCATGTCCCAATACGTCTTCACCATGAACCGGGTCGGCAAGATCGTGCCGCCCAAGCGTCAGATCCTCAAGGATATTTCGCTGTCCTTTTTTCCGGGGGCCAAGATTGGCGTGCTCGGTCTCAATGGCTCGGGCAAGTCGACCTTGCTCAAGATCATGGCCGGTATCGATAAGGAGATCGAGGGCGAGGCCACGCCCATGCCCAACCTGAAGATCGGTTACCTGCCGCAGGAGCCCAAGCTCGACCCCGAGGCGACGGTGCGCGATGCCGCAGAAAGCGGCATGGGTCAGGTCAAGGCGGCGCAGCAGCGCCTCGATGAGGTCTATGCCGCATATGCCGAGCCCGATGCCGACTTTGACAAGCTCGCGGCCGAGCAGGCTGAGCTGGAGGCCATCATTGCCGCCGCTGGCGATGGCGGTGACCACCTGCTCGATATTGCCGCCGATGCACTGCGCCTGCCGCCCTGGGAGGCGGTGATCAAGAATCTTTCGGGCGGAGAGAAGCGCCGGGTGGCGCTGTGTCAGTTGCTGCTTTCCAAGCCCGACATGCTCCTGCTTGATGAACCCACCAACCACCTTGATGCCGAGTCGGTTGATTGGCTTGAGCAATTCCTGCAGCGTTTTCCCGGCACGGTGGTGGCCATCACCCACGATCGCTACTTTTTGGATAACGCCGCCGAGTGGATTTTGGAGCTCGACCGCGGCCACGGCATCCCCTGGAAGGGCAACTACTCGACCTGGCTGGAGCAGAAAGAGGCTCGCCTGGTGCAAGAGCAAAAGAGCGAAGATGCACGCGCCAAGGCCATGAAGAAAGAGCTGGAATGGGCGCGGCAAAACCCCAAGGGACGCCAAGCCAAGAGCAAGGCTCGCCTGGCGCGCTTTGAGGAGCTGTCTGACTACGAATACCAAAAGCGCAATGAGACGCAGGAGATCTTCATCCCGGTGGCTGAGCGCCTGGGCACGGAGGTCATCGAATTTGAAGGCGTGTCCAAATCATTTGGCGACCGATTGCTGATCGACAACCTGTCGTTCAAGGTGCCCGCCGGAGCGATCGTGGGCATCATTGGTCCCAATGGCGCCGGCAAGTCGACGCTGTTTCGCATGATCGCCGGACGCGAGCAGCCTGATTCCGGCACAGTGCGTATCGGCAAGACGGTGCAGCTGGCTTTTGTGGACCAGAGCCGAGACGACCTGGCCAATGACAAGACGGTCTGGGAAGATGTCTCGGGTGGCTTGGACATGATCAATGTGGGCAAGTTTCAGATGCCCAGCCGGGCCTACTGCGGCCGTTTTAATTTCAACGGGGCCGACCAGCAAAAGAAGGTGGGCATGCTCTCCGGCGGTGAGCGTGGCCGGCTGCATCTGGCCAAGACCCTGATGCAGGGTGCCAATGTGCTGATGCTCGACGAGCCATCCAACGACCTGGATGTGGAGACCCTGCGTGCGCTCGAAGAGGCGCTGCTGGAGTTTGCCGGCTCGGTCATGGTGATCAGCCACGATCGCTGGTTCCTGGACCGTATTGCCACCCATATCTTGGCTGCCGAGGGTGACAGCCAGTGGGTGTTCTTTGACGGTAACTACCAGGAGTACGAGGCCGACAAGAAAAAGCGCCTGGGCGAGGAGGCGGCCAAGCCCAAGCGGGTGCGCTTTAAGGCGCTCAAATAAGTCCGATAAGCGCTCTGAGCATGGGCACAAGACCAAGCGATGAAGAGGTCATCGCCCGCACCCGGCGCTGGCTTGAGCGTGCAGTGATCGGCCTGAACCTTTGTCCGTTTGCGCGGGCGGCCTATGTGCGCGATCGTGTGCGGCTAGTGGTCAGTCATGCCCGTCATATCGATGCCTTGCTTGAGGAGCTTGACCGGGAGCTGCAGTTTCTGGTGAACACTCCGGCCGATCAGCTTGAAACCACCTTGATCATTCACCCCACGTTGTTCCCAGATTTTTTGGACTTCAATGATTTCATGGCCGTGGCCGAGGCTGCGCCCGCCGACCAGGATCTTGAAGGCGTGATCCAGTTGGCCAGTTTTCATCCGCAGTTTCAGTTTGACGGTACCGAGCCGGACGATGTGAGCAACTGCACCAATCGTTCGCCCTATCCCACCTTGCACCTGCTGCGAGAAGACAGCGTTGAAAAGGCGGTGTCTACCCTCGAGGACCCGGATGTGATCTTTGAGGAAAACATTCGCGTGTTGCAGAAGCTGGGCCCGCAGGGCTGGCGCGACCTGGACCTTTGAGCCGGCTCGGGGCTCAGAGTGCGCTTCGGTCCAGCCTCTCGCGGGCCTTATCCAGCCAGAGTTGCAGGCTGTCGAGCAAGTCCTGCCTGCTGAAGGAGCAACTTTCTTCGGTGAAAAGCGCGGAAGCCTGCAGCCGGTCCATCAGGTTGTCGAGTACCGTCGGAAAGGCTGCAGGAAGTTGGCGGCGCAGGTCGTCCGATGCCTGCGTTTGCGCCAGCAGTGCCTCGATGGAACTGCGGCCTTCGCGCAGGCTGCGCACCTGCAAGGCCAGGTCCTCAAGCTGTTGTTGGGCCGGGCTTATGGTCTTGGAAGAGACTTGCGTTCAGCTGCCCAATCGGGCAGTACGGTCAACAGCGCCAACACCACAAAGGGCGCTCCGATCCAGGACAGACGGCCGACGCCGATCTGCGACATGCTCAGTCCGCCTACCACCGCTCCCAAGGCCGATCCGATGTAGAGCATGGAGCTGTTCAGACTCATCAGCATGGGTGCCTGTGAGGGCGCCAGCATGACCAGTCGACTTTGTTGCGGCACCATCGAGCCAAAGCCATGCAGCCCCCAGATCACCAGAGTCAGCACCGTCAGGATCACCTGCCCTTCGGTGAAAGGCAGCAGCACCATCATCAGACTGACCACCGCCAGTTGGTAGGTGATGACGCGGATCGAGCCGAACCGGTCGTTGGCCCAGCCACCGATCAGGGTGCCGGCCACGCCCGCCAGACCGAAGATCGCCAGCACCACCGCCAGTCCCGCAGGACTGAGGTTGTGCAGGGCCACCAGCACTGGACCGATATAAGTGAACACGGTAAAGATGGCGATGAACATCAGCAAGGTGCGCAGCCAGACCCGGATCACCGCCCACTGCCCCACCGCTGCGCGAAGGGTGCCGATGGGCGGCGTGTCGCGCAGCTGCCTGGGCACCCAGCGCCAGGCCAGCAGCCAGATCGTCAGGCTGGCCGCGGTCGCCAGCCACAGGGGGAGGCGCCAGCCATATTCCAGCCCCAGCCAGGTACCCACCGGTACACCCACTGCGTAGCTGATGCCTTGCCCCACGTTGGTCAGCGACAGGGCTCGACCACGCAGGGCCGGAGTGACCATTCCCACCGCAGTGGCCGAAGCGATGGCGCTGAACATGGCGCCGGCACCCATCACGATGCGTCCGAGGATCAGCCAAGTCAGCGAGGCGGCCAGCGCTGAAATCAGGCAGCCCAGGCTGAACAGGGCCAGCGCCAGGCAGATGCTGCCATGTCGCGACCATTTCACGGTGATCATGATCATCAGCGGGGCCAGCACCGCGGTGGACAGGGCATAGGCGGTCATGGCCTGCCCAGAGGCAGCCAAGCTCACGCCCAGGCCCTGGCTGACCGGATCAAGAATGCCACTGAGCACAAAGGCACTGCTCCCGATCACCAGGTTGCAGAAGGCAAAGAAGTACAGCAGGGCCGGCATAGCTTGCGGCCCGGTATCAGACGCCTTCACAGTTGCAGGCCCACCGAGAGATAGAGCCGCGGGGCGTACACCGTGCGCGTTTGATCGGTAATGCCTGCGCCAGCGCTTGAGTACGAGCGGCTGCGCTGCACGGGTGCATCGCCGATGTTGTAGATGCCCACGCGCCAAAAACCCACCCGCGCCACCGCATGACCGATATGGGCATCGAAGGTGATGCGAGAGCGCTCCCGCCCGTCGATCACGGGCGTGTCCAGGGAGGAGGGGCCCGTCAGGTTGGCGGCCAGGCCGCCAAAGGTGCCGCCGCTGCGGCGCATCGGACGGGCAGCGCTCAGGCTGGCCGTGTAGCGGGCTTGCCCAGGGATGGCCATGCCATCACGGGCCCCATCGGTCATGCGGGACTGCAGCACGGTGGCGTTGACCGTGAGCATCCAGTCGCGGGCCCGGCCGCTGCTTGCCAAAGGCCGCTTGAGGTCGCCCTCGAGCCCGACGGTTCGCGCGCGTCCGATGTTTTGTCGCTGGTCAACCCAGCGGCCGGCTTGTTCGAAGGTCTGGGTGGCGATCACGTCACTTGTTTGCCGCATGAACAGACTGATTCCTGCCTGACCTTGGCCCGGCAGACGCCGTTCCAGTCCGATGTCAAAAGTCTGCGTGACTTCAGACCGCAGAGTGGCGTTGCCGATCTGGTCGGCGTTGGTCACACTGTTGTTGCCCTGGCTGGGTACGGTGCGGTCAAGTAGATCCCACACGCTGGGCTGCCGGGTGACGCGCGCCATATTGAATCGCCACTGCGCGGTTTCGCTGATCGGTGTTCGCGTGTGCAGCGAGGGTTGCCAGAAATCAAGCCTCCGGCCGGCCTGATCGGTATTGACCTGGGAGCGCAGCAGCACCGACTCGCGCCGCAGTCCCAGAGTCAACGTGGTCTTGCCAGGCAGTTCCCACTCGTTTTGTCCCCAGAGCGCACTTCGCTCGATGCGAGAGTTCAGCAGTTCCACGCCAGTCAATGTGGCGCTGTCGAGGCTGCTGCCTGAGGCTTGACGATTCTCGTATTCGAAACCCGCCATCCATAGAAGCGATTCGCGTGAGCCGGTAAGTTTGGACTTGAGCTGCCAGGTGGACTCGGTACGGTCCTCACGGAAGGTGCTTGCGTTCTCGCGCAGTCGATGGACTTCATCGCTTTGCCGATTACCCGACAGACTGGTTTCGAGTTTGCCGATGGGCAGCCTGCGCGTCCAGTCGCCGCCGAGCTGCCAGGAATTGCGCTGGCTGCTGGAGGTCTCCGCGTTGATCAGGGATCCGGCAGCGTTGCGCTGGCGGTAGTCGCCATCGGTATTTGAGCCGCTGATGTTTCCCCGCAGGGCGAACTGGTCGCGCCCGATGCGACCGCTCATGCGCGGGATCAACATCCAATCCTCTCGCTGGGTGCGGCTGCGGGTTCTGGTCTCGGTGGTAGCACCTTGGCTGATGGAATCGCGTTCCTGGTCGAAGCCGTTGATGCTTTGCGCCAGCCAGACGCCCATGAAAAAAGACCAGGGTGGCTGAGTCTTGGGTTCGCTGCTTGCACTGCCTCCCAGGGGGCCGGTGCGCATGGCCCAAAGGCGAGGGCGATGTTCGCCCCAGCTCACGGTGTCCGTTAGCCTCATCATGGCGGTGCGCTGTGGCATGGCTTGGCGCAGCACGATGTTGATGGTGCCCCCGCTGGAGCCGGAGAACTCAGCCGAAGGTGAGCGCACGATTTCAATGCGCTCGATCAGGTCGGCGGGCAATTGATCAATCGGCAGTTGAGCCCGGCCGGCCGATCGCTGGCCGTCGATCATGACGCGGGTGGCACTGCCGTCCAGCCCGCGCATGCGAATCTCCACATTGCCACTGGCGCCGGTGCTTACCTGCAAGCCGGGCAGTTGGCGAAGCACATCGACGGTGTTGTCCACCCCCATTTGCTCGATGTCCTGTCGATCGACCACCACCAGCGAGCCGGCCGCCTGGAATCGATCCTCGATGGAGCGGCGAGCAGTGATGACCACTTCGCGTAGGGTCTGCCTTCCGGTGACTGAATCGCCCGGACCTTCTTCCGGCCCCATCTGGGCCAGCGCAACTGGCGAGCCCAGGCAGGCCGACAGTCCAAGCAGAGCGCTCAGGATCCGGCAGAGGCGCTTGGCAAGGGGCTTGGGTCGCATGGATATGGAAATGGTTGAGGCAGGAGGCTGCCTATTTGAGCGAGCCGGACTTGCGATGCGTCGGCGCACTGGATTGACACCGCGCCGCCGATTATCCAGAACTCGCGGGGCTGAGCATGTCACCCGGGTATCACGACCTAGAGCGTCCACTTTTGTTGGGGGCAGCGGGTCAGCGCAAGCGAACCGGGGTGATTTCCACTGTGAGGCTACCGCCGCTGATCCAGAGGCTGCCATCTTGCACCGTGACCTGCAACTGAACGGTGCGAGCAGCCAGGCCGGCTAATGCCTGGCTGTGCTGCGGATCGATCTGCCAGACAGTCAGGTTGTCCATCCGGCTGACCTTGCCCTGCAGATCGCGCCACCACAGGGCGGTGCTGCTGGAATAGCTGTAAACGCTGACGCGGCTGGACCGCCCGCCGGCCTTGAGCAGTCGCTTGTCGTCCGGCTGTCCAACATCAATCCAATGCTGCAAGGCCCCGGTATCGTCGTGCTGCCAAAGCGCAGCTTCCTTCACATCCCACAAGTCCTTGGCAAATTCCAGACGCCCGCTGCGATCGTCAGCCGGTACGTTCAGGGCGAAGGCCAGCAAGCGCACCATCATGCGCTCGTCGGTCTCCGAAGGATGACGGGCCAGCGTGACCGAGTGATCCGCGTAGAGCGCGCGATCCATATCTGCAATCTGCAGCTGGGCTTTGTAGATGGTGGCCTTCAGTGCCATGGGACGCCTTCGTTCTTGAGATCACCCGATTTGAACAGCAAGACCGCCGATCCGTCTGTTTGATCGTTGCCAGGCTCAGAAGGGTGCTGCACTTTCGAAACTCAGAGGCTCACCGCTTCGAGGGTGGGTCAGGTTCAGGCGATGCGCATGCAGCAGCAATCGGCCCTCGGGGCTGTGGGGACCATAGAGCGCGTCACCCACAATAGGGTGACCGAGTGCCTGCAGATGCACCCGCAGCTGGTGGGACCGACCGGTGATCGGTTCGAGCAGCAGCCGGGTGGTCTGGGGCTTGCGTTCCAGCACGCGCCAGCGGGTCTGGCTGGGTCTGCCTTGGTGCACGTCCACCCGCTGTCGGGGTCGCTGCGGCCAGTCGGCCGCCAGCGGCAGATCGATGCAATGCCATTGCTCGCCGTACTGGGCATCAACCACGCCGCACACCACCGCCAGATATTGCTTGTGCACTTCGCGAGCCTCGAAGGCCCGGCTGAGCCATCGCTGGCTCTGGGCCTGGCGGGCCATCAGCATCAGACCGGATGTGGCCATATCGAGCCGGTGCACCACCCGTGCGTCTGGCCAGCGGGTTTGTACCCGTGCGCTCAGGCAGTCCTGCTTGTCTGGCCCACGCCCCGGTACGGACAACAGACCCGCGGGCTTGTCGAGCACTATCAGGTCCTCATCGAGATACAGGAGCGGCACGCCAGCGATATCTGCCCCGTTGTTCATGACCGCCGATTATCGGCAGCTGCGCTTGGCCTAGCGCGTGCGCCCCTCTCTGGCCAGTTGCACGTCCAGTGCGGTGATGGCGCTGGCACGATGCCCCCAACTGCTGCGCAGGTGGTTGAGCAGATCGGCGATTTCAGTCTCGCTGAAGTCCATCAGGTAAGGCGGCATGCCAAAGGGCTGCGGGTTGCCGCGGGTGGCCGGCGGGTAAGCGCCGTGCATCACGATTTGCACCAGGTTGACCGCTGGCTCCAGGCTCACGGCGCGATTGCCGGCCAACGCTGGATAAGCGCCGGCCACGCCTTGGCCCTGTTCGCCGTGGCATTGCAGGCAATGCTTCTCGTACAGGGCTGCACCCGCAGCGTTGGGCTTGGCCAGCGCTCCGCTGGGGATGGCATGTCTTCTTGCAGGCGGCAGGCCTTTGAGGAAGGTGGCCATGGCCTGCAGGTCATCGGCGCTAAGGTGCTGAGTGCTGTGCAGCACCACCTCTGCCATCGGCCCGTGCACCGAACCGCGAGACGAGGTTCCTGTGCCCAGCAGGCTCACGATTTCCTCGAGCGGCCATTCCATCACGCCCGCTTCGGAACGGTCGGTCAAGGACGGGGCATACCAGTTTTGCATGGGGATCAAGCCGCCAGCCAGGTCGAGCGGGCTGTTGGCGCCCAGGGCATTGCGCTCGGCATGGCAGGCTGAGCAGTGACCCAGCCCCTGCACCAGATAGGCCCCCCGGTTCCAGATCGGGCCTTGCTCGGCCTGTGGCCGAAAACCTCCGGGCGTGAAATAGAGCGCGCGCCAGAGGGCCAGAGCGGTCTGCGTGCTGAAGGGCCAGCGCAGTTGGTGATCCCGGTTGGGTTGCCTCACCGCTGCTTGATTTTGCAGAAAGGCAAAGAGGGCATCGGCATCTTCGCGCTGCATCAGGGTGTAGTTGGGGTAGGGGAAGGCCGGGTAGAGCAGCCGGCCATCACGCGAGCGCCCGTTGCGCAGCGCTCTCCAGAAATCGTCGGCACTCCACTGGCCGATGCCCGTGTCCCGGTCTGGCGTGAGGTTGCCCGCGTAGACGATGCCAAAGGGCGTATCGATCGGGCGTCCGCCTGCGTAAGGGACGCCTCCGCGCTCGGTGTGACAAGCCATGCAGTTGCCAGCCCGTGCCAGGTAGGCCCCGCGCGCGATCATTGCTGCGTCCTGTCGTGCGGGGCTGGGCCCCGGATCAGGATCGCCGCGAAGATTGAGCCACATCACCAGCGCAGCCAGGCCGAGCATTAGCGCAAGCGTGAGCGCTGCCGAACGTCCCCAGGGGTTCGGACGCCTCATGGCCGGGCCCTTGTGGTGACAGCGGCGCTGCCGCATGAAGTGGGTGCGGGGCGGTTGGGCGCTGAGGCCGCGGGGCGGGAGTCGGCCGGCAGAGGCTGCGCCGCCAGCCAGCTCGAAACCGCCTCGATATCCTGCGGGTTCAGGGCCCGAGCGACCTCGGCCATGCAATCGGGCGCATGGGCGCGGCGTTTGCCGTTGCGCCAGGCCCCCAGCTGCGCATTGAGGTAGTCCCGGGGCAGACCCAGCAGACCGGGCACATCGGGCAGCACGCCGGTCAGGCGCGTCCCGTGGCAGCTGGCGCAGGCACTGATCTGACGCGAGGGGTCGCCTTGTAAAGCCAGTTGCTGGCCTCTTTGCAGCAAAGGCGCTGATGCGCGGCTTGGTGCCGGTGGCGGGTACGGCAATTGCAGCGACGCGAAATGGCGTGCGATATCCATTAAGTACTCATCGCTGAGCGTATCAAGCAGGCCGGTCATCGCCGCATATTGGCGCCGGCCCTCTCGGAAATGCAGCAGCTGGTTGTAGAGGTAGCCGGCCGGCTTGCCCGCGATTCGCGGATAGTAGCCGTCTGGTCCAGCCCGACCCTGCTCACCATGGCAGTGGGTGCAGGCCAGGCTGCGTTGGGCCATGTTGTCTTCAAAGCGGCGTTGCGCCTGCGCGGCGCCTTCTTGGGCGCCCAGTCCGATGAGCAGGCCCAGGGCCACCACGCACCACCACCGCACAGGCGTATCAGTTCTCATCGGCCAGCACCAGATCGGACCTTGGATAAGCCACGCAGGGCAGGATCCAGCCCTGCAACTTTTCCTCTTGGCTCAGTCCGGGCCATTCGATGCGGTAGCTCACCTGGCCGCTGATCAGGCGGCGCATGCAGGTGCGGCAGGTGCCATTGCGGCAGGAGGCCAGCAACTCGATGCCGGCCAGCGCAGCAGCTTGTAGCAGGGACTGATCGGCTGCGACAGGAACAGTCGGTGCATGAGGTCCAATCCGTAGCTGATGAATCACAGGCTTTACGCTTGGGCAGGGCTCGTTATTGCGTGACATGGAGGCGGGAATTTAACCGATGCCGCGTTTGACTCCTCGGCCTGCACACTGATCGAGAGCTTGACCTCCGCCCAGACCCTCTCATCCGCAGCGACAATCGCCTCCATACCATGCAACACTCCCCGCCCATCACCCATTCCGTTCGATCGGCCACCGTGCGCGATGCCAAAGCCATCGCCCGCATTCACGCCGCCACCAGCCAGACCATACAGCGCGAACTGTTCCATCTGGACAGACACAGCGGACCCTCCCTTGAGGAACGCCAGGCCTATTGGCGAGAGGCCGTCGAGTACAGCGAGCCTCAGGTCAAGGTGGTCATCGAAGGGGAGGCCATGGTGGGTTTTGTGGGCTTTGATCGCTCGCGCGACAAGGGTACTCCTTCGACAACCGGTGAAATCTGGGCACTTTGTGTTTTGCCCGCCCACTGGCGACAAGGCATCGGCACCGCCCTTTGGGAATCGGCGCAGGAGGGGCTCAGAGAGGAGGGTTGTACCCGCGTGACGGTTTGGGTGCCGCTGCTTGATCTGCGGGCCTTGCAGTTCTTCGAGCGCGTGGGGTTTGTGCGCGATGCCCAGTCGGTTCGCGCGGTGCAGGTCGGCTCGGCCCGAATCGAGGAAATTCGGCTGGGGCGAGAGCTGGCCTGAACTGGGGTCAGACAGGATTTGCGCTGACCGTGTGGCCTGCCCCTACCTTGTCTTCAGTCTGCCTTCAAGACGGGACCGACGTCCGGCCGCCCCAGCTTTTGCTGGCGCCGATGGAGGGTCTGCTGGACTTCGTGTTGCGCGATGTCTTGACCCGGGTGGGTGGCTTTGATCGTTGTGTCTCTGAATTCATCCGTGTCACCGACCAGCTACTGCCACCGCGTGTGTTCCTTCGCATCATGCCGGAGCTGGCGCAGGGCAGCCGCACCGATGCCGGGGTGCCGGTGCGCGGGCAGTTGCTTGGTTCTGACCCAGCCTGTATGGCCGACAACGCAGCGCGGCTGGCCGAGCTGGGCTCTTTGGGGGTGGATTTGAATTTCGGCTGCCCTGCCAAGGTGGTCAACCGCCATGGTGGCGGCGCGGTGCTGCTGAAGGACCCGGACCAGCTGTACCGCATCGTCGAGGCGGTGCGTCGGGCGGTTGCGCCCGAGGTGGCGGTGTCGGCCAAGATGCGGCTGGGCTTCGATCACGACCGCGACGCGCAGCGCTGCGCCCTGGCCATTGAGGCCGGGGGTGCCTGCGAGCTGGTGATTCATGCGCGAACCAAGGCCGATGGCTACCGTCCGCCGGCCTATTGGCACCGTATTGCCGACCTCCGATCGGGGCTGACCATCCCAGTGGTGGCCAATGGCGAAATCTGGACCGTTGAGGATGCGCGCCGAGGTCTGCGTGAGAGCGGCGCGGGTTCACTCATGCTCGGACGCGGGGCGGTCGCCGATCCGGCTTTAGGTTGGCGGGTGCGCCAGGCGCTCCGGTGGCCTTGCCCTGGAGGGGCGACCGCTCAGGCGCCCGCTCTGAACCGCGATTTGGCGCTGCTGCCGCACCTGGAGCAATTTTGGAGGCGGGTCTGCGAGCGAGTCGAACCGCGCGCGCGGGCCGGGCGCCTCAAGCAGTGGCTCTATTACCTGCGGCGCTCCAGCCCGCTGGCTGACCAGGCCTATCAGCAGTTGCGCACCGTGACCGATACGGCCGATGTCACTCGGTGGCTGGCTTTTCAGGGTCAAGGTTCAAAGACCGGTGCCCGCGCAAGTCAGATGCTGCCGGCCTGAGCAGCGCTATCGGCATTTGAAGTTGTTGCCCAGTGCAGCAGGCAGTGGCAGCTAAGATCGCGGCGCATGAATGCGACGGTTTTCGATTCGCTGGCTCCGGTGGTCCTGCTTATTGCCAGCGGAGTGCTGGCCGGACGCTGCGGTTGGCTGGGCCAGGATTCGGTCAAGCACCTGACCCAGCTCATTTTCTACGTGCTCTCGCCAGCGCTCTTGTTTCGCACCATGAGTCAGGTGCATATCGAGCAGTTGGACTTCGCGCCCGTGATGGCCTACTTTGCGGCGGCGGCACTGCTCTTTGCAGCCATCTTGCTGCTGCAGGGCTTTAGCCGGCGTTCGGCGGTGCTCGCGTTGGCGGGCACTTTCTCCAACACCGTGATGATCGGCATTGCGCTGATCAACCTGCTTTTTGGTGCGCAAGGCCTGGTCACCTTGCTGACCCTGGTCTCCATCCATGCGCTGGTGCTTTTGACCTTGGCGACCCTGGTGCTGGAGTTTGCGGTGCGGCGCGATGCTGCAGAGGGCAACGCATCGGCCGCCGGGCCGGTCTCCCTCTCCATGCTGCTGCTGCAGTCCCTGAAGTCTTCGGTGTTTCATCCGGTGCCCCTGCCCATCTTGCTGGGGCTTGTGTACGCGCAGACCGGTTGGGGCATCGCGCCTGTCATCGACAAGCCCATGGCCTTGTTGGGCGCGGCGCTCTCGCCGCTGGCGCTGGTGTTGGTCGGTGTTTCGCTGGCTCACTCACGCGTGGGGCGTCATTGGCGGGGAGCGCTGGCGCTGTCGGGGGTCAAGAACCTTCTGCATCCGATTCTGGTGTGGGGATTGTGCAGGCTCATGGGGGTTCAGGGACTGGCCATGACCGTGATGGTGGTGACGGCGGCCTTACCCATAGGCGCCAATGTCTTTCTGTTTTCGCAGCGCTATGGGGTGGCGCAGGAGCTGGTGACGGCCAGCGTGGCCATGTCGTCGCTATTGGCGCTGCTCACTCTGACGGCCACCCTGGCGCTGTTGGTCTGAGGGGCAATCCGCCCCTGCCTGTCTTCTGAGGACAGACTCTGAAGGGGTGTACTTCGCTTGCAGGCCCAGGCCGCTATTGGGAGATTTGACGCGCCAGCTCGATTTGCCACTCAAAGTAGCGCTGAAAGCTGTAGGCCAGCGCGCCCATCAGGGCGGTGGCCCCGACCATGAGCGAAGCCACCACGGCGACGATGGTCAGCCAATTGCTCTGGCCAGCACTGGTCTGGGTGGAACCGGTCTCGGGCCTATCCTTGCCGTAGCGGGCATTCCATTTTTCTTCGCTCATCAGGCCGTAGAAGATCGCGGTCATGCAGCAGCCGGCGATGACGAAGCCCAGCAGCGGGATCAACAACCAGCTCAATTTGTCGTCCAGGCCCAGGCCGAGTGCACGCATGATGCCGTAGAGGCCCAGCGCCGTTGGAATGGGCAGAGCCCAACCGATGACATCGAGGGGGCCGAACAAATAAAAGCGGTGCAGGCCCAAGGGTCCCCCGGCCAGTGCCAGCCAGGTGCTCAGTGTTTTGTTTTTCATGGGGGCAGGAGAGCTTCAGAAATTGGGCCCCATGGTAGCGGCCCATTCAAGCCCTCTACTCGGGCGGGCGTTTGTCGCCGGCGCCCAGGGTCATTTCCATCATCACAACATCCAGCCAGCGCTCAAACTTCCAGCCGCACGATCGCAGCACGCCCACTTCGGTAAAGCCGACCGACCGATGCACCCCGATTGAACCGGCGTTATCCGAATCGCCGATAACCGCAATCAGTTTGCGGATGCCCGCAGCCTGAGCCTGCACAGCCAATTCGCTCAGCAGGGCCCGACCCAGCCCGCGGCCGTGGGCCGACGGGGTGAGGTAGATCGAATCTTCAGCTGAGAAGCGGTAGGCGGGCCGGGGCTTGAACCAGTTGCAGTAGGCAAAGCCCAGGATCTGGCCGGCCTCTTCAGCGACCAGATAGGGCAGGCCCTTGGCCAGGACGTCGGCGCGCCGCTGGCGCATGTCTTCCAGGCTGGGGGGATCAATTTCGAAGGTGCCGGTGCCGTGGCGCACGTGGTGGGCATAGATCGAGGTGATGGCGCTCAGGTCGCCGTCTTGGCTGGAACGCAGGACAAGGTTCATGGCTTGGAGCCCGCCGAACGGGCGGCGGCTGGTTTGGACTACAATGGAAAGCTTTGCAGCGCCTGGCTGGCCGGGTGGCCACGCCTCGTGTCTCATGCGCTGCGGGATCTGCGGGGCGTTTTTCTGCCCCTCCACCCGAAGGATAAATCATGGTCGTGATTCGACTCTCCCGCGGCGGCTCCAAGCATCGCCCGTTTTTCAATATTGTTGTGGCTGATAAGCGCAACCGCCGTGACGGCCGCTTCATTGAGCGCATTGGCTTTTACAACCCGCTGGCTACTGCCAGTGAGGAAGGTCTGCGCGTGGCCATGGACCGCCTGAACTACTGGCAGGGCGTGGGTGCCCAGGCCTCGCCGACGGTCGTGCGTCTGGTCAAGCAGGCGGCACCGGTCGCCGCCTGACTGCGGCCATGTCCGTTTTCCAGCCATCGTCCCTACCGGACGATGCCGTGGAAGTCGGGCGGGTCTTGGACGCCTGGGGCGTCAAAGGCTGGATCAAGGTGTTGCCCCACAGCAATGATCCTCTGGCCCTGCTGCAAGCCAAGACCTGGTGGCTTGAGCCCCCACAAGAAGCTCGGCTCAGTCCGAGCTTTTCCGCTTTCAAGGGCAGCGTCAGCCTGTCCATTGATGAGTCGAAGCTTCATGCCGATGTGCTGGTGGCGCAGGTGCAAGGTGTGGGGGACCGCAATACGGCCGAATCGCTCAAGGGCGCCCGCATCTTTCTGCCGCGCACCGACTTTCCCGCTACCGCCTCCGACGAGTACTACTGGGTCGACCTGATTGGTTTGGAGGTCTATAACCGTCAGGGTCAATGTTTGGGTCGGGTGCGCGATCTGATGGCCACTGGCCCCACTTCCGTACTGGTACTTGCATCGCCAGAGCCTGCCGATGCGGCCGGCGACTCGCCTCGTGCCGACTGCCTGATCCCTTTTGTCTCTGCTTATGTGGATGCGGTCGATCTCCCCGGTCGGCGCATCAACGTGGATTGGCAGCTCGACTACTGAGATGGCGATGCGTTTTGACGTCATCACCCTGTTTCCTGAGCTGTTCGAACCCTTTAGGGTGCATGGGGTGACTCGTCGCGCCTTTGAATCGGGGCAGATTCAACTGCGGCTGTGGCCACTGCGCGATTTTGGAGAAGGTCCTTACCGCCGGGTGGACGACCGGCCCTACGGGGGTGGCCCCGGGATGGTGATGTTGGCCGAGCCGCTGTGGCAGTGTCTGCAGCAGGTTCGGGCCGAGCGGGGACGGGCCGCGCCGGTGTGGCTTTTTTCCCCGGCCGGTCGCGTGCTCGATCAGGAGAGGGTGAGCCATTGGGCCAAGGGTGAGGGGGCCATTCTGATCTGCGGGCGTTACGAGGGCATCGACCAGCGTTTCGTCGAGGCTTGTGTGGATGAGGAAATCAGTTTGGGCGATTTCGTTCTCTCGGGCGGCGAGATCGCTGCTTTGGCCCTGCTCGATGCGCTGGCCCGGCTTCAGCCGGGGGTGCTGCATGACGAAGGCAGCCATCAGCAGGACAGCTTCAGCCCGGATCTGGGCGGCTTGCTCGATTGCCCTCACTACAGCCGCCCCGAGGTCTGGCAGGAGCGGCCGGTGCCAAAGGTGCTGCTTTCGGGCCACCATGCGCAGATCGCGCAGTGGCGCCATCAACAAAGTCAGGCGCTGACAGCCCTGCGGCGGCCCGATCTGTTGCATCGGGCCAACGACGGTGGTGGTGGTGGTGGTGGTGGTGGTGGTGGTGTTGAGGCGGCGG
>JBEIHE010000035.1:0-24010 GCA_040381515.1 Polaromonas sp.
CGCGAGCGGATTGCCGAGATCCACGCCGGTTGTGAGGTGCGCTGCATTGAGGAGTTTGTCACCCCCGACAACTGGCCTGCGCTGGCTGATCTCACTGAGGTCACCGGCCAGCCCTTGGCGGTGATTGATGCCTGCGATCGCCTCAGCGCGAAGGTGTCCATGGCTGCCTGGGCCATGGCCAAGCGGGTACCTTTTATTTGCGTCGGGGCGGCCGGGGGTAAGCGACATGCACATCGAGTCGATGTGGCCGATCTCTCTGAGGTGACGCATGACCCGTTACTGGCGCAGCTGCGTTACCGATTGCGCAAGCATCATGCGGCTCGGCGTCAAGGCCGGATGCAGCTGCTCTGCGTGTTCAGTCGCGAGGCGGTGGTGCAGTCTGCCGCAGACTGTGATCCAGGCGAGCGACGCGACAGCAGCCTGAACTGCCACGGCTATGGCTCGGTGGTTAGCGTGACTGCCACCTTTGGACAATGTGCAGCCGGCTGGGTGCTGGATCAGCTGGCTTCGGGCGCCTGATCGAGGCCGAATTTAACGCTATAATTTTGGGCTGTGCCGAGCGCTGCCCTTTCTCAAAGAGCCGCGCCACGTTGGAATGATCGATTGCTAGCGATCTGCCCACAGGCTCCGGGTCGTTAGCTCAGTCGGTAGAGCAGCGGACTTTTAATCCGTTGGTCGCGTGTTCGAGTCACGCACGACCCACCATATCGCCGCCTTGCATTGTGTGCAAGGCGGCTTTTTAATGGTTTGACGGCCGGCATTTTTCTAAAATGGCTCTTGGTTGCCCTTTGGCAGGCCCAGTTTGTTACCGTCGAGGGCTCAAATGACGCGACAGTATTTCGGTACCGATGGCATCCGTGGAACGGTCGGTCAGGCGCCGATTACGCCAGACTTTGTCTTGCGACTGGCCCACGCGGTCGGAAGAGTGCTCAAGCGCTCCCAGTCCAGACCTCTGGTGCTGATCGGAAAAGACACCCGTATTTCCGGTTACATGCTCGAGAGTGCGCTGGAGTCCGGCTTCAATTCTGCGGGCGTCGACGTGATGCTGCTCGGGCCTTTGCCGACGCCGGGTGTGGCTTATCTGACTCGTACCCAAAGGGCGAGCCTCGGGGTGGTCATCAGTGCCAGCCACAATCCCTTCGAGGACAACGGGATCAAGTTTTTCAGCGCCCAGGGCAGCAAGCTTGGCGATGCCTGGGAATTGGAAGTCGAGGCTCTCCTAGGGCAGCCACCCGATTGGGTTGCATCGGCCGATCTGGGCAAGGCTCGTCGGCTTGATGATGCGGCAGGCCGTTACATCGAATTTTGCAAGAGCTGTTTTCCTAGCGATCTGAGCCTGAAAGGGCTGAGGATTGTGGTTGATGCTGCGCATGGCGCGGCTTATCAAGTTGCGCCTGCGGTTCTACATGAATTGGGGGCTGAGGTCATCCGTGTTGGCTGCGCCCCGGACGGACTCAATATCAATCTGAAGGTCGGGGCCACTCATCCCCAGACCCTGATGGAGGCCGTGGCCCAGCATGGGGCCGACTACGGCATTGCGCTGGACGGAGATGCCGATCGCCTTCAGATGGTCGATCGGCAGGGGCGGCTCTACAACGGTGATGAGCTTTTGCTGGTCATGGCGCGCGACCGGATCAGCCGGGGCGAGGCGCTTGGGGGCGTGGTGGGTACCCTCATGACCAATCTTGCAGTCGAGCAGGCCTTGCGGGCCAGCGGGTTGGATTTTGTGCGTGCCAAGGTGGGGGATCGGTATGTGCTCGAGGCGCTCGAGAAACGGGGCTGGATTTTGGGCGGCGAAGGTTCGGGACATCTTCTGGCCTTGGATAAGCACAGTACGGGCGATGGGTTGGTCAGCGCCCTGCAGGTGTTGCAGGCCGTCTCGCGCAGCGGTCGTTCCTTGTCCGATTTGCTTGCGGGCGTGAACCTTTTCCCCCAAACATTGATTAATGTTCGTCTTGAGTCCGGCCAACCGTGGCAGGAGGGGCCCGGTTTGCGCTCGCTTGTCGAGCAAGTTCAGTCCGAGCTCGCAGATTCGGGTCGTCTTTTGATTCGTCCGAGCGGTACCGAGCCGGTGGTCAGGGTCATGGTCGAGGCCCGCGATGCTGACGTGGCACGTCAGGCCGCCGAGCGTCTGGCTCAGGCCATCCGTTCATCATGAGCGCTGCCTTTGAGGTGGTCGAGGCCTGCTATGCCGACCCCACGCATGCGTCGGCTCTGGTGGACTTGCTCGATCAGTATGCGCGCGACCCCTCAGGCGGCTCCAAGCCCCTGAGCGACTACGCGCGCAGCCACCTGCCAGCCGAGCTGGCTGCCAGACCCACAGCCTTCAGTGTGCTGGCCTTCGATGGCGTGGCGCCAATCGGTCTGGTCAATTGCATTGAGGGCTTTTCCACTTTTGCGTGTCGTCCCCTGATCAACGTGCATGATGTAGTGGTCACCGCCGCTTATCGTGGACGTGGGGTAGGGCAATTGATGCTTGAACGGGTCAAGTTCATCGCCCAGCGGCGTGGCGCCTGCAAGATCACTCTGGAAGTGCTTGACGGCAATCGCAGCGCCATCAGCCTCTATGAAAAATTTGGGTTTGCGCCCTATCAACTCGACCCTGCAATGGGGCAGGCGCGTTTTTTTCAACTCTGGCTCTGAGCCGCGCGCCTAGCTGGCCGCCTCCAGGCCATTGCGGAAGTGCTCTCGCATGCGCTGCAAGGCGGCCGGACCATTGCGCTGCACCAGCGCCTGCATGATTGCTTCGTGTTCGGCCAGCGATTCCTCGATGCGCCCGGTCTTGAGCAGCGAGTGGTGTCGGTTGAGCTTCATGACTTTGCGCAGGTCAGCCACCAGCTGGTCTCGCCAGCGATTGCCGGCGATGCGCAGCAGTTCAGCATGAAAAGCTTCATTGAGGCGAAAAAATTCCTCTCGGTCACGCTCGGCTGCACGCAGGCGCTCGTGCAACTGCTGTAGCTGCTGCATTTCCTGCTCGCTGGCGCGTTCAGCCGCCACGCCCGCTGCATCGCTTTCCAGTAGCGCGAGAAGGTGATAAACCTCGGCCAGATCCTGCTCGGATACCTCGGTCACATAGGCGCCGCGCCGCAACTTCATGGTGACCAGGCCTTCGGCCGCCAGTACCTTCAGCGCCTCGCGCAGGGGGGTGCGGCTGATGCCATATTCCTCCGCTAGCTTCAGCTCGTCGATCCAACTGCCCGGCGGCAGCTCTCGCCTGAAGATGCGCTCGCGCAGGCGTTCGGCCACCTCTTCGTAGAGGGCCCGCGTGGTCAGGGGGGCAACTGCAGCCATAGGCGAAGCTTACCTGAAATTTAATTTTGCATCAATAATTATGAATCAGGTAGACTAAGGTCCAGCTAATTCAAACGTCAGGAAAAGGGTCGCCCTGTCGGCCCGTAAGGTTCGACCGGCAACGGACGAGACGTGCTCAGGAAGGGTGTCATGAAAGACTCAAAACCAGACCAGGAATTCAAGCCGGCCTCCATCGACGACTGGCGAAGGGCAGCCGCCAAATCTGCGCCGGGCGGAAATCTGGAGGCGCTCAATTGGGTCACGCCGGAGGGTATTACGGTCAAGCCGCTATACACCGCGCAAGACACGGCGTCCTTGCCGCTGACCGATACGCTGCCGGGCCTGGAGCCTTTTATTCGTGGGCCTCAGGCCACCATGTATGCGGTGCGCCCCTGGACGATACGTCAGTACGCGGGTTTCTCCACCGCCGAGGAGTCCAACGCCTTCTACCGCAAGGCTTTGGCCGCAGGCGGGCAGGGCGTCTCGGTGGCCTTTGACTTGGCCACCCATCGCGGCTACGACTCCGACCATCCCCGGGGGACCGGTGATGTCGGCAAGGCGGGCGTGGCCATCGACTCGGTGGAGGACATGAAGATTTTGTTCGACCAGATCCCCCTGGATCGGGTCTCGGTCTCCATGACCATGAATGGTGCGGTGCTGCCGGTGCTTGCCGGCTATGTGGTGGCCGCGGAGGAGCAGGGCGTTGCGCAGGACCAGCTTTCGGGCACGATCCAGAACGACATCCTCAAGGAGTTCATGGTTCGCAACACCTATATCTACCCGCCCGAGCCCTCGATCAAGATCATCGGCGACATCATCGAGTACACGGCCCGGCATATGCCCAAGTTCAACTCGATCTCTATTTCCGGCTATCACATGCAGGAGGCCGGTGCCAACCAGGCCCTTGAATTGGCCTTTACCCTGGCCGATGGCAAGGAGTACGTGAAGACCGCCTTGGCCAAGGGGCTGGATGTCGATGACTTTGCCGGACGGCTCTCGTTTTTCTGGGCCATCGGCATGAATTTCTATTTGGAAATTGCCAAGATGCGGGCGGCGCGCCTTCTTTGGTGCCGCATCATGAAGGGCTTTGGTGCCCAAAATCCCAAGAGTCTCATGTTGCGCACCCATTGCCAGACCTCTGGCTGGTCGCTGACCGAGCAAGACCCCTACAACAACATTGTGCGCACCACCATCGAGGCGATGGCCGCTGTCTTCGGCGGAACCCAGAGTCTGCACACCAACAGTTTTGATGAGGCGATTGCGCTACCTACCGAATTTAGCGCCCGCATCGCTCGCAACACCCAGCTCATCATCCAGGAAGAAACACAGATCACCAAGGTGGTGGATCCCTGGGCCGGCAGCTACATGATGGAGAAGTTGACGCAGGACATGGCGGACAAGGCCTGGGCGATCCTGGAGGAAGTGGAGGCCCTCGGAGGCATGACCCGCGCGGTCGACAGCGGCTGGGCCAAGCTCAAGATCGAGGCCAGCGCTGCGGAAAAGCAGGCCCGTATTGATTCGGGCAAGGACGTGATCGTCGGCGTCAATAAGTACAAGCTGGGGCAGGAACAGGCCGTGGATATCCTGGAGGTGGACAATGTCAGGGTGCGTGAAGGACAGATTGCGCGCTTGCAAGACATCAAGTCGCGGCGCAACAGCGCCGCGGTGCAGGCAGCGCTGCAGGCGCTGACCGATGCGGCTCAATCGGGACAGGGCAATCTGCTCGATCTGAGCATCAAGGCCATGCGCTTGCGCGCCACGGTGGGGGAGGTGTCTGATGCGCTCGAGAAAGTGTTCGGACGCCATCGCGCCGACATTCAAAAGGTGACGGGTGTGTACGCTGCCGCTTACGATTCTGCCGAAGGTTGGGACAAGCTCAAGCAGGAGATTGCTGATTTTGCTGAGCAGTACGGACGCCGCCCACGGGTCATGATTGCCAAGCTGGGTCAGGACGGTCATGATCGTGGGGCCAAGGTGGTGGCTACCGCCTATGCCGATCTGGGCTTTGATGTGGATATGGGGCCCCTGTTTCAAACGCCCGAAGAGTGCGCCCGCCAGGCCATCGAAAACGATGTGCATGCGGTAGGGGTGAGCACTTTGGCCGCCGGGCACAAGACTCTGGTGCCGGCCATCTTGGCCGAGCTCAAGCGGCAGGGGGCCGATGACATTATTGTTTTTGTCGGCGGCGTGATTCCCCGACAGGACTACGACTTTCTCTACGAGGCGGGCGTCAAGGGCATCTACGGGCCTGGCACGCCGATACCGGCCAGTGCCAAGGATGTGCTTGAGCAGATCCGGGCGGCGCAGGCCTGAGCCGGTAGCGGGTCGCGAAAGTCCTTGGCGTGAGTCCCCAGGAACTGCTTGAAGGCGTGCTGCACGGTGATGCGCAGTCGCAGCGCCGTGCCATGGCCAAGGCCATCACCTTGCTGGAGTCGACTCGGGTCGACCACCGACTGCAGGCCGATGAACTATTGACCGCCATCCTGCCGCACAGTGGCCGATCCTTTAGGCTGGGAATCAGCGGGGTGCCGGGCGTGGGTAAAAGCACCTTCATCGAAGCCCTGGGCCTTGACTTGATTGGCCGGGGTCATCGTGTCGCGGTGCTCACCATCGATCCGTCTTCCACCGTGTCGGGGGGATCCATCCTTGGGGATAAGACGCGCATGGAGAAGCTCTCGGTGCATGAGCGTGCCTTCATTCGACCCAGTCCCTCCAGCGGCACTTTAGGCGGCGTGGCGGAAAAAACCCGTGAGGCCATGCTGGTGTGTGAGGCTGCTGGCTATGACATCGTGATTGTCGAGACGGTCGGTGTGGGGCAGAGCGAAACAGCCGTGGCCGGTATGACCGATATGTTTGTACTGATGCAGCTGCCCAACGCAGGGGACGATTTGCAGGCCATCAAGAAGGGTGTGATGGAGCTGGCTGATCTGGTGGTTATAAACAAGGCCGACCTCGATGCAGATGCGGCCACCCTTGCCCGCGCTCAGATCACTTCTGCGCTGCGTCTATTTGGGATGCACGGTCATCCTGATCATGCGCATCACGATACCTCTGTCTGGCATCCGCGGGCGATCCAGCTCAGTGCCCTACAGAGCCAGGGTATCGACGTCTTTTGGGCCGAGGTACTTGAGTTTCAGCGGCTGCAAGAGGCCGGCGGGCATCTGGCAGCACGGCGCCAGCAGCAGTCGTTGGCCTGGATGTGGGAGCGCATTGATGCCGGCCTTAAGCAGCGATTTCGGCAGCACCCGCAGGTGCGTGCCCTGCTCGGGGCGGTCAGCGCCGAAGTGGCGGCAGGCCGCCTGGCTGCGTCCACAGCAGCGCGCAGGCTGCTTGAGCGGTTCGAATGATTTTTCTGGAGGAAGACATGCAGGACATCCTGGAGCAACTTGAAAAGAAGCGCGCAGCCGCTCGCCTCGGTGGGGGCAGTAAGCGCATTGAGGCCCAGCATGCCAAGGGCAAGCTGACCGCGCGAGAGAGACTGGAGGTTTTGCTCGACGAGGGCACCTTCGAGGAATGGGATATGTTTGTGGAGCACCGCTGTACCGACTTTGGTATGGAGGCCAACAAGATCCCGGGCGACGGCGTGGTCACGGGCTACGGCATGATCAATGGCCGCCTGGTCTTCGTGTACAGCCAGGACTTCACGGTGTTTGGTGGGGCCTTGTCCGAGTCACACGCAGAGAAGATCTGCAAGGTGATGGATCAGGCCATGAAGGTCGGAGCGCCGGTGATCGGTTTGAACGATTCCGGTGGTGCGCGCATTCAGGAGGGCGTGGCCTCGCTAGGGGGCTATGCCGAAGTGTTTCAGCGCAATGTTCTAGCCTCCGGCGTGATTCCCCAGATCAGCCTGATCATGGGGCCAAGCGCGGGCGGCGCGGTGTATTCGCCTGCCATGACGGACTTCATCTTCATGGTCAAGGACAGCTCCTACATGTTCGTCACTGGCCCGGAGGTGGTCAAGACCGTCACTCACGAGGAGGTGACGGCCGAGGAACTCGGGGGCGCTCTGACCCACACCACCAAGAGCGGGGTGGCCGACGGTGCTTTCGACAACGATGTGGAGGCGCTGCTCATGATTCGGCGGCTCTACAACTATCTGCCCTTGAACAATCGTGAAAAGGCTCCGGTCCGCCCCAACGGTGATCCGATCGATCGGGCAGACCGCAGTCTGGACACCCTGGTGCCCGAAAACCCGAACAAGCCTTATGACATGAAGGAGTTGATCCTCAAGACGGTTGATGACGGGGATTTTTTTGAAATCCAGCCTGACTACGCTAAAAACATCATCGTGGGCTTTGCCCGCATGGATGGGCAAACGGTGGGCATCGTTGCCAATCAGCCCTTGGTGCTGGCCGGGTGCCTGGATATCCGCAGCTCGATCAAGGCGGCACGGTTTGTCCGCTTTTGCGATGCTTTCGGCGTGCCGGTGATCACTTTTGTGGACGTACCCGGTTTCATGCCGGGTACTTCACAGGAGTACGGCGGCATCATCAAGCATGGCGCCAAGCTTTTGTACGCTTATGCGGAATGCACCGTGCCCAAGGTGACGGTGATCACCCGCAAAGCCTATGGCGGGGCCTACGACGTGATGGCCTCCAAGCATTTGCGGGGGGATGTGAATTTTGCTTGGCCCAATGCGGAAATTGCGGTCATGGGAGCCAAAGGAGCGGTGGAGATCATCTTCCGGGAGGAAAAGAAGGATCCGGAGAAACTTGCAGCTCGAGAGGCAGAGTACAAGGCCCGCTTTGCCAATCCCTTCGTGGCCGGTGCCCGCGGCTTTATCGACGATGTCATCTTGCCGCACGAGACCCGCAAACGAATCTGTCGTTCCCTGGTGATGCTCAAGGACAAAAAGGTTGAGAACCCGTGGCGCAAGCACGGCAATATTCCGCTTTGACTGCGGGGAGGGTTTACAAGATGTTCAAGAAGATTCTGATTGCCAATCGCGGTGAGATTGCCTGCCGAGTCATTGCCACAGCCCGCAAGATGGGCATAGGCACGGTCGCGGTGTATTCGGAGGCTGACAAGGAAGCGCGTCATGTGCAGATGGCCGATGAGGCGGTGCTGCTAGGGCCTGCCCCGTCCCGCGAGTCTTATCTTGTCGCGGAAAAAATCATCGCCGCCGCCAAGGCCACCGGAGCTGAAGCGGTGCATCCAGGCTACGGCTTTCTGTCCGAAAACGAGGACTTCGCACGACGGGTCGAAGAGGAGGGCATGGCCTTCATTGGCCCCAAGCACTATTCCATCGCCGCCATGGGCGACAAGATCGCGTCCAAGAAACTCGCGAACCAAGCCAAGGTCAATACCATCCCCGGTTACAACGAGGCGATTGAGTCAGCTGAAAAGGCGGTCGAGATTGCCAAGTCAATCGGGTATCCGGTGATGATCAAGGCCTCCGCAGGTGGTGGGGGCAAGGGTTTGAGGGTGGCTTTCAATGACAAAGAAGCCTTTGAGGGCTTTTCCTCCTGCCGAAATGAAGCGCGCAACAGCTTCGGCGACGACCGCGTCTTTATCGAGAAGTACGTGCTGGAGCCTCGACATATCGAGATCCAGGTGCTCGGTGATGCGCATGGCAACGTCATTTACCTCAATGAGCGCGAATGCTCCATCCAACGCCGTCATCAAAAGGTGATCGAGGAGGCTCCCTCGCCGTTCATCAGTGAGGCCACGCGCAAGGCCATGGGCGAACAGGCGGTGGCCTTGGCCAAGGCAGTGAAGTACCAAAGCGCGGGCACGGTGGAATTTGTGGTGGGCAAGGACCAGGATTTTTATTTTCTGGAGATGAATACCCGCCTGCAGGTTGAACATCCGGTGACTGAATGCATCACGGGCCTGGACCTGGTTGAACTGATGATTCGCGTGGCGGCGGGCGAGAAGCTGCCCTTGACGCAAGAGGAAGTGCGGCGCGAAGGCTGGGCCATCGAGTGCCGGATCAACGCCGAAGATCCGTTTCGTAATTTTCTACCCTCCACAGGCCGGTTGGTTCGCTTCCAGCCCCCCACGGCCACCATGTTTCAGTCTGACACGCAGTCCCTCTACGGTGTGCGCGTAGACACGGGCGTGCAGGAAGGTGGCGAAATCCCGATGTTCTACGACTCGATGATTGCCAAGCTCATCGTGCATGGCCGTGATCGCCTCGATGCGATCGGGAAGATGCGGGAGGCGCTCAATGGGTTTGTGATCCGCGGCATTAGTTCGAACATTCCCTTCCAGGCTGCGCTGCTGGCGCACGCCGATTTTGTTCAGGGTCGTTTCAACACCGGATTCATCGCCGAGCACTATGGCAAGGGTTTTAGTGCCGAGGATGTGGAGCACAGCGATCCGGGCTTCTTGGTGGCCCTGGCTGCCTATGTTCGGAGAAAGTCACGCGAGCGGGCTGCGCGGCTGGGGGGGCAACTGCCTGGCTACGACGTCAAGGTAGGTCAGCACTACACCGTGATCGTGCTTGGCAAGGCGGGAGAGCATCGGTATGTCGAAGTGACGGTCGACGATACCGGCAGCATTCATGGCCCGGCGGTGATTCAGGTCGATGGCAAGACCTACGCGATTGAAAGCGGTTCCCGATTGAATGCGATCTGTATTCAAGGCTCGGTCAATGGGCAGCGCTTTACTGCGCAGGTCGAGCGCGGCACCCTGCGCAATCCCTTGGCCTTGGTGGTCCAGCACAACGGCTCCCGAATTGAGGCGCTGGTGGTCTCTCCTCGCATGGCGCAGCTGCACCGGCTCATGCCTTACAAGGCACCGCCTGACATGAGTCGTTTTGTGCTCTCGCCCATGCCCGGCTTGTTGGTTGACGTGGCGGTTCAGCCGGGGCAGAAGGTGCAGGCGGGCGAGCGGGTCGCTGTGATTGAGGCCATGAAGATGGAAAACGTGCTCTTTGCCGCCGCCGATGGGGTGGTGGGCAAGGTGCTCGCCGCCAAGGGGGAGTCGCTGGCGGTGGATCAGCCCATCATTGAATTTGCGTGAAGGGGGCGTATGAATCTGGATGCTTTCGAAGCGCAGCTCAAGGCCGAGGGGTATCAGGTGATCACTTCGGTAGAGCAGCCGGTCGGTTATGTCCTGGGAGAACATGTTCACCCGTTTGATGCCTGCGCCCTGATTTTGGAGGGCGACTTCACCATCTGTGTGAACGGCGTTGACCATCACTACGCAGCCGGTGAGATTTTTCGACTTCCTGCGGGTACCCCGCACAGTGAGCGCGCCGGCTCTCAGGGCGTGAGCTATCGGGCCGGCCGTCGCACCCGGGAGAGCTGAGATGAGCCTTGCACAAAACGATTCGACTCGGCCCTTCAAGGTGCTGGGTATTCAGCAGGTGGCCATCGGTGGCCCGGATAAGCAGCGCCTGCGCGCCCTTTGGGTGGATATGCTCGGGCTGTCCGTCACCGGGCGCTTTGTCAGCGAGCGAGAAAATGTCGATGAGGACATCTGCGCGATGGGCAGCGGCGCTTTTAAGGTCGAGGTGGATCTGATGCAGCCCCTGGACCCCGACAAGAAGCCGGCCGTCCACGCCACGCCGCTCAATCATGTGGGGCTATGGATCGACGATTTGCCGGCGGCCGTGGAGTGGCTCACCGCCAAGGGCGTGCGCTTTGCGCCCGGCGGTATTCGCAAGGGCGCAGCCGGTTTTGATATTTGCTTCTTGCACCCCAAGGCCAGCGACGATTTTCCGATTGCCGGCGAAGGGGTTCTGCTCGAATTGGTGCAAGCCCCTCCCGAGGTGATCTCCGCTTTTGCGGCCCTTGACGGGGCGGGGCGCTAGCGGCGCCCGGCTGCGCGCTGAGGCTGGGGGCGCCGCAGCGTCAGCTGCTTTGTCCTGGACCGCGGCGGCTTCGGGCGCGCTCCAGAGCCGCTTCGATCAAAGCACGTTTGCGGCTTAGTTCGTTTGGATCGGTGATCTGACTGTGTGCGGCCAGATTTCTCAGCTTCTCCCGTGCCAGCCCGTCCAGTCGCGCAGACTCCTCGGCCTGGGTCTGGGCCAGCCGACGTCGATGGGCCTCGTAACGCTGGCGTGCCTGCTTGGCCTGCTGTGCTGACCAGGCTGCCCAGCCGGTGGTTTGGGTGACTTCAACCATCTCAATGCAGTCCACCGGGCAGACCGGCAAGCACAACTGACAGCCGGTGCAGGCCGATTCGATCACGGTGTGCATCAGCTTGTGGCTGCCCACGATTGCATCCGTCGGGCAGACGGGCTGACATAGCGTGCATCCGATACACCAGTTTTCATCGATCACCGCCAGTGACAGGGGCGCTTCGACCCCGTGGCTGGCATTGAGAGGCTGCTTTGGCCGACCCGTCAGTCGGGCCAGCCGGGCGATGCCCTCGGCGCCGCCGGGCGGGCACTGGTTGATTGCAGCCTCGCCCGCGGCCATGGCCTCGGCATACGCTCGGCAATCGGGGTAGCCGCATCGGGTGCATTGCGTCTGCGGCAGTGCATCGTGCAGACGGTCGGCTAAAGACAATTGGGCAGGCTGCATGACCCCCGAGCCCGGTGCGAAACAGCTCTCTTGAGGCTCAGGCGCGTGTAGCGCCCGACCGACCGGCCGTCTTGCGAGCCGGCTTCTTCAGAGGGCTGCGACTGGATTTGCGCGCACTCACCTTGGCCGGCTGATCCGACGCCACACCAGAGGGGCGTCGGCCCTTACCTGCCAGGCTGGCCTGTCCATTTTGGATGAAGGTCTTGACCTGAGGGTAGACCACATCTCGCCAGCGGCGTCCACTGAAGATGCCGTAATGGCCCGCTCCCGGCACTTCCAGATGCGTCTTCAGGGATTTGGCAATGCCGGTGCATAGCCCGTGCGCAGCGGCCGTCTGGCCGGAACCGGAGATGTCGTCGAGCTCGCCCTCTACCGTCATCAGCGCGGTCTGTCGGATGTCCTGCGGACGCACCAACTCGGGCTCCCCCTGGTCGTTGAGAACTTGCCAAGTACCGTGCACAAGTTTGAATTCCTGGAAGACCGTGCGGATGGTTTCCAGGTAGTAGTGTGCATCCATGTCGAGCACCGCGTTGTACTCGTCGTAGAACTTGCGGTGAGCCTCTGCGCTGGCATCGTCGCCCTTGATCAGGTCCTTGAAATAGTCGTAATGGCTGTTGGCATGCCGGTCAGGATTCATCGCGACGAAACCCGCGTGCTGCATGAAGCCTGGGTAAACCCTGCGTCCGGCACCCGGAAAGTTATGGGGCACCCGGAAGATCACGTTATTCTCGAACCAGGAATGGCTCTTGTTCATCGCCAAATTGTTGACCGCTGTCGGTGATTTACGGGCATCAATCGGGCCGCCCATCATCGTCATGGTCAGCGGCGTTTGCTCGCCACGCGAGGCCATCAGTGAGACGGCCGCCAACACCGGTACAGTGGGCTGACACACACTGACGACATGGCAGTGGCCATAGCGTTTTTGCAGGTGTCTGATGAAGTCCTGCACATACCCAACGTAGTCATCAAGGTGGAAGTCGCCCTGATCAAGCGGCACCATCCGGGCATTGCGCCAATCGGTGATGTAGACCTTGTGGTCCTTGAGCATTTGCTTGACGGTGTCGCGCAACAGGGTCGCATAGTGGCCCGACAAAGGCGCAACGATCAAAACGACTGGCTGGGATTTGAGGGCGGCCAGCGTGGAGACATCATCGCTGAGCCGCTTGAAGCGCCGCAATTCGCAGAAGGGTTTGTCAATTTCAACCCGCTCCTGAATCGCCACAGGCACGCCTTTCACCTCGACGGAGGTGATGCCAAACGCCGGCTTTTCGTAGTCTTTCCCCAGCCTATAGAAGAGGCTGTAGGCCGCTGACAGTCGCTGTGCCCACGGATGCGCACCGGCTGGCGAGTGCGGGTTGCTGAACAACTTGGCCGCCGCCTGCGCGAAGTCCACAAAGGGCTCCATCAACGTGCGCTGGTTTTCATAGACCTGGTAGAGCATGTTGACTCCTGGATGGGGGGCAAGATTGTTGCGGTGCAGCAATATAACAGTTGTCGAGCTTTAGAAGCAGGCAATTGCCTCTAAAAAAGTGACCAGTTGTCAGCATCGCGACAGAAGGTAACAGTCGTCCTGACGCACGGTCTGATCCGGACGGTGCGACGGGTCAGACGACCTTGGCAATCGAGGCACACACATGTTGGATATTGCGGCTGTTCAGGGCCGCCACGCACATCCGACCCGTATCGGTGCCATAGATGCCGAACTCGCTGCGCAGCCTGACCATCTGGTCCTTGCTCAGCCCTGAATAGCTGAACATGCCTATCTGGCGGGTAATGAAGCTCATGTCCTGCTGGACGCCGGCGGCCTTCAGGCCATCAACCAGCTTTTGCCGCATCTGCTTGATGCGGCTGCGCATGCCGGCCAGCTCCTGCTCCCATTGCTTACGCAGCTCGGGTGTGCCCAGCACCGTCGCCACCAGCGCGCCGCCGTGGGTGGGTGGGTTGGAGTAGTTGGTTCTGATGACGATCTTGAGCTGGCTGAGCACCCGGTCGGCCTCATCCTTGCTCTGGCACAGCACGCTCAAGGCCCCCACGCGCTCGCCGTAGAGACTGAAGCTCTTGGAGAAGGAGGTGGACACAAAGAAGTCCAGTCCTGCAGCCACGAACTTACCGATGACCGCGCCGTCTTCTGCGATGCCATGGCCGAAGCCCTGATAAGCCATATCCAGGAAGGCGATCAAGCCTCCGTCCTTGACCGCCGCCACCACCTGATCCCACTGCGCCGCGGTGATGTCGTATCCGGTCGGGTTGTGGCAGCAGGCGTGCAGCACCACGATGGTGCCGGCTGGGGCCGACTTAAGCGCGCCCAACATGCCATCAAAATTGATGTCCCGCCGCGCCGCATCGTAGTAAGGATAGCTTTCGACCTGAAAGCCGGCGTTGGTGAACAGGGCCCGGTGGTTCTCCCAACTCGGATCGCTGATCAACACTTTTGAACCTGGCTTGAGTTGCCGCAGAAAGTCGGCGCCGATCTTCAGGCCCCCGGTGCCGCCCAGGGCTTGCACTGTTGCCACCCGACCGGCACGGATGGGCTCACTGTCTGCCCCAAAAACCAGGCTCTTAACGGCGCTGTCGTAAGCAGCGATGCCGTCGATCGGCAGGTAACCGCGAGGCGCCGGCTTTTCCGCCATCTTCCTCTCCGCGGCCAGCACGCATTGAAGCAGTGGCAACTTACCTTCATCGTCGTAGTACACGCCCACGCCCAGGTTGACCTTGTTGGGGTGTGTGTCTGCGGCAAATTGTTCGTTCAGACCCAGGATCGGATCGCGGGGGGCCATGACGACGGCGTTGAACAGGGACATGCTGAAGTTCCGGGATGCTTGGTTTTGGGAAGGGAAGGAGGTCAGACCGGCGCTGCGGTCGACGCTTGGCCCAGACGGATCGGGCTGCGAGCAATCGCGTATGCTGCTAGGTTGCTCCGATTTTAACGGGGCCCCGTAAGCCCAATGCCACAGACCTCCGTCGACGTTGATTCCACGCCAGCCGCAGCGGCGCCGCAAGGGGAATTCGTGCGCTTTGCCGATTCGCCCTTCGAGCTTTTTATGCCGTATCCACCGGCGGGTGATCAGCCCCAGGCGATTGCCAAGCTGGTCGAGGGCGTTCACGATGGAGAAGCCTTCCAGACCTTGCTGGGTGTGACCGGTTCGGGCAAGACCTTCACTATGGCCAACGTGATCGCCCGTCTGGGTCGACCGGCCATTGTTTTTGCGCCCAACAAGACTCTGGCGGCACAGCTGTACAGCGAGTTCCGAGAGTTCTTTCCGCGCAATGCGGTGGAATACTTTGTCAGTTACTACGACTACTACCAGCCCGAGGCTTATGTGCCTCAGCGAGATTTATTTATTGAAAAGGACTCGGCCATCAACGAGCACATCGAGCAGATGCGCTTGTCGGCCACCAAAAGTGTTCTGGAGCGCCGCGACACGGTGATCGTCGCTACGGTCAGTGCGATTTACGGCATTGGCGCTCCCGAGGACTACACCGAGATGCGATTCATTGTTCGGCAAGGTGATCGCATTGGTCAGCGCGACATCATTGCGCGTCTGATTCGCATGCAGTACGGTCGCAACGATACGGATTTCGGTCGTGGATGCTTTCGAGTGAGGGGCGATGTGATCGACGTGTTTCCAGCCGAACATTCGGAGCTGGCCATACGTCTTGAACTGTTCGATGATGAAATCGAGTCATTGCAACTCTTTGACCCGCTGACCGGTCGCATCCGACAAAAGATTCCGCGTTTTGTGATCTACCCCAAGAGCCACTACGTCACCCCTCGCGACAAGGTGCTGGCGGCGGTGGAGAGCATCAAGCTTGAGCTGTCGGAGCGGGTGGCGCAATTGGTGGGTGCGGGCAAACTTGTGGAAGCCCAGAGACTGGAGCAGCGAACCCGTTTTGACCTGGAGATGCTGGCCGAGGTCGGCCACTGCAAGGGTATCGAGAACTACAGCCGGCACTTGAGCGGTTCGCCGCCGGGCGCGCCACCGGCCACATTGTGCGACTACCTGCCCGCCGATGCCCTGATGTTTCTCGATGAGAGCCATGTCATGATCGGCCAGCTCAACGCCATGTACAACGGGGACCGCTCCCGCAAGGTAACCCTGGTGGAATACGGCTTCCGCTTACCGAGTGCCCTGGACAACCGGCCCTTGCGGTTTGAGGAATTTGAGGCCCGGATGCGCCAGGCCATCTTTGTCTCGGCCACGCCTGCTGCCTATGAAAAAGAACGTTCCGGGCAGGTGGTCGAACAGGTCGTGAGACCGACCGGCCTTGTCGATCCGCTGGTAGAGGTTCGGCCCGCCGTGCATCAGGTCGACGATGTCCTGGGCGAAATCCGGATCCGCGTCGATCGCAATGAACGGGTTCTTATCACCACGCTGACCAAACGCATGGCCGAGCAGCTGACTGACTATCTGGCTGACAACGGTGTGAAAGTGCGGTATCTGCATAGCGACGTCGACACGGTCGAGCGAGTGGAAATCTTGCGTGACCTGCGGCTCGGTGCCTTTGATGTGCTGGTGGGCATCAATCTGCTTCGGGAGGGCTTGGACCTGCCCGAGGTTTCCTTGGTCGCCATCCTTGATGCCGACAAGGAAGGCTTTCTGCGCGCCGAGCGCAGCCTGATCCAGACCATCGGACGGGCGGCGCGCAACCTCAGCGGCCAGGCCATCCTTTATGCCGACCGGATCACTGAGTCCATGCGCAAGGCCATGGATGAGACCGAACGACGGCGGCGCAAGCAGCTGGCCTTCAACGAGGCCCATGGCATTACGCCTCGCGGCGTGTTCAAAAAGGTGCGTGACCTGATTGACGGCGTCTACAGCGATAAAGCCGGCCCTCAGGAGGGCCAGGTCGGTGGTGCTGCGCTAGAGCCTAAAGAACTCAGCGAAAAAGACCTCTCGCGCCGCATCAAGCAACTTGAAAAGGAGATGCTGGAGCATGCCCGTAGCCTTGAGTTCGAGAAGGCGGCCCGGGTTCGCGATCAGCTTGCCGCACTCAAGCGCAGAGTTTTGGGCGCCGCGGGGACTGATCCAAGCCAGGGGCTGGCGTAACTTTCTTTGGCCATCCTATTGCGTCAATCCCGAGAAAAACTGTAAAGTACAGCTTGCGACTGACCGGTATCTATTCCTTAGAAAAAAGCTGGGTTTTCTCTGCTATACTTGAGAAAATCGCTCAACAAAGACGTGGGTCAAGGGAGTTGCAGGCCTCAAACAAAAGAGTTCTGTGAAGAGGGTGGAAAGCGTGCTGGCCGTTTCGGCGGTTGGCGAACTAGAAAGTGGGTCAAGCCATCGTTTGAAGGAGCTTGAAAATGCGTCTCACAACCAAAGGCCGCTTTGCGGTCACCGCCATGATTGACCTGGCCCTGCGCCAGAACAGCGGCCCTGTCACCCTGGCAGCCATCAGCCAGCGTCAACAGATTTCATTGTCTTATCTGGAGCAACTGTTTGGCAAGCTGCGGCGCCATGAGCTCGTGGAATCTACCCGCGGCCCCGGAGGTGGTTACACCCTGGGTCGCAAGGCCAGCGACATTACGGTGGCTGACATCATCGTTTCGGTCGATGAGCCCCTTGATGCCACCAACTGTGGCGGCAAGGAAAACTGCAACGGTGAGGGCGGGCGCTGCATGACGCACGAGCTGTGGGCCTCCCTTAATAGCCGGATGGTGGAATTTCTTGATTCGGTCACGCTCCAGAAGCTGGTGGATGACCAGTTGGCCAAGGGCCTGATCATTGAGAACACTCCTCCGGTCAAGAAGGCCGTTTTTGCCGCCCCGGCCGTCAAGCCGGTGCGGGTCAATGCGCCCAACTCGGTGTTTGCCCTGGGCGCAGCCTTCTCCAAGACCTGACCCTGACGCGGCCTTCGGGCCGCTGGTTTTCGTCGGCGAGGGCCTTCCAAGGCTCTCGCCGAATCCCTAATTTGACTCGACATGCAAACGCCTCACTTTCCGATCTACCTTGACTACAGCGCCACCAATCCGTGTGATCCGCGAGTGGTCGACGCCATGATTCCCTGGTTGCGTGAGCATTTCGGCAACCCGGCATCGCGCAGCCACGCTTGGGGCTGGGAGGCCGAGGCAGCGGTTGAGAAAGCGCGTGAACAAGTGGCCGACCTGATCGGTGCCGACCCGCGCGAAATTGTGTGGACCAGCGGCGCTACCGAGTCCAACAATCTGGCGATCAAGGGGGCGGCCCACTTTTACAAAAGCAAGGGGCGCCATCTGATCACGGTCAAGACCGAGCACAAGGCCGTTCTCGACACCTGTCGTGAGCTGGAGAGGCAAGGATTTGAGGTCACCTACCTGGATGTCATGTCCGACGGCCTGCTGGATCTTGAGGCTTTCAAGGCTGCGATCCGGCCCGACACCATCCTGGCCAGTGTCATGTTTGTCAACAACGAGATCGGTGTCATTCAGGATATTGCCGCAATTGGCGCCATCTGCCGCGAGAAGGGCGTGATCTTCCATGTCGATGCCGCCCAGGCCACCGGCCGCATTGATATCGATCTGAACAGCCTGCCCGTCGATCTGATGAGCCTGACCGCTCACAAGACCTATGGCCCCAAGGGCGTCGGCGCCTTGTTCGTTCGTCGCAAGCCCAGAGTGCGACTGGAGGCTCAGATGCATGGCGGCGGTCACGAGCGGGGGATGCGTTCCGGTACGCTGCCAACCCATCAGATTGTGGGCATGGGCGAGGCCTATCGCATCGCCAAGCAAGAAATGCATGCCGAGAACGAGCGCATTCGCAGTTTGCAGCAGCGCCTGCTGACGGGGCTGTCGGACATTGAGGAAGTGTTCCTCAATGGACATCCGGAAAAGCGCGTGCCGCATAACCTGAACATGAGCTTTAACTTTGTTGAAGGCGAGTCGCTCATCATGGGTATCAAGGGTGTGGCGGTTTCCAGCGGATCGGCCTGCACGTCGGCTAGCCTGGAGCCCAGCTATGTGCTCAGAGCCCTGGGGCGCAGTGATGAATTGGCCCACAGCAGTCTGCGTATGACCATTGGTCGATGGACCACCGCAGAAGAAATTGACTACGCCGTACAAACCATTCGCGATAACGTAGCCCGTTTGCGTGAGTTGTCACCGCTTTGGGAGATGCACAAGGATGGCATTGACCTGAGCACCATTCAATGGGCAGCGCATTGAAGGATTCAATCATTGTTTTGGTCGTCTGACGGCGGCCCTTCCTTGAGGAAATAGCAAATGGCCTATAGCGAGAAAGTTGTTGACCACTATGAGAACCCCCGTAACGTGGGTTCATTTGACAAGGCAGACGATTCCGTAGGGACCGGGATGGTCGGCGCCCCCGCTTGTGGTGACGTCATGAAGTTGCAGATCAAGGTCAATCCCCAGACCGGCGTAATTGAGGACGCTCGCTTCAAGACGTACGGCTGTGGCTCTGCGATTGCTTCGAGCTCTCTGGTCACCGAGTGGGTCAAGGGCAAGACGCTCGATGAGGCCGCGAGCATCAAGAACAGTGCTATCGCGCAGGAACTGGCCCTGCCGCCTGTCAAGATTCACTGTTCCATCCTGGCTGAGGACGCGATCAAGGCGGCAGTGGACGACTACCGCCAGCGGCATGGCCAAACCCAGGCGGCCTGAGGATAACTTTTTTTCTGATTGATCCCCATGTCCGTCACTCTGACCGATGCCGCCGCCCGCCATGTCACCCGCTATATGGCGCGGAGAGGCAAGGGCGTAGGCATCCGGCTGGGCGTCAAGACCACCGGGTGTTCGGGCTTGGCCTACAAGCTCGAGTATGCCGATGAAGTGGCTGCCGAGGATGTCATCTTCGAGGACCATGGGGTGAAGGTACTGGTTGACCCCAAGAGTCTGGCCTATATTGATGGCACCGAACTCGACTTTGTGCGCGAGGGGCTCAATGAAGGCTTCAGGTTCAACAATCCGAACGAGCGGGATCGCTGCGGATGCGGTGAATCCTTTCGCGTGTGAATCTGCAATCTGACGACTTTGAGCTGTTTGGTCTTCCTGCACAGTTCAATCTAGACCGATCCGATCTGGACCTGCGGTGGAAGCAGTTGCAGCGGCAGGCGCATCCAGACCGATTTGCCGATCAGGGCCAAGCCGCGCAGCGCCTGGCCATGCAGTGGTCGGTGCGCATCAACGAGGCGTATCAGCGGCTAAAGGACCCTTTGCGGCGCGGTGCCTACCTGTGCGAGCTGCGCGGATCGCCCGTGCGGGCGCACGACAACACCGCGATGCCCTCCGAATTTCTGATGCAACAGATTCAGTGGCGCGAGGCCCTCGAGCAGGCTGTTGATGCGTCATCCCTGATCGACTTGGCCCAACAGACCCAGCGTGAGCAGGAGCGGCGTTTGGGCCAATTGGCCGATTGCCTGGATCGGACGGGTCACGTGCCCCAGGCTACCGAACAGGTGCGCGCTCTGATGTTCATCGAACGTTTTGCGCAAGAAATTGATGACCGCATTGATCGTATCTGTGCCTGAAGGTCTGCGCGCCTCTTGTGGTCGGTTCTGCGTTTGCACCACTGCTCGCTTGTGGGTCTGAGGCTCTCGGCTGGCGCGTTTTCTTACCTTGATTCATCTGACCCTTTTCTTGCATGGCTCTTCTGCAGATTTCCGAACCTGGTCAAGCCCCTGATCCGCATGCGCGCCGCATTGGTATCGGCATTGATCTGGGCACCACCCATTCACTGGTGGCTGCCGTGCGTCATGGCGTGGCCGAGTGTTTGCCCGACGAAGCTGGACGGGTGATTCTGCCCAGTGTGGTGCGCTACCTGGAGGGGGGGCGACGGCAGATCGGCCATGAGGCGCAGGCTGCCCAGATTGAGGATCCGGCCAACACCATCGCCTCGGTCAAGCGCTTGATGGGACGCGGCTTGTCGGATCTGACCTCGCAGCCTTCTTATGATCTGATCGACAAGCCCGGCATGGTGTCTATCCGGACCGTGGCCGGTGAAAAAAGTCCGGTGGAAGTCAGCGCCGAAATCCTGGCAGCCCTGCGGTATCGCGCAGAGGACAGTTTCGATGCCGACATTGATGGGGCTGTCATTACGGTGCCCGCCTATTTTGACGATGCACAGCGCCAGGCCACCAAGGATGCGGCCCAGCTGGCCGGTCTGAACGTACTGCGTCTGATCAACGAACCCACTGCGGCCGCAATTGCCTATGGCCTGGATCATGCAAGCGAAGGGTTGTTCGTGGTCTATGACCTCGGCGGCGGTACCTTTGACGTATCGGTGCTGCGCCTGACCCGTGGCGTTTTTGAGGTGGTTGCCACCGGCGGTGATTCGGCCCTGGGAGGTGACGACTACGACCATGCCTTGGCGCAGGCCCTGGCCAGCCAGGCCGGGCTGGGCGACTTGTCTCCATCCGCGCGTGCAGCCCTGCTGTGGCAGGCGCGGCAGGCCAAGCAGGCCCTTAGCGAGAGTGAAGCAGTCGATGTGGTGTTGGATCACCAGGGCCATCGGCAGGTCTGGCCGCTTGAGCGCAGCCGCTTTGAGCAGATCACCGACGCCTTGACGCAGCGAACCATGGCCGCAGTGCGGCGGGTACTGCGCGATGCGCGCCTGAATCCGGGTGATATCGACGGCGTGGTCATGGTCGGTGGGTCGACTCGCATGCCGGTGATACGTCGCCGAGTGCATGAGTTTTTTGGCAAGGAGCCCTTGACCAACCTCAACCCCGATGAGGTGGTTGCCTTGGGTGCGGCTATCTCTGCCCACCAGTTGGTCGGTCACCGCGGGGCTGAAGATTTGCTCTTGCTCGATGTGATTCCCCTGTCCCTTGGCCTGGAGACCATGGGAGGGCTGGTTGAGCGCATCGTGCCGCGCAATCAAACCATTCCCACTGCCATGGCGCAGGATTTCACCACCTATCAAGATGGTCAAACCGCGCTGGCGTTGCATGTGGTGCAGGGTGAGCGTGATCTGGTGGCCGACTGCCGCAGCCTGGCCCGTTTTGAGCTGCGCGGCATTCCGCCCATGCCAGCAGGTGCGGCGCGAATCCGCGTGACCTTCACCGTCGACGCAGACGGACTGCTGACTGTCAGTGCCCGCGAGCAGGTCAGTGGTGTGCAGGCGCAAATAGACGTCAAGCCTTCTTATGGTTTGTCTGACGATGAAATCGCCCGCATGTTGCGCGAAGGTTTTGCCACCGCTGAGCAAGACATGCAGGCCAGGGCGCTGGCAGAGGCTCAGGTCGATGCCGATCGGCTGGTCCTTGCCACTCGCAGCGCCATGGCGGCGGATCCGCAACTGCTGCCGGAGCAGGAGAGGGTGCAGATCGAGGAGCTGATGGCTGCCCTCACCCAGGAGCGCCAAGGCACTGATGCGGCCCGTATCGAGGCCGCCTGCAAGGCGCTGGCCCAAGTCACCGAGGCCTTTGCGGCCAGGCGTATGAATCAGGGCATTGCGCAGGCCCTGACCGGAAAAAACATTCAAACACTTTGAGTCTGCCCATGCCCATCATCAAGGTTCTGCCGCATCCCGAATACTGTCCGCAAGGCGCGCAGATCAGTGCGCCAACCGGCACCTCGATTTGTGAGGCTTTGCTGGACAACGACATTCCGATTGAACACGCCTGTGACATGAGTTGCGCCTGTACCACCTGTCATGTGTTGGTGCGGCAGGGCTATGCCTCGCTTAATGAGCCCGATGAGAACGAGGAAGACATGCTGGATCGGGCCTGGGGTCTTGAGCCGCAGTCTCGCCTGAGCTGTCAGGCCATCGTTGCCCAGGAAGACCTGACGGTCGAAATTCCCCGGTACTCCATCAATCACGCCAGGGAAAACCACTGATTCGCTTCGCGCCGGCTCAGGGTCTGAACAGCTCGGACTGAGGGTCCAGGCAGGCCACCAGCTCGGGCGGCAGGGCAGGAGCGGCTGCAAGCAGATAACGGCGAATCTGCGGTGCGGGCCGCCAGGGGGCGGTGCTCCCGCTCCAAATGGCTCCCTCTATGATTTTCATGGAGTCTCCTTCGCCATACAGGGTCACCACCGCGGGGCTGAGTGTTTCGAAGGACACCTCAACCAGCCACCAGGGACCTGTACGCAGCACATTGAGCGCGCGGGCGGTGTGTGAATCTGGCGGACTGAAGGCGCCGATACGCAAAAGTGCCGTTTGGGCATCAGGGTGTTGCGGGTTCACCTGCTGCACGGATTTGCATTGCCGACTTAATGCATTGATCTGGTCCTCCATCCAGCCTCGGGGATCGTAGATCTGGCCCTGCGTGGCCACGAATCGGCGACCGTCGATGTGGGGCAGATCGACATGGGCGTTGAGCACCCCCAGCGCGGTCACGATCAAAAGGGTGAGCGCAACGTGTCTTTTCATAATGGGAAGGCCTTGGTATTTCAAGCGGCAGCTACCCTGCCTGTCTGTCTGCATGATAATTTCTGTCATGCGTCAAATTGTTTTGGACACCGAAACCACAGGCCTGTCGGCCGATGGTGGAGACCGCATCATCGAGATCGGTTGCGTAGAACTGGTGGCGCGCAAGCTCACCGGAAACGACCGGCATATGTACTTGAACCCCGAGCGTGACAGCCACGAAGATGCGCTCAAGGTACACGGTATCAGCAATGAGTTTCTGCGGGACAAGCCCAAGTTCTCTTCAGTGGCCGATGATCTGGTGGAGTATCTGCGCGGAGCGGAGTTGATCATCCACAATGCGCCCTTCGACGTGGGCTTTCTTGATCGCGAACTTGAGCGGGTGGGCCGGCCGGCCTTGAGAACCTTCGTCGCCAATGTTGTCGACAGCCTGGTGCTGGCCAAGCAGACCTTTCCGGGCAAGCGTAATTCGCTCGATGCGCTGTGCGACCGACTCGAAGTTGACAACTCGGGTCGAACCCTGCACGGCGCCTTGCTCGATGCCCAGCTTCTGGCCGATGTCTACATTCGGCTCACCCGAGGCCAGAACGCATTGGTTATGGATATCGACGAGCCAGAGGCCGAGCAGCAGGCCGCATGCGCTCTGGACTTAAGCCAATTCGATCTGCCGGTGCTGCAGGCCAGTTCGGCTGAATTGGCCGCCCACGAAAACGTGCTGAGTGATTTGGACAAGGCCAGCAAAGGCAAGACCGTCTGGCGAGCATGGATGCAGGCCGGTGAGCCACGGCTATAATCTGCGGCTTCGGGCGGTTAGCTCAGCGGTAGAGCACTGCATTCACACTGCAGGGGTCACATGTTCGATCCATGTACCGCCCACCAGAACAATCTTTTCGGCTTTCAATTCAACGCCATGTAGGGTTTCCTTCACACGGGTCTTAG
>JBEIHE010000036.1:0-24000 GCA_040381515.1 Polaromonas sp.
CTGATTGCGCCGATCGCGATGGAAGAGGGTCTGCGCTTTGCCATTCGCGAGGGCGGCCGTACCGTCGGCGCCGGCGTCGTGGCCAAGATCCACGCTTGATTCCCATCCAACCCTAGGAATCAATCATGGCCACCAAGCAAAAAATCCGTATCCGCCTCAAGGCGTTTGATTACAAGCTGATCGATCAGTCTGCTGCCGAGATTGTCGATACCGCCAAGCGCACTGGCGCTATCGTCAAGGGCCCGGTGCCTTTGCCTACGCGGATGAAGCGCTTCGACATTCTGCGCTCGCCCCACGTCAACAAGACCAGCCGCGATCAGCTTGAAATCCGTACTCACCAACGGCTGATGGACATCGTCGAGCCGACCGACAAGACGGTCGATGCCCTGATGAAGCTCGATCTGCCGGCCGGCGTGGACGTAGAAATCAAGCTTCAGTAAGGTCCCTGTCGATCGGGCCTCTGGTGACCCTGGCGGCCCATTTCGGGCCGGGGGCTTGCCGGTGCCCCTGAAATCTGGCTATAATCGCGGGCTTTCCTGCTCTTCGGGGCGGGAAAGTCTTTTAACCCTCTTTCGCACTCCAAACGCAGAAGCCAATTGAAGCGGCTGCGGCGAAGGTAACGGAGCAAGAATATGAGTCTGAGCAAGTCCCTGGGCTTGCTGGGCCGCAAGGTGGGCATGATGCGCCTGTTCACCGATGATGGGGACGCTGTTCCTGTCACGGTGGTGGATGTGTCCAACAACCGAGTGACCCAGGTCAAAACCCAAGCCGCCGACGGCTACGATGCGCTGCAAGTGACATTTGGCGCTCGCAAAGCTTCCCGCGTGAGCAAGCCGCAAGCCGGCCATCTGGCCAAGGCTGGCGTGCAGTCTGGCGAAATCCTCAAAGAATTCCGAGTTTCTGCTGATCTGGCGGGTAAATATGCCGCCGGAGCCGTATTGCCGGCCGCCGAGGTGTTTGCTGTAGGTCAGCAGGTCGATGTGCAAGGCACCTCGATCGGCAAGGGCTACGCGGGCACCATCAAGCGCCACAACATGGGCTCGCAGCGGGCATCTCACGGCAATAGCCGCTCGCACAATGTGCCCGGCTCGATCGGTATGGCGCAGGATCCAGGTCGTGTGTTCCCCGGCAAGCGCATGACCGGCCATATGGGTGATGTGACGGTAACCATCCAGAATCTGGATATCGTGCGCATCGACGAAGCGCGTCAGCTGCTCATGATCAAGGGCGCCATTCCGGGCGCCAAAGGCGGCTTTGTGGCTGTCCGTCCCGCCGTCAAGGCCCCCGCCGCGAAAGGAGCGAACTGATGCAGGTCGATCTCCTCAATGAACAAGGCCTGGCTGCGGCCAAGGTCGACGTACCCGACACCGTGTTTGGTCGCGAGTACAACGAATCTCTGGTGCATCAGGTGGTGGTGGCCTTCCAGGCCAACGCTCGCCAAGGCACCCGTGCTCAAAAAGACCGTGAGCAGGTCAAGCACTCGACAAAGAAGCCCTTCCGGCAAAAAGGAACCGGCCGTGCGCGTGCCGGTATGACGTCTTCCCCGCTGTGGCGTGGAGGCGGACGTATTTTCCCGAATATGCCTGACGAAAACTTCACTCAGAAGATCAATAAAAAGATGTACCGCGCCGGCATGGCCTCCATCTTTTCGCAGCTGGCCCGCGAGGGGCGGCTGGCGGTGGTTGATTCGATCAAGGTGGACTCGCCTAAGACCAAGGTTCTTGCTGATAAGTTCAAAGCCATGAACCTCAAGTCGGTGCTGGTCATTGCCGACCAGGTCGATGAGAACCTCTACCTGGCTTCGCGCAACCTGCAGGACATCCTGGTGGTTGAGCCGCGTTATGCCGACCCGCTGTCGCTGGTCTTCTACAAGAAGGTGCTGGTGACCAAGGCCGCCATGGACCAACTCAAGGAGATGTTCGCATGAGCGCCGTCAAATTTGATGAAGGCCGCCTGATGCAGGTGCTGGTAGCCCCGATCGTGTCGGAGAAGGCCACCATGGTGGCCGAGAAGACCAATTCGGTGTTGTTCAAAGTGCTGCAGGACGCCACTAAGCCCGAAATAAAAGCCGCGGTGGAGCTCATGTTCAAGGTGGAGGTCAAGGCAGTATCTGTCCTCAACCAAAAGGGCAAAACCAAGCGTTACGGCCGTTCGGTAGGTCGGCGCGACAACGTTCGCAAGGCCTATGTGACGCTCAAGGCCGGGCAGGAGCTCAACTTCTCCGGGGAGGGCGCATAAATCATGGCTGTTATCAAGCTCAAACCGACCACGCCCGGCCAGCGCGGCATGGTCAAGATTTCCCGAGATCACCTGCACAAGGGTGAGGGCTATGCGCCCCTGCTCGAGCCGCAGTTTCAGAAATCGGGCCGCAACAACAACGGGCACATCACCATCCGTCACAAGGGCGGCGGTCACAAACACCACTATCGGGTGGTGGACTTCCGTCGCAACAAGGACGCTATTGCGGCCAAGGTTGAGCGTATCGAGTACGACCCCAACCGCAGTGCCCATATCGCTTTGCTGTGCTATGCCGATGGCGAGCGTCGTTACATCATCGCCCCGCGTGGTGTGGAAGTCGGCAGCACACTGATTAGTGGCTCTGAGGCTCCGATCCGTGCGGGCAACACCCTTCCGATTCGCAATATCCCGGTGGGTTCGACCATCCATTGCATCGAAATTCAGCCTGGCAAGGGGGCGCAGATTGCGCGTTCGGCCGGTGCCTCGGCTACCTTGCTGGCCCGCGAAGGCGTCTACGCCCAGGTGCGTATGCGCTCGGGTGAAGTGCGCAAGATTCACGTGGAGTGCCGGGCCACTATTGGCGAGGTGGCCAATGAAGAGCACAGCCTGCGGCGTCTGGGCAAGGCTGGTGTCAAGCGTTGGATGGGCATCCGTCCGACGGTACGTGGCGTGGTGATGAACCCGATCGACCACCCGCACGGTGGTGGTGAGGGCAAGACCGGCGAAGGCCGTCACCCTGTGGATCCGTGGGGTAACCTCACCAAGGGCTACCGCACCCGCAACAACAAGCGTACGCAGGTGATGATTGTTTCGCGTCGCAAGAAGTAAGGCCAGGACATGACTCGTTCACTTAAAAAAGGTCCTTTTGTTGACCATCACCTGCTGGCCAAGGCCGATAAGGCCGTGACCACCAAGGACAAGAAGCCGATCAAGACCTGGTCGCGCCGTTCCATGATCCTGCCCGAATTCATCGGTCTGACGATTGCCGTGCACAACGGTAAGCAGCATGTGCCGGTCTACATCACCGACCAGATGGTCGGGCACAAACTCGGCGAGTTCGCCCTGACCCGTACCTTCAAGGGTCACCCGGCGGACAAGAAAGTGCAGAAGAAGTAAGGAATGACCATGGAAACACGTGCAACCCTCAGGGGCGTTCGTCTGTCGGTCGACAAAGGCCGACTGGTGGCCGACCTGATTCGCGGCAAGAAGGTCGACCAGGCCCTGAACATTCTGAGTTTCACCCAGAAGAAGGCTGCTGTGATCATCAAGAAGGTGGTCGAGTCTGCCATTGCCAACGCCGAACACAACGACGGGGCTGACATTGATGAACTCAAGGTCAAGACCATTTACGTCGAGCAAGGCGCCACGCTCAAGCGTTTTTCTGCCCGCGCCAAGGGTCGCGGCAACCGCATCAGCAAGCCCACGTGCCATGTGTACGTGACGGTCGGCAATTGAAAGAGGAAGAAGCAGGACATGGGACAGAAAATCAACCCCACCGGTTTCCGCCTCGCGGTCAGCCGTAACTGGGCCAGCCGCTGGTATGCCAGCAACCGCGACTTTGCCGGCATGCTGGCCGAGGACATCAAGGTGCGCGAGTACCTCAAGACCAAGCTCAAAAACGCAGCCGTCTCGCGCGTGCTGATCGAGCGCCCCGCCAAGAACGCCCGCATCACCATCTTCTCGGCGCGTCCGGGCGTGGTCATCGGAAAGAAGGGTGAGGACATCGAGAGCCTGAAGAAGGAACTGAGCAAGCAGCTCGGGGTGCCGGTGGCCGTCAACATCGAGGAGGTGCGCAAGCCCGAGATTGATGCCAAGCTGATCGCCGACAGCATCACCCAGCAGCTCGAAAAGCGCATCATGTTCCGCCGTGCCATGAAGCGTGCCATGCAAAATGCCATGCGCTTGGGTGCGCAGGGTATCAAGATCATGTCTTCAGGCCGGCTCAACGGCATTGAGATTGCCCGCTGTGAGTGGTATCGCGAAGGGCGCGTGCCGCTGCACACCCTGCGCGCCGATATTGACTACGGTACGTCCGAAGCCAAGACCACCTATGGTGTCATCGGCGTGAAGGTCTGGGTCTACAAGGGTGACACCCTGGGCCGCAGCGACGCGCCTGGCCTCAAGACCGAGGCGACTGCCGAGGAGGAGCGCAAGCCGCGCGGTCCGCGTCGTGACGGCCGCCCTGCGGGTGACCGTCCTTCTGGCGCTCGCCGCGGTCCCCGCACTGCGGGTGCGCCTGCAGACGGCAGTGATAAACCGGCGGAGGCAACCGCCGCAGCCGAGGCCCCGAAAACCACCGTTAAGCGCGTTCGAAAAGCCGCGCCAGCTGCAGCAGCTGACGGTGCCAAGACCGAGTGATCGGTCTCATCACGGAGATAGAACATGCTGCAACCCGCTCGCAGAAAATATCGCAAGGAGCAGAAGGGCCGTAACACCGGCGTGGCCACTCGTGGCAACACGGTTGCTTTCGGTGATTTCGGTCTCAAGTGCACTGACCGCGGTCGTCTGACCGCTCGCCAGATCGAGGCCGCGCGTCGTGCGATCTCCCGTCACGTCAAGCGTGGCGGCCGTATTTGGATTCGTGTCTTCCCTGACAAGCCGATTTCGCAGAAACCTGCCGAGGTCCGCATGGGTAACGGTAAAGGCAACCCCGAGTATTACGTGGCTGAAATCCAGCCCGGCAAGATTGTGTTCGAGATCGTCGGCGTACCCGAAGAGCTGGCACGTGAGGCATTCCGCTTGGCTTCGGCCAAGCTGCCCTTGCGCACCACCTTTGTCAGCCGCATGATCGGCCAGTGATCCAGGAGACGATAGATCATGAAAACCTCTGAACTGCGTCAAAAGGATGTGGACGGCCTGAAGGCCGAAGTCAAGGAACTGCAGAAGGCCCACTTCGGCCTTCGGATGCAGAAGGCCACACAGCAATTGAGCAATACCGGTCAGTTGCGCTCGACCCGTCGCGCCATTGCCCGTGCCAAGACCATTCTGGCTGAGACCGTTGCCAAAGGAGCCGCCAAATGAGCGAAAGCAAGAAACTCGTTCGCACTTTGATCGGCAAGGTGGTCAGCGATAAGCGTGCCAAAACGGTCACGGTGCTGGTTGAGCGTCGCGTCAAGCATGAGCTCTACGGCAAGATCGTCTCCATGTCGAGCAAGTATCACGCGCACGACGAGAAGGGTGAGTACCACTTGGGTGACATCATCGAGATCACCGAGAGCCGGCCACTGTCCAAAACCAAGAACTGGGTGGCCACCAAGCTGGTGCAAAAGGCCGCAGCTGTTTGAGAGCCCACCATGCCTCATGAAAAAGCCCACCTTGGTGGGCTTTTTTGTGGCCGATTGCCGACCTCCTGGTGACAAGCTGTGGTCTCTTATGATGCCGGTGTTTTGAAAGGTTCGCGATGACGGCTCCCCCAAGACTCTTGCGTGTCTCGGCCGTCCTTTTGGCTGCCGGGGCTGCTTCACGCATGGGCCATAGACCCAAGCCCTTGATCGAAGTCGATGGCGTGGCGCTGGTGCGCCGCCTCGCGGATGCATTGATGCAGGTCGGTGTGTGTGAGACCGTGGTGGTCCTCGGGCATTACGCGCAAGCCGTCGAGTCCGCCTTGGCTGGCGCGTCCGTTCGATGTGTGCTCAATCCCAGGCCTGACGAGGGGCAGATTTCATCTTTGCGAGTGGGCTTGCAGAGCGTATCCGATCAGAGCGAGGCGGTGATGGTGTTGCTGTCGGACCAGCCGCTGATCGGAGCGCCGCAGCTGCGGCAATTGATCGATGCCTACCTTGCCCGACCGCCTGGCGTGGAGGTGCTGCAACCTCAGGTCGAGGGATTGCCGGGCAATCCGGTCCTGTTCAGTCAGAGGGTGCGACAGGAAATTTTGGCGCAGGGCCCTGAGGTGGGTTGTCGGCAGTGGCAGGCTGCACATCCGGACAGAGTGCAGTCCTGGGCTAGTACAGACCGGAGCTATCGGATCGACCTCGATACCGCGGAGGACTTGGCTGCCGTGCAGCACGAGCTCGGCGCCTCTTTGGCGTGGCCCACTTCTTCGCGGCCGCAGCCCTGAGCCGAACCACAGAGCCTCAAGCCTGAATCGCAGGGTTGAGGCGTGGCCTGACCGGTGGGCATCCTGTCACCGCCTTCTGCAGCAATTGGCGAAACCACGGACAATCCGGCGCTCAATGTGTTTTCCGTTCTCTTTAAGGAGCCCCTCATGATCAAAGTTGGAGATAGTCTGCCCGCCGCCACGCTGATGGAGTATTCAGAAGTCGAGGGCAATGGTTGCAGCATTGGCCCCAATCCGGTGGATGTCAGCAAGGCTGTCGCTGGCAAGACCATCGCACTGTTTGCCTTGCCGGGCGCATTCACGCCCACCTGCTCGGCCAAGCATGTGCCTGGCTACCTGGAGAAATACAACGAACTCAAGGCGGCCGGCGTGGACGAGATCTGGTGCGTCAGCGTCAATGATGCATTTGTGATGGGCGCTTGGGCGCGCGATCAAAAGACAGCGGGCAAGGTGCGGATGCTGGCCGATGGCAGTGCGGATTTCTCCAAGGCCGTAGGCCTGACGCTAGACCTGACTGCTCGCGGCATGGGCTTGCGCAGCAACCGTTACTCCATGCTGGTGAAAAATGGCAAGGTCAGTGCGCTCAATATCGAGGGCCCGGGCAAGTTCGAGGTCAGTGACGCGGCCACCCTGCTTGCTCAGGCCAAGAGCTGAAGCCAGCGCTCGCCGCTCGTCCCACACAGCCGCCACAGGGCGGCTGTTTTTTTGGGGACAGGCCTAAAGCTCGACCTTGAGGTAGTGGTTGCCCGGCAGAGGGTTGTGGTAATAGGGGGCAATTTCCTCGAAGCCGAGTTCGACGTAGAGCTGGCGTGCCGCTTCCATGTCATCGAGCGTATCAAGCAGCACGCAGCGGTAGCCGGCCGCTCGCGCGGCATCGAGCATGGTTTCAGCCAGCTGTCGACCGAGGCCGAAGCGCCGGAAGGCCTTTCGCACATACAGTCGCTTGAGCTCGGCCGCATTGGGGTAGTCCACCGCATCGAGTGGACGTAGGGCGCAACATCCCGCGATTTCTCTTCCTACCTGGGCCAATATCAAGGCGCCGCGGGGGGGTGCATACTCGCCTGGCAGGGCCTTCAGTTCTGCCTCGAAATTCTGAAAACACAAATCGACGCCCAGACCGTCGGCATACTCCTGAAAAATGTCGCGGGTCGCAGCGAGCTCGCCGGACGTCGTGGGCGTGATCAGCTCGACCCCCGCGCGAGGCTTGTGTTGACGCGACGTCGGCATCGGTGTGATCCTTGTCTTTCAGGCCAGCGGGGGGGCGAGGCTGAACACCCACAGGCTGATGCCGTAGCAAAAAATCAGGAGGATCAGAGCGAGCAGGCGGCTCAGCCCATCGTCTCGCGTCGCGGGCATCGCTTGATCTAGCGGCTTGTCCCCGTGCAGCATGGCGCCAACCAGAGGCCTGCCTTTGAAGGTGTGCCAGATGATGGCCAACAGATGCAGAAAAATCAAACCGAGCAGGAGCAGCTTTCCGATCTGCGTGTGATAGCTCGTGGCTTGGCTGACCGTAGCACCCGAGACCAGGTGCGTCAGCGGCCCAGCGAAGGCGATGGCGTCATCGCTGATAAGACCGGTCCCCACTTGTGCGCCCAGCAGCAAGAGAAAAGCCAGCACCGCCAGTGAGCCCAGCGGCCCGTGTCCGGTATGCAGTCGTTCGTCAGCTCGCCCGCGCAATTCGTTCAGCAGATCGCGCGGATGAAGCGGAAATCGAATAAAGCGTGACCAGTGGCCGCCTATCAGGCCCCAGACGATCCTGAACAGCAGCAAGCTCATCACAGCCTGCCCAAAACGGAAATGCCAGTTCATGGCCGCTCCGCCGATATTGCCGCTGACCACCAGACCGATGACGCAGATGACCAGAGCCCAGTGAAAAAGCCGGGTCGGAAGATCCCAGATTCGAGTGCGGTGCAGATGAGGAGCGTACAGATTCATGGGTGCAGGCTCAGGTGTGGGAACTCGGCGGTGAGCTTAATGCGGTTGAGCAGAAGGTCTGGCTTGGGCGAGTGATGTACTCAATTATTGGCGCGCCGCTGGACTGCCTTAGGCTTTCCTGTTGCAATCGGAGCTGGGGTAGGCGACCGCCGACCTGTGACTTGAAGGATATGCCATGCGGATTCTTTTTCCATTCATTTCGGCGTGCACCTTGTTGGCTCTGAGCCTGCCGGCTGCGGCCCAGTTTGCCAAGCCTGAAGATTCCATTCGTTACCGCCAAAGCTCGTTTTTCATCATGGGCCAACATTTTCAGCGCATCGGGGCGATGGCCAATGGCCGCATTCCTTTTGACGCCAGGGTCGCTGCTGAAAATGCGGAGGTGGTTGCCAACATGGCCAAGCTACCCTGGGCTGGCTTCGGTCCGGGCACTGACAAGGGTGCACCCACCAAAGCCAGGGCGGAGATCTGGACCGAACAGGCCAAGTTCAAAGACGCCGGGGAGAAAGCCATGGCCGAGACGGCCAAGCTCGCCAGTGCAGCTAAGACGGGCAATCTCGATGCAATCAAGGCCGCTTTCGGCGCTACGGCAGCCAGTTGCAAGGCCTGTCACGACGCTTATCGCGCTCAGTAAGTCCGGGTGGTACGGGCCTGGTCGCAGGCGGCTCAGGTCTGGGCGAGCAGTTTGTCGATCAGCTTGTTCAGATCGGCGAAATCGGGCTCGCCCACGTACTGCTTAATGATTTCGCCGCGTTTATTGACCAGGTAGGTGGTAGGTGTAATCCTGACATCACCCCAAGCCTTGGCTACCGCGCCGGTGTTGTCAATGGCGACCATGAAGGGCAGTTGCCGACTCTGGCTGAAATTGACCACATAAGCCGGTGGATCGTAGCTCATCGCTACTGCTAGCGTTTCGAAGCCGCGGGCGTGAAAGCGCTGATGGGTTTCGACCAACTTGGGCATTTCAGCTACGCAGCTGATGCAGCTGGTGGCCCAGAAGTTGATGAGGAAGACCTTGCCTCTGAGCGCTGTGGTGCTGGTCTGACTTCCGTCCAGAAGCACGAAGCGGGTTTCGGGCGCAGCCTTGCCTGATGAACAGGCGCTGCCCAGGACGGCCCAGCCCAGAGCCGCACCGATCAGGCCGCGGCGCGAGGCGTTTGCGCTTGAAGGAGGGGTCATGATTTGAGTGTACCGATCAGGCGAGCCTGTTGCACGGCCAGGTTTTAGATGACCTGTTGACTTTTAAGCTCAGCCAGGCGCGCTTCATCGTAGGCCAGCACTGACCGTAGCACCTCTTCGGTGTGCTGGCCCAGCAGAGGGGGCGGCAGGCCGTCTCGCTGAGGGTCGCGCACCGGTGTTAGGCCCAGTTTCATCGGGCTGGAGACCAGGCGCAGATCCTGACGATGTGGATGTTGCCAGTGGCTGACCATGCGGCGGCTCTCGACCTGCGGATCGGCGAAAACTTCGGCCAGGTTGTTGATGGCCCCACAGGGTACCTTGGCTTTTTCCAGGGCTGCCAGCCAGTCGGCCTTGCAGCGGGTCTTCATGATGGTTTCGAGCAGGGGCACCAGTTCTTTGCGGTGAAGTACGCGCTGGCGGTTCGTTGAAAAACGCGGGTCTTGCGCCAACTCGGGTCGACCCGCGACTTCGCAGAATTTGGCGTACTGACTGTCATTGCCGACAGCCAGGATCAGATGGTCACGGCTGCCATCGGCCGTTGGCGCGACTTCGAAGACTTGATAGGGGACGATGTTCTGGTGCGCGTTGCCCGCCCGTCCGGGTACTTTGCCGCTGACCAGATAGTTGGCGCCCAGGTTGGCCAGCATAGCCACTTGGGTGTCGAGCAGGGCCATGTCGATGTGCTGGCCCTCTCCGGTGCGTTCAGCATGCCGAAGCGCGGCCAGGATGGCCACGGTGGCGTACATGCCGGTCATCAGATCGGCCACGGCCACCCCCACCTTCTGTGGCCCACCTCCGAGGTCATCGCGCTCACCGGTGATGCTCATCAGGCCCCCCATGCCCTGAATCGCGTAGTCGTAGCCGGCTCGATCGGCATAAGGGCCGGTTTGGCCGAAGCCGGTGATCGAGCAGTACACCAGTCGTGGATTGAGAGCGAGCAGGCTCTGCGGATCCAGCCCATAGCGGGCCATGTCCCCCACCTTAAAGTTCTCCACAAACACATCGCAGTGGCGCACCAGATCGCGAATCAGGCGCTGGCCGCGTTCCTGCGCAATGTCGCAGGTGACGGAGCGCTTGTTGCGATTGGCGCCGAGGTAGTAGGCGGCCTCGCTGGTTTCACGGCCTTGATCATCGTGCAGGAAAGGTGGTCCCCAGCCTCGTGTGTCATCTCCCTGGAGGGGCCGCTCGATCTTGATTACATCGGCCCCCAGATCAGCCAGATTCTGCGTGCACCAGGGACCGGCCAGCACGCGGGAAAGGTCGAGGACGCGGATGCCTTGCAAGGAATTCATGGCGTGATTGTGGCGCAGCGGCGGACCTGCCGCAGGCCCGCGGTTTCGAGCTGGGAATGCCTGTACAGTCCCGGGGTGTCTTGTCTGCTTCGTCGATTCTTCGGGTGGGTTCTCTCGGGCCTGCTGCTCGCCTGCACTCCGGCGCTCAATTGGCGTGAGGTGCGTCCCGAGCTTGGGGATCTGACCTTGCTGATGCCGTGTAAGCCTGACCGGGCGAGCAAGACGGTGCCATTGGGCGGACAAGCGACCCGTCTGGTGATGGTCGGGTGTGAGGCGGCCGGTGCGATGTTTGTCTTATCGGTGGCTGACTTGGGCGAGTCCTCGCGTGTCGGCGAGGTGCTCATGCAATGGCAGGCCTTGACCTTGACTCACATGCGCGCGGCGCAGCCCCAGCAGCGCTCCGATCTGGTGAGCGGGGCAGACCGGCAGCATCCGGCGCTGCGGGTATCGGCCAAGGGCCAGTCTCCCGAGGGCAAGCCGGTAGAGGGACAGGCGCTGTTTTTTGCCCGCGGTAGCCATGTCTTTCAGGCGGTGATTTATTCTCCTCGACCGATGCCCGAAGCGGTCGAGACTTTCTTTGCGAGTATCAAGCTTCTGTGAGCATCGAACCTGCTGTTGAATCAAGCGCTTCCCCCCGTCTGGTGGGTCGGGCGGCTGTCTGGGTCTTCCTGGCTTTTGCTTTGGGATATTTCCTATCGGCAGTGGTGCGTACCGTCATTGCCACCTTGTCGCCGGCCCTGACCCAGGAGTTTGACTTGCAGGCGGGCGACTTGGGCTTGCTTGGAGGCGGCTTTTTTCTGGGGTTTGCAAGTACCCAGCTGTTGCTCGGAACCTGGCTCGACCGGTATGGCCCGCGAAGGGTGTCGATTGGCTTCCTGGCCGTTGCGGTCATCGCCTGTCTGGCTTTCTCGGTGGCCACCGACTTTACCGGCTTACTGGCCGCGCGTGTGCTTCTCGGTGTGGGCGTCAGCGCCTGCCTGATGGCCCCCTTGACGGGTTTTCGGCGCTGGTATGAGCCTGGGCAGATGTTGCGTGCCAATTCCTGGATTCTCATGATGGGATCGCTGGGCATGGTGGCCGCTACTTTGCCCGTCCAGTGGTTGCTGCCCCTGATGGGCTGGCGACCCATGTTCTGGGCCCTGGCCCTATTGCTCCTGCTGACCATGGTGCTGCTGGCCCGACTGGTTCCGCAGTCTGCGCCGCAAGCGCCTGAGCCTGCAGGGCCCTCCGGCTATGCACAGGTCTGGCGCAGCCCGGCCTTCAGGCGCCTGCTGCCCTTTGCCTTTTTTATCAACGGCGGGCTGATCGGCCTGCAGACGCTCTGGCTGGGGCCCTGGCTGACCCGTGTGGTCGGACTCAGTCCCCTACAGGCGGCGGCTGGGCTTTTTTCCATCAATCTGGCTTCTTTGTTGGCTTTTTCCATCTGGGGTCTGGTGATGCCCGGCCTGACCCGACGCGGTTGGAGCGTGGAGCGGCTTCTGTATCTGGTGGTTCCCCTGATGTTGACGGTGCTGACCTTCAACATTTTCCTGGGCAGTCGGGCTGATTGGCCTTTTTGGGCCCTATTTGTCGTATTGGGAAGCGTGGTCTCTTTGGCCCAGCCCGCCTTGAGCATGATTTTTCCTTCCTCGCTGGCTGGCCGGGCACTGACGGCCTATAACCTGATCTGCTTTCTGGGCATCTTTGCCATGCAGTGGGGTATTGGGCTGCTGATCGATGCCCTGATGGTGCGGGGCTGGTCGCAAGAGGCCAGTTTTCAGGGTGCTTTGGGAGCTTATCTGTGTTGTTGCCTGGCTTCTTTTGCTTTTTATCTGTACGCAAAGGTCGATAATTCTGGTTCATGAACGGCATTTTGGTCATTGCCCACGCGCCACTGGCCTCGGCCATGGGCCAGTGCATCACGCATGTCTTTGGAGCGCCGCCGCGTTGTTTTGCCGCGGTGGACGTGCAGCCTAACGTGCCGCCGGAGGAGACTCTTGCGCAGGCGCGCATCGTGATGCAGCAACTCGATTGCCCGACCTGCCTGGTCATGACCGATATCTTTGGTGCCACGCCCTGCAATGTGGCACAGAAGCTGGTCGATGGAGTCAACAGCAAGCTGGTGGCGGGTCTGAACCTGCCCATGCTGATGCGGGCCCTGTCCTACCGCCATGACTCCCTCGATGCCCTCGTCGCTCGCGCCCTGACCGGAGCGGGCCAGGGCGTGATGCAGGTGGCCATTACCGCTCCCCAAAACCAGCCACGTCGTCATCATGATCAAGAGCAGCGTGACCATCAGCAATAAGTTGGGACTTCATGCCCGGGCCTCTGCCAAGCTCACCAAGCTGGCGGGCAGCTTCCCCTGTGAGGTTTGGATCAGCCGGGGCGAGCGACGCGTCAATGCCAAGAGCATCATGGGGGTGATGATGCTGGCGGCCGGATTGGGCAGCACGGTTGAACTGGAAACCCAGGGTGAGCGCGAGCAAGAGGCCATGCAGGCCCTCCTGGAGCTGTTCAACGACAAGTTTGGCGAGGGCCAATGAGCTTTTCCATCCACGGCCTGGCGGTCTCGCGTGGCATCGCTATCGGCCGTGCGGTGTTGGTGGCCTCCAGCCGCGCCGATGTGGCCCACTATTTCATCGATCCCGATCAGGCGCAGTCGGAGGTGCAGCGCATACGGGTGGCCCGTGATGCGGTAGCGGATGAGATTTCCAGGGTACAGAAGGAGTTGCCCAAGGATGCGCCGCCCGAGCTGGCGGCCTTGCTTGATGTGCATCTGATGCTTCTGCAGGACGAGCAGTTGTCTGCCGGCGTCAAGCACTGGATTACCGAGCGTCACTACAACGCCGAGTGGGCCATCACCACCCAGTACGAGGCCCTGGCCAGGCAGTTTGACGAGATGGAAGACCCTTACCTGCGCGAGCGCAAGGCCGATCTTGAACAGGTTGTCGAGCGGGTCTTGCGCTATCTCAAGGGCGCCGCCTCGCCGGTCAAGCCACCGGCATCGACCCGGCCGAGGCAGCAGGGCGAGCTGCTGGGCGATTCCATGGACGTGCCTCTGGTGCTCGTGGCCCATGATCTCTCGCCAGCCGATATGCTGCAGTTCAAGCACAGCCTTTTCGTCGGCTTTGCCACCGATGTCGGCGGACGCACTTCGCATACAGCCATCGTGGCGCGCAGCATGGACATCCCGGCCGTGGTCGGTGCGCGCAGCGCCAGCAGTCTGATCGCGCAGGACGACTGGGTCATCATCGACGGTGATGCCGGCGTTCTGATCGTGGATCCGTCGCCGATCATCTTGGCGGAATATGGATTCAAGCAGCGCCAGGGAGAGCTCGAACGTGAACGCCTGAGTCGCCTGCGCCATACGCCAGCGGTCAGCCTTGATGGCCAGAAGATCGAACTGATGGCCAACATCGAAATGCCCGAGGACACTGCCGCGGCTGTGCAGGCCGGCGCGGTGGGCGTGGGCCTTTTCCGAAGTGAGTTCCTGTTCATGGGTCGCGGGGGGCGCTTGCCTGATGAGCAAGAGCAATACCTTGCGTACGTTCGGGCCATCGAGGGGATGCAGGGGCTGCCGGTGACCATCCGCACCGTCGACATTGGTGCGGACAAGCCCTTGGACCGCGGAGCGCGGGCTGACGATCATCTCAATCCGGCCCTGGGCCTTCGTGCCATACGCTGGAGTCTGGCGGATCCGCCGATGTTTTTGACCCAACTGCGCGCCATCATGCGCGCGGCCGCGCACGGACAAGTCAATTTGCTGGTGCCTATGTTGGCCCATGCGCGGGAAATTCGTCAGACGCTTTCGCTGCTTGACCATGCGCGGGCTCAACTCGACAACCGCGGGCAGGCTTATGGACCGGTCAAGCTCGGGGCCATGATTGAGGTGCCGGCGGCTGCGCTGACCGTCAAGACTTTCTTGAGGCATTTTGATTTCCTCTCCATCGGCACGAACGACCTGATCCAGTACACGCTGGCCATCGACAGAGCCGACGAGGCGGTCGCTCACCTCTACGACCCCCTGCATCCGGCGGTTTTGCGTTTGCTTGCCGACACCATTGCCGAGTGCCGTGCGCAGGACAAGCCGGTCAGTGTTTGCGGCGAGATGGCTGGCGACGTGGGGCTGACTCGCCTTTTGCTGGGGCTTGGGCTGCGCTCCTTTTCCATGCATCCGTCGCAGATCCTGGCCGTCAAGCAGCAGGTCCTGCGTACCGATGCCAGCAAGCTCGAAGCTTGGGCTCAGCGCGTGATCGCCAGCGACGATCCCACCCAGGCGCTGCAGGACGGTACTCCCTAGGGCTCGGCCTGCTCGCTGGGCGCAGCCGGCCCTTCGCGGTGTCGCCGGCGGGACAAATTACGCATCTTTTCAAATAGTCAATACTGACCGGCCCTAGGTTCGCTGTCGCCAAACGCGGTCACTATTGGCGTCAAACAAAGCGAGGGAGGAGGAGGCCAGTGGCCCCCTCATGCGTCAAGGCTAGGCACGGAGGAGCTTCCATGGGCCATTCAACGGGAACCCAGATCCAGGCGCGTTACGAGATGATCGATGAGATCGTCCACATCAGAATGCGCGATGGAGTGACGATCGCGCTGCGCATCTACAGGCCCAAGGCCGAGGGGCCCTTTCCCTGCCTGTTCGCAGCCTCGCCCTACCAGTTCGACACCGACTCGATTCCGCACAGCGCCCTGTTCCTGTGGCGCGAGGTCGGCCCTGTCGAATGGTATGTGCGTGAGCAGGGCTATGCCTACATTCATGCCGATGTACGTGGTTCCGGGCGCTCTGGGGGCGAGTACTCCCTTGTCTCCTATGAGGAGCAGCAAGATCTCTACGAAATCATCGAGTGGATCGGCCGTCAGGGCTGGTCCAATGGACGCGTCGGCGGCATAGGGCAGTCTTACTACGCCTGGACGCAGTGGTTCATGGGCGTGGTCAATCCGCCGTCGCTCAAGTGCATTGCACCTTATGACGGGGCCACTGATTTCTATCGCGATGTCACTTATCACGGGGGCATCTATTGCGAGTTCATGATCTGGTGGTACAACATGGTGCGCGCGAACAATTTCATTCGCCCCGCCAATTTGCCCCTGGGCAAGGCGATGCACCGGGACATCACCTGGGAAATGATCGAACACCAGACCTATGACGACTGGTGGAAAGAACGCTCACCGATCGAGCGGATCAAAAACATCAAGGTTCCGATTTTCTCCATCGGTCATTGGGGCAAGCTCGGCTTGCACCTGCGCGGAAACATCGTTGGGTACGAGCGTGCGGAGACTGATAAGAAGCTTCTCGTCACAGGTGGCAAGGATGTGTTCGAAGTCCATGAGATGTTCGACACCATCGACTTTCATAAAGAGCATCTGCTGCCTTTCTACGATCAGCATCTCAAGCAGGTCGCCAGTTCCTACAGCAGCAAGGCGCCGGTTCAGCTTTTCGTGCGGGGACTCAATCAGTACAAGGCCTTCGATCAGTGGCCGCCGCGCCAAACCCAGGCCGCGAGCTTTTTCCTCTCTGGGCAAAAGACGGGCAGCGTTGATTCAATCAACGACGGCTCCCTGACGCGGCAGGCCGATTCGGTTGTTGGTGCTGCCACCGAGTTTCACTATCCGGATCCGCGTTGGAAGTTCGGCGTGGTGACCGAGAGCAAGTTTGGCCCCGATCCGATTGCCGGCGTGTTGACTTTCTGTACCGAGCCTCTGGAGCAAGACCTTGAGGTTGTGGGCCCGGTGGTGCTCGAGCTCTTCTTCAGGTCGACCAATATCGACTCGGAGTTCATCGTCAAGCTCTCCGATCAGATGCCCCAGACCGAGGCCAGTCGCCAGGAGGGACGCCAGCCCGGCTACACCGTGGTGTCCAAAGGCTGGATGAGGGCCTCGCACCGCGAGAAAGATGCGGCGCTGTCCACCGACTTCCGACCGGTCTACACCCATACCGACCCGCAGCCTATCGTGCCCGGCGAGGTCTACAAACTCGAGATTGAGATCCTGCCCTGTGCTTACCTGTTCAAGAAGGGGCATCGAATCCGGCTGGAGATTTCCAATTGCGATTCGCCGATGACTGACTCCCTGTTTAGTCACCAGTACCTTTGGTACAAGGTTGGCACCGACACTTTGATGCACGACAAGCCGCATGCTTCGAGACTGATACTGCCCGTGATGCCCTGATTTTTTGGAGGAGATTGACATGATGTTGCAAAAAGCCAAGCTTGCTTTGCTGTCCCTGGCCCTTTGTGCGCCGGCCGTCTTTGCGCAGGAGAGGATCGCTATCACCGTGGCGGCGGGACAGCCCCCTCGATCGCTGCCCTCGCTGGCCAAGGTGAATGAGTACTTCATTCCCGAGGTGAATCGGCGGATTAAAGCAGCCGGTCTGAACTACCAAATTGCCTGGACCGAAGCCTACGCCGGATCCTTGCTCAAGCCCCTGCAGATGCTCGATGGGGTCAAGGACGGCATTACCGGGATTGGATTCATTCCGATTGGTTTCTGGCCGGACAGGCTGCCTCTTGAGCAGTTGTCGTTTACCGTGCCGTTTGCCACCACCGATGTGCAGACCATCAGCCGGATCATTAACCGTCTGCACAAGACCTTCCCCGAATTCGGCGCACAGTATGAAAGATTCAATCAAGTGCGCCTGGGTGGCAGCGGGGTCGATTCCTACGAACTGTTGACCACCTTCCCGGTGCGTTCGATGGAAGACATCAAGGGCAAGAAGATTAGTTCCGGCGGCCTGATCCTGTCGTGGCTACGAGGTACGGGTGCAACCCCGGTGCAGGGCAACATGATGGAGTACTACAACTCCACCAAGAGCGGTGTGTATGACGGCTTCATCATCATGCCCTCCACTTTTCCGGCCATGAAATACCCGGAAGTGGCGCCCAATATCACTCGCGTAGGATTCGGCGCGCAATATGCTGTGGCGCTGACGATTAACCGCGATCTTTATCGCAAGCTGCCCGAGCCGATCCGCAAGATCCTCCACGAGGTAGGCGAGGATTGGGGGGTGGAGTCGGACAAGGCCTACGCGCGCGCAGGTGAAGACGGGTACAGCTCGCTGCCAGGTTTTAAGGCCACCACCGTTTCTTTCACCAGGGAGCAACAGGCGGCTTGGGCCAGGGCCATGCCCAATCTGGCCAAGGAATGGGCGGCTAATGCAGACAGGCAGGGTTTGCCCGGGACCCGCGCATTGGCCATGTTCATGGATGAATTGCGCAAGGCGGGTATCAAGCCGATACGCGACTGGGACAAGGAATGAGCTTTCGGCTCACGAGGACGGTAGTGTCGGGCGCCCGTTAAGCGGCGGGGGAGGGCTTCACAGTGAAACTGCTGTCGCTAGGCTGGGTCTCCAGGATGGCCATCGTCCTCAACCTGGTCGGCACCCTCATGATTGTGCTCATGGCGGTGCTGGTCAATGCGGACATCCTTTCGCGTAATCTGTTTAGCAGGCCGATTGCTGGGGTGGTGGAGTTCATTAGTCTGTCTATTGTCTCCATCGTGTTCTTGCAAATCCCGAACACCATCATGGAGCGTCGGCATATTTCTAACGACATTCTCATCAATCTGATTGAGAGCCGGGGCCTGCGAAAGTACCTGTCCCTGTTCTACAGTTTGTTGGGCGTCGCCCTGATGACGCTGATCTTGATTCACGTCTGGCCTAATTTCCTGGAGCAGTACCGAGGTAACTTTTATCGGGGCACGGCCGGCTACATCGAGATTCCGATCTGGCCCTTCATGCTGCTGGTGGTGATCGGGGCCTTCTTCTCGATCCTGCAGTATGTGGTGGAGGCGATCACAACCTTTCGGGCCGAGCCTGAGCAATCGGGAGGTGCCTGATGGATAACCTGCACGTCGGATTGCTCAGCATCGCAGTCGTGATGCTGCTGATTCAAAGCGGCATGCACATTGCGGTGGCGCTGATGCTCACCTCATTTGCGGGCGTGATGATCCTGCGAGACTACGCAACCGCGGGCAAGCTATTGGCCAGTTCGGCCACCACCTCGATTGCCAATGATGTGTTTGCGGTCATCCCCTTATTTGTGCTGATGGGGCTGGTGGTCTCGGCCACTGGCATGGGGCGAGACATTTTTGATGTCACCGCCCGCCTGACTCGCCGGGCCAAGGGGGGGCTGCCCTTGGCTACCGTAGTGGCCAACGCTATCTTTGCCGCCTGTACCGGCACCTCGATCGCATCGGCTTCGGTATTCACCAAAGTCGCTGCTCCCGAAATGATTCGTCATGGTTACACCCCTGCCTTTTCCCTGGGGGTCGTGGCTGGGTCTTCGGTGCTGGGCATGCTGATACCGCCGAGCCTTCTGATGATCATCTTTGGCATCGTGGCCAATGTCTCGATCGGCGATCTGTTTATCAGTGGCGTGATCCCGGGGCTGCTCCTGGCGGCCTATTTCATGGTCGCCATCCTGATCTGCATCTTCTTTTTTCCGCGATTTGTCTTCTCGAATGGGGTCGGCAAGGTCGATGTGATGGCTGAGCAGGGCCATGAAGAGACATGGCAGCAGTCGGTCATGAAGGTGGTGCCCATTGTGCTGCTCGTCTGTAGCGTGGTTGGAGGCCTGTATTTTGGCTTTTTCACGCCGACCGAAGCGGGCGCTGCTGGGGCCCTGACCGCCATTGTGTTGGGCTTGCTGCGCCGCGAACTAGGTCTGAAGGCCTTCTGGGAGCTTCTCCTTGAGACGGGCCGAGTCACCTGCTCGATTTGCTTTATCTTGATGTCGGCCTCCATCTACTCGCAGATGCTGACCATGTCGGGCCTGCCTTATGCGGTCAGTCAGTGGTTGGTGCAGGCCAATTTTGATTTCGGCTGGTTGCTTCTTCTTTACTTGCTGGCGGTGCTGGTGTTGGGATGCTTTCTGGATTCGCTGTCCATCATGCTGATCTTGCTGCCTTTTGTGATTCCTCTGTTCGACGCCTTCGGCGTCAATTTGATCTGGTTTGGCATCATCACCATCGTGGCCATGGAGATTGGCCTGTTGACGCCGCCGCTGGGGATGTCGGTCTTTGTGGTCAAGGCCAGCGTCAAGGAGATCGCCATCAACACCTGGGGGATTTTCAAGGGCACCTTCCCCATGACGCTGGCGATGGTGATCTTCCTGATCACCATCGTCTTTTTCCCTTATCTGAGTACGTCTTTGCTCAAGTCCAGTGGCTGGTCCTGGTGGTAGTCCGGGCTAAAGCCTGACTATCGAATCCCACTTATACTTTTTCCCCTCTTTCGCAGGGGGCCAGCGACACGCGGGCCGTTCCTGCTTTTTTGTGGTTCAACGGAACAAATCATGACCCCTCTGAAGATCGCCGGTTTTTGTGGCAGCTTGCGCGCCAAGTCTTACAACCTGTCGGCCCTTGAGCTGGCCGGCACCCTGATGCCCGAGGGCATGAAGCTCGAGATCGTTCCCCTGCATGATCTGCCGTTGTACAACGCTGACCTGCATGAGAGCAGCATGCCCGCTGCGGCCCATCGCATCCGCGAGGCCATGGCCGCTGCCGATGGGGTGCTGATCGCCACCCCGGAGTTCAACTGGACCATTCCGGCGCCGCTGAAGAACATGATCGACTGGATCTCGCGCTTCCCGGCCGATCAACAGCCCTTTTACCGCAAGCCGGTGGCCATGCTCTCGGCCACGACCGGTCCGCTGGGCGGCGCCCGGGTCCAGTACGACCTGCGCCGCAGCCTGGCCTCCCTGAATGTGCTGGCTATGGGCAAGCCCGAGGTGTTCATTAATGATGCACATCTCAAGTTCGATGCCGCAGGACAGCTCAAGGACGAGCCGACGCTGAAGATCATGCGCGATCAGATGCTCGCCTTCCAAGACTGGATTTTGCGCATGAAGCGCGCGTATTCTTGAGGCGGTCCCAGGGGGCCCTGATGGGCCTCCTATTCGAGAGTCCTCGTCAGTTGCTCTTAGCCCCAACTGCCGAAAAGTTTTTTCGCTCGGGGGTTCGCTAGGATCTCTTAGCTGGCCCGGGTAGCGGCCGCATGAGCCTGCTGGTCGGCGTGGTAACTCGAGCGCACCATGGCGCCGACAGCCGCATGGGAAAAGCCCATCGCGTAGGCTTGAGCTTCGAACATCTTAAAAGTATCGGGGTGGACGTAGCGTCGCACCGGAAGGTGGCTGCTGCTGGGAGCCAGATACTGGCCTATGGTGAGCATGTCGATGTCATGTGCGCGCATGTCACGCATGACCTCCAAGATTTCCTCGTCGGTTTCGCCCAGTCCGACCATCAGGCCGCTTTTGGTGGGCACCCGCGGGAACAGCGCCTTGAATTTTTTCAGCAGGTTCAGCGAGAACGCATAGTCTGAGCCCGGACGCGCCTGCTTGTACAGACGCGGTACGGTTTCCAGGTTGTGATTCATCACGTCGGGTGGGGCGGCCTTGAGGATTTCAAGGGCGCGGTCGTCGCGGCCGCGAAAGTCGGGCACCAAAACTTCTATTTGTGTCCCCGGCGATCGCTCGCGGGTTTTGCGTATGCATTCGACGAAGTGAGCCGCTCCCCCATCGCGCAGATCGTCCCGGTCAACGCTGGTGATCACCACGTAATTGAGCTTGAGTGCGGCAATGGTTTTGGCCAGATTCTCGGGTTCATTTACATCGAGTGGGTCGGGCCGGCCGTGGCCCACATCGCAAAACGGGCAGCGCCGGGTGCACTTGTCGCCCATGATCATGAAGGTGGCGGTGCCTTTGCCAAAACACTCCCCTATATTGGGGCAGCTCGCTTCCTCGCAGACGGTGACCAACTTGTTCTGGCGCAGGATGTCCTTGATCTCGTAGAAGCGGGTGCCGGCGCTGGCGGCTTTGACGCGGATCCAGTCAGGTTTTTTTAACGTCTCGCCTTGCTCGACTTTCACCGGGATGCGCGAGAGCTTGGCAGCAGCTTTCTGCTTGGCCAGAGGGTTGTAACTCTCAGGATTTTGCGCCTCGCGCACGACGGGGTTGCGGCTCATGTGGGTGCTCAAGGTCGGAGGCGGGTGGCAAGCCTGCTGCCCAGCAGGTTGGCGGCTTCTTCCCAGCCGATGGAGACGCCGATTGTAGAAAGGTCGATGGTTTTTAGGCCGGCATGGCCACAGGGGTTGATTCGCTCGAAGGGAGACAGATCCATGGCCACGTTCAGTGAAACCCCGTGGTAAGTGCAGTGGCGGCTGACCTTGATGCCTAACGCCGAGATCTTGCCCAGGCCCCGGAATGGGTCAGCCGCAGGTCTGGGCCCGGCGAGCGCGGCATGCGAGCCGGGATCGTCCAGTCGCACATAAATGCCCGGCGAGCCGGACACGCGGTGACCGGTCACGCCCAGGTGGGCCAGGGTTCGGATGACGGCTTCCTCCAGGCGGTAGACGTATTCCTTGACGAAATAGCCGGCACGCCTGAGGTCCAGTAGTGGGTAGGCCAGCACTTGGCCGGGTCCATGGTAGGTCACCTGCCCTCCTCGGTTGGTCTGTACCACCGCAATGTGACCGGCTGCCAGCACATGCTCGGCTTTGCCGGCCAGACCCTGGGAAAAAACCGGCGGGTGTTCGCACAGCCAAAGTTCATCGGGCGTGTCGGGCTGACGCGCGGCGGTGAAGGCCTGCATGGCCTCAACGGTGGGCACAAAGGGCTGAAACCCGAGCGTGCGGATCTGCATCGCCCGATCAGAGGACAACCTTGACCATCGGATGGCTGGACAGGGTCCGATAGAGCTCGTCGAGCTGCTCGCGGCTGGTGGCGGTGACCGTCAGCGTGACCCCCAGATAGCGTCCGGTCTTGCTCTCGCGCAGCTCGAGGGTGCGTTCATCGAACTGGGGGTCCAGCGCGCGCGCCACGCAGACCATGGCCGCCACGAAACCGTCAACCTTTTCGCCCATCACCTTGATCGGGAAGGCGCTGGGGTAGGTGATCAGCGATTCTTGGGGTGGCGTCAGGGTCATGGCCAAGCGGCTCTCGGGTGTTCGTTTCGACTCAGTGTAGCGTCCGGGTCTGGTGCGCTGGTCAATCTGGAATGTTTGACAGAGTCTCGGTGTTTTTACTTATAATGCCGAGCCATTTTGGAAGAGACGCCGTTTTCAAGCGGCGCTGTAATTTGGCAGTCGTCGGGTTCGACTAGGCTGATGCTCCTTTAGGGAGTATCCGGCCCCGGTTCCAGGCCCGAATGGTTACGCAGGGCATCTTGAAAACCAATTTGAATCCCAGCCCTCCAGCGCCGCGGGTCTCGGAGGGCGGCGATCAGCGGTCTGCCGACGGGGCAGACCGGCGCGCCTGGGTTGAGGAGGCTCAAGATTCTGTTCAGCCCCTGAGCCGTGAGCAGGTGGCGGAGATGGGCTTGGACAGGCCGGCGGTGTCGGTCTGGCGGGTGCTGTGGTGGCAGGCCTGCGCGGGTCTGGGGTTGGCCATATTGCTGGCCTGGTTCGATTGGTCTTGGGGCTGGTCGGCCTTGTATGGTGCGGCGGCGGTGGTGGTGCCGGGTTTGGTGTTTGCGCGCGGCTTGACCGGGCGCTTGTCCTCGATCAACGCGGGGACAGCAGTGGCGGGCTTCTTTGTGTGGGAGTTCGTCAAGATCGGTCTGACGCTGGCGATGTTGTTCGCGGCGCCTAGGTTGGTCGAGGATTTGAGCTGGCCAGCCCTGCTGGCCAGTCTGGTGGTGACCATGAAGGTGGTTTGGTTGTCGGTGTGGATGCAATCTCGCCGTGGCCAAGTCTCCGGAGCGAATTGGAAGAACAGGCAATAACATGGCTGCAGACAAGGAATTGACCGCTGGTGAGTACATCGTTCACCACTTGGGCCATCTTCAAAACAAGAAGCCCGAAAGCGTTCTCGACTTTTCAGTCTTCAATCTAGACTCCCTGTTTTGGGGGATTTTGCTTGGCATCGTGGGCACCTACTTTCTTTGGAAGGCTGCTCGTAAGGCCACCTCGGGCGTTCCCGGTCGTTTTCAGGCGGCCGTTGAAATCTTGGTGGAGATGGTAGAGAGCCAGGCCAAGGGTATCGTTCACAGTGCCGAGAGCCGCAAGTTCGTCGCGCCTCTGGCCCTGACTGTCTTCGTCTGGATCTTCCTGATGAACGCAATGGATCTGCTGCCGGTCGACCTGATTCCGGCGATCTGGCATGGGGTGGCGCCGGCCATTGGCGCCAAAGATTACATGCGGGTAGTGCCTACCGCTGACTTGTCGGTCACCATGGGTTTGTCGGTGGCGGTCTTGTTGATCTGCCTGTACTACAACGTCAAGATCAAGGGTATGGGGGGCTGGGTGCATGAGCTTTTCACCGCCCCCTTCGGCGCACACCCCCTGTTGTGGCCCTTCAATTTCCTGATGCAGATCATCGAGTTCGTCGC
>JBEIHE010000037.1:0-23768 GCA_040381515.1 Polaromonas sp.
CGGACTCATAATTTTTTTTAATACGAGATGGTTGAGGATGTTTGAGAAATGAGATGAGTGACAAGTCCGGCCATCGTTACCGCGAGTAACGAAGCGATCCAGTGCCGGCTGCACCGCAGGCATGGCTTACCACGTCCCGCAACAGCGCAGGCGCCTCGCGGCTAAAGGCCGCTCCTGGCGATGACAGGCACCGGGGGCACAAGCCTCGCGACGACAGAGCTGGGCAGGTCTTCTTTAGGGGCTTGTGGCACAATGAATTTGGGGTCCGGTGATCAATCGGGCCCCTCTTTTTTTCCACACCAAACGGCGGCAGTCCGTACCCCCTCATGGCACGGCGCGACCTGACCACCGGATCCATTCCCCAGCACTTCCGGGCTCTTGCCTTGCCCACGGCCATCGGAATGGTGTTCACCACGCTCTACAACGTGGTCGATGTCTACTACGCGGGGATGCTGGGGACCGAGGCGCAAGCGGGTCTGGCGATTTCGTTCATCGTCTTTTTTATCCTGTTCGTGGCCATCGGCGTCGGCTTGTCCAGTGCGATGGGCGCCCTGGTGGGCCATGCCTTGGGTCAGCGCTCGGGGCAGGAAGGCCTGATCGCTGCGCAGGGCATCACCTTCGGGCTGGGCGCCTCGGTTTTCGCGATGGCCGTCGGCTGGTTGGCCGCGCCCTGGCTGATTGCGCTGGTGTCTGAACCGGGTGCCTATCGAGATGCGGCCAACCAGTATCTGCGCGTGCTGATGTTTGGCGCGCCCGCCTTCGTGCTTGCCTATGCCGCCAATGGCATCTTGACGGCGCAAGGCGATACCAAGTCCATGCAATACGCCAATATGGCCGCCTTCTTTGCCAACCTGGTGCTCAACCCGCTGTTTATCTTCGGGCTCGGCCCGATCAAGGGGATCGGCTTTGACGGCATTGCGCTTTCGACCGTCGTGTCACAGGCCGGGGTGATGGCCTACGTGCTGTGGCGCGCCTTGCGCTCTGAGGCAATGGCAGGCCCACGCCGCTTCGCGCCCGAGGCGGCGGTGATGCGCCAGATTGCCGCCCAAGCCATGCCCGCCAGTTTTTCCATGGTGGTCATGATGATGGCCGGCTTCGTGATCCAGTTCTTCTTGAAGGGCTTTGGGGGCGAAGCGGTCGCCGCTTATGGCGTCGCTCTGCGAATCGAGCAGTTGATCCTGCTGCCCGCCTTCGGCCTGACCGGCGCATTGCTACCGATTGCGGCGCAGAACTACGGGGCGGGCAACTACGAGCGCGTGCGCGAGGCCACGATGTTTTGCTTCAAGGCAGGCGTGGCGCTGATGCTGGCAGGCTCTTGCATCCTGTGGTTCGCAGCAGGCCCCGCGATGGCGCTTTTTACCCAAGACGAGCGGGTGATCGAAATCGGCAAAAGCTATCTGCACATCGATGGCTTTATCTTGCCAATTTATGTCACCTTGTTTGCGATCACCTCCTTGCTGCAGGCGCTGAAAAAACCGATCTACACGCTTTGGATCGGCATCTACCGGCAGGGGATTGGCGTTGCGCTGTTCTCGTGGATCTACGTCCATTTCTTTGATCTGGGCTACCTTGGCATCTGGATCGGCATTGCAACGGCCGTGACGACCGGACTGATGCTCTCGCTGGTCCTGACGGAGCGTGTGGCGCGCGAACTGATTGGTGGACTGTTCACCCGCGCGCCAGCCACCAGGGCTGCCTAGCGCAACAGCGCGAGGGATATCTCCACCCACTCTCCGGTGGCCTTCACCGAAAAAGCCGACAGGCCCAGCCTACTGGCTCAGAAGATTGCGCGACGAAAAAACCGGACCTGACAGGCGCCCGCGTGAAAACCGCACGCGCCTGTCAGGCGGCCATCAGGGACGCGCGGCCCGATGGAAGCTGGTGTCGATGTAGCTTTCAACCGGCTGCATCTTCTTCTGGGGCTTGCCGTATTTCTCACGCAACTGCACAGCGGTCCTCACTCCCTCGACGCTAATCGAGGCGTCGCGGGTGAATCCGTTCTTGGGATCGAGCAAGATGGCGTAGCTGGTCTCGGCGCTCTGACGGGTCGCGCCATTGACGTTCTTCATGAAGATCGCGAGCGCGGCCTCCTTGTTCTTGGGATCGTAGAGCCAATCCAAAGCGCTGCGATACCCGCGGATATAACCGACCAAGGTATTGCGATTGTTGTCGGCCCAGGTCTTGCGCACGCCCGCGACCAAACCCTGATAACTGCCCAACGCCGCGGACGCGTCTGCCAACACGTTGATGCCCTTCTCCTTGGCCAGCACCTCAAAGGGCGAGATCAACATGGTGGCCGAATGCTTGCCCGCGATCAGATCGTTGTAACGGCTGAGCACGCCGCCGGCCGATACGGTCTTGTAATCACGGTCGAGCACCAGGCCATTGCGCTCAAGGACTTCAAGCAAAACAAAGGCATACCCTGTGGTCAACGCGTCCACCGACAAGGTGGTCCCGCGCAGATCGGCGAAAGACTTGATGTTGGGCTGGGCACCCACACGCAGGAAGCCATTGTCCGCACCCATGACTGCAATCAGATTGCTGCCGTCGATCGGCACCGCGCCCTGACCTTCGCGGTAAGCCAGCAGGTTGTCGACCGCGGTCATCGCAATTTCAAACTGGCCATTGATGAGGCCGGTGAGCTGCTCGCGCGAGTTCGGGGTGTTGATGGTCTTCACCTCGACCCCGTTATTGGCAAAAAAGCCTCTCTCTTGGCCAACCCAGATAGGCCAATTGAAGCCCCCAGGGAAGATATTGACCCTAATTTCCTGTTTGGGCGCGTTCGCGGCCGGAGCAGATGGCATGCTGCCGCAGGCAGCTAGCAGACCGGCTGAAGCCACGGTCAGTACGGTGAGGAGTCTTTTCATGAGCGGTCCTTGCGGTAATGGCATGAACAAAGGGATGACCCTAATCGGCTGCTAGGCGCGATCCGGATCGCAATGTCCCACCCGTCGAGGCGGGAGGCGACCGCTAGGATTACAGCAAGCCCGTGTCCGCACAAGAGGGAGACCGAGCAGACGCATCATCGCCAACTGAAAAACAGATTTTCAGCCCGAGGGAAAACGGGTAAGGCGGCGGCTCAGGCCGGAACCAAAAACTCCCGGCTGATGTGGGCGCCAATTTCATTGACCCGGTCTAGAAACTGGGTCAGGAAGGCATGCAGGCCGGTGGCCAAAATCTCGTCGATCCGCGCAAACTGCAGATCCGCCCGTAATTTGCCTGCCCGGCGCCGGCTTTCGCTTGCAGGGTCAGAGGCCACGCTGTCCAGGTTGACGATCACCTCACGCAAGCACCCGTGCAGCGATCGCGGCATGTCGGCGCGCAGGATCAGCAACTCGGCCACCCGCTCTGGCTTGATTACATCGCGATAGACCTTGCGATAGACCTCAAAGGCCGAGACACTGCGAAGGATCGAGCTCCAGTGATAGAAATCGAGTTCCTGATCTTTCTCCGTGCCTTGCCCATAAAAGTCGGTCTCCACCGCATGGAACTTGACGTCAATCAGGCGCGCGGTGTTGTCTGCCCGCTCCAGGAAGGTGCCCATGCGCAGAAAGTTGAGGGCTTCGTCTTGAAGCATGGTGCCCAAGGTCACGCCACGCGAGAGATGTGAGCGGAACTTGACCCACTCAAAAAAAGAAGCGGGATCTCGTTCCAGCGCTCCCTGCTGCAGCATGCGCACCACTTCTAGATAGGTTTGATTTTGCGTCTCCCACACTTCCGTGGTGAGCGAACCCCGAACGGCCCGCGCGTTTTCTCTGGCCGCGCGCAGACAGGAGATGATGCTCGAAGGGTTGTTCTCGTCCCGCACCATAAAGTCCATCACAGAATGCGGGTTCAGGCTGCTGCCGCGCTTGTTTTCATAGACCTGCTTGAGTTCGCTGATCGACAGCATGCCCTGCCATCCGGCCTGGGTGGCGGCGCTTGACTGCGGCAGCAGCGAAGTCTGGTAATTGACATCAAGCATGCGGGCGGTGTTCTCGGCCCGCTCGGTGTAACGGGACATCCAGAACAAATGGTCGGCGGTGCGGGAGAGCATGGCGGTCCTTGGTGGGAAAGGTGTCTAGAGGCGGGGCGAGCCGATCAAACTTGGCCGCCGGACATGGACTGCGTCGAAGGCGACGCGTTCGCAGGGGACGCCTCCTGCAGCCCAGTGCCGCTCTCAGGCTCGAGGATCCAGGTGTCCTTGGTACCGCCGCCCTGCGAGGAATTAACCACCAGGGAACCCTCCTTAAGGGCCACACGGGTCAGCCCGCCGGGCACCATCTGGACCTGCTTGCCACTGAGCACGAAGGGCCGCAGGTCGATGTGCCTGGGCGCGATCCCGCTTTCGACATAGGTCGGACAGGTCGACAGACTCAGGGTGGGCTGGGCGATGTAGCCGGCCGGATTGGCCCGCAGCACCTGACGAAATTCTTCGATCTCGGCCTTGGTGGCGGCGGGCCCAACCAGCATGCCGTAACCGCCCGCGCCATGGACTTCTTTGACCACCAGATCCTCCAAGTGGGCCAGGGTGTATTGCAAGTCCTCGTCCACGCGGCACTGATAGGTGGGCACATTGCTCAGGATGGGTTTTTCACCCAGATAGAACTCAATCATGGCCGGCACATAGGGGTAGATGGATTTATCGTCAGCCACCCCGGTGCCAATGGCATTACAGACAGCCACATTGCCCACCCGGTAAGCCTGCAGCAAGCCTGCGCAGCCCAGGGATGAGTCGGGCCGGAAAGCCAGCGGATCGAGAAAGTCATCGTCGACGCGGCGATAGATCACATCGACCCGTCGCGGACCGCGGGTGGTGCGCATGTAGATGAAGTCGTCCTTCATGAACAAGTCCTGACCCTCCACAAGTTCCACTCCCATCTGCTGGGCCAGGAAGGCGTGCTCGAAGTAGGCCGAGTTGTACATGCCCGGGGTCAGGACCACCACCACCGGCTCATTAAGGCCAGCCGGCGCCATGGCCCTCAGGGTTTCCAACAGAAGATCGGGGTAATGCGCCACCGGAGCGACGCGATTTTGCGAGAACAGCTCGGGGAACAGCCGCATCATCATCTTGCGGTCTTCGATCATGTAGCTCACGCCCGAAGGCACCCGCAGGTTGTCTTCGAGCACATAGTATTGACCACGACCCTGGGCATCGGGGGCGCGCACGATGTCAATGCCACTGATATGCGAATAGACCTGACCGGGAACATTGACACCCACCATCTCCGGCCGGAACTGTGCATTGCGCAGCACCTGTTCGGCCGGAACCACACCGGCGCGCAAAATCTCCTGCTCGTGATAAACATCATGGATAAAACGGTTCAAGGCCGTCACGCGCTGCACCAGGCCGGCCTCCATCGACTGCCACTCCTGGGAGGGAATGATGCGGGGGATCAAATCGAAGGGAATGAGCCGCTCCGTTCCCGAGCCCTCTTCGTCCTTGGCTCCATAAACCGCGAACGTGATGCCCACGCGCCGAAAAATCATTTCCGCCTCGTCCCGTCGGGCCTGCATCAGGGACTCGGGTTGACCGGCGAGCCAGTGACTGAACTGCCGGTAATGCTCCCTCACCGCCTGTGCGCTGTCATGCATTTCGTCGAAATGAGGTCGGTTCATCGCCAGCTCTCCTGGGTAAAACCGCGCCCCGTGCTGGGGGGCGGCAACCCTCAAGCTTAGCAAGGAGCTTGCCAAGAGCGCTCAGAGGGCCTTCGAGCCCTAAGGTTCTGGCACTCGATGCTGCCAGTAGCGCACCTGCTGCCTTTGACAATGGACTTCACCCGGAGCGAGGCTGCGCCAGGTCGCGGCGCCGCAACGAGTCGTCTCCACCACCTCAACGCCGTGGCCACGATAACGCTCAACTACTTCAGCGGCCGGATGCCCGAAACGATTGCGGTAGCCTGCCTGCACCAACACGATACGCGGCCGTACCGCTTCAATCAGCGCGGAGCTCGATGAGGTGCGACTGCCGTGATGAGGGGCCATCAAGAGATCGGCTCGCAGGGTCGCACGCCCCGACAATTCGAGTTCCTGCGCGGTCTCGAGATCCCCAGTCAGGAGAGCGGAACCCCGGCCTGCCGCGGCGGTAATACGCAGCACACAGCTTCTGGCGTTGGGTTTGCGTTCGAGCCGGGCGACCTCTTCGGTCGGATGCAGCACCTCAAACTCGACACCATCCCAGCGCCAGCTCTGACCCACACGGCAGGGCCGATGTGCCCTCAGACCGATCAGGCTCACCTGTTCGTCGGTCAGGGAACTCAGTACCGGCAAATAGGGCTGCCGTGCCAAAACGGCCGGCGCACCGCCAATGTGGTCGGTGTCGCTGTGACTGAGCATCAGGAGGTCGAGTTGAACGCCCAGAGCCCTGAGGGCCGGCACCAGCACCCGGTGGCCCGCATCGCTCTCGCGCGAATATCGAGGACCGGCATCGTAGAGCAGGCTGTGGCCCGCCGTTTGCACCAGCACCGCACTGCCCTGACCCACATCAAAGGCCAAGAGCTCAAAACTGCCCGGCGGCGGTCGGGGATGCTGCCACAGCAGCACGGGCAGGAGCAAAGGCAGGCCGAGCAGCCGCAAGGTCCAGGGCCAGCGCATCAGCAGCAGCAGTCCCCCCAAAACCCCGGCGGCCGCGCACCACCATGGTGCAGCAGGGCGCTCCAAAATCGCCCATGGAATCTGCGCCAATGGCGTCAGAACGGCCATCAAGGCCTCCAAAAGCGTCGCGGCCAGGGCCCAGCAAGGCGGCAGTAAAAGCCCCATGAGGGCCAAAGGGGTGACCAACAGGGTCACCCAAGGAATGGCCAGCACATTGGCCAACAGACCCACCAAGGAGACCTGCTGGAACAGCAGCAGACACAAGGGCGCCAGAGCCAGGGTCATGACCCACTGTTCACGCAAGAGTCGCAGTACGGTGCCGGTGACACGCTTGAGCAAACTCACCACCCCAGTGTGAGGGCGGCGCGCCTGGCTTGAGGATCGGTCCTCAGTGGCAAAAAGCAGACCGACCGCGACGAAAGACAACCAAAAGCCCGCGCTGCGCAGTGCCCAGGGATCAAACAACAAGAGGCCGGCCATTGCCATGCACCAAATCTGAGGCCAGGGCCAGTGACGGGCGGATGTGCGAAGCCAGACCACCAAGGCCAGCATGAGAACCGTGCGCTGCGCGGGCAGCCCCCAACCGGAGAACACCGCATAAGCCCAGGCGAGCATCAGGCCACCCCAGGCGCCGGCGCGATGAGCGGGCAAGAACAAGCACCAAGCAGGACTCCAGCGCACCGACAACCGCCACAGCAGCGTTAGCAGTGCGCCCGCGAGCCAGGCAAACAAAGTGATGTGCAAGCCCGAAATGCTCATCAGATGGGCCACACCCGTGGCTCTGAACACATCCCAATCGGCGCGCTCTATCGCTTGCTGATCGCCCATCACCAGCGCAGACATCACGCCTGCCAGAGACGAATCCTGCACTTGCAGGGCAATGGCCGATCGGGTGGCTTGTCGGGCTCGTTCCACCCAATGCCCCCGTGCCACTTCCAGCCTCTCGGGCGCCGGGTGACGAAGCGCAGTCCGGACATAGCCTACGGCCTGCACGCCCTGCTCCCAGAGCCTGAGTTCGTGGTCATCTCCGTGCGGATTGCGCTGGCCATGGGGGGCTTTGAGCCGCACAGTCAAACGCCACCGTTGCCCGGCCTGCAGGGCCTGCGGCTGCCGCGCGGCCCAGTCCGTGGCCCGCTCGCGCTCGGCCTCTTCATCGGTCGCATCGGGCTCATCGGGTACGGTGACCCCAGAGGCCCTTGCCCTATGGGCATACCAACTCAAGGCGATCCGCTTGGGCAGGACGACGAGTTGGCCGTCCTGCCAAGCCTGATCGGGAAGAAAGCGAAATCGCAGCGATTGAGTACCTGGCTGGGGCAGCCCCTCGACCTGACCGACCACCACCAGGTCCCTTCCCTCCAGTTCGGGAGTCAGTGCTTGAGCTTCAAACCCACTGGCGCGCCAACCGGCCTGCGCCACTGCCAGATGGGCGGCAGCCAGAAGAGCCAGGGCGGTGTAGGGAAGAGACGCGCGCGATTTCCACGCACCTAGGGCCAGCCCGATGCCCGCGACCAGCAGGGCCAGGTAGTGCGCCACACTCCAGAGCTGCGGCTGCTGCAGTTGCAAGGCGGTGCCCAAAATGACGCCCAGGCACCAGGGAGCCGGTGAGCGGGCGAGAGGTCCCTGATCAGATGAGAACTGCACCTTGGCTGCGAGACAGGACAATGGGGGTGTTCATCGGAGGCCGCCATGCAGGCCGAGCGTGGCGCGTCTCTTGCTTGAAGACCGACCAGGCACAGCGCAAGAAAGTCCGGACGAGTCGCGAGCGGCCAGCAGCTTTTGAGTATGGCGCAGGGTTCAGAACTTCGGCTCCTGCAGACTCTCCGGGTCACTTAATTTAACCAAGAGAAGATCGAATCCGTGTCCATCCATGTCGCCCTGAACCATGTGACCGAATACCGCTACGACCGCGCGGTGCGACTGGGGCCCCAAGTGGTGCGCCTGCGACCGGCCCCTCATTGCCGCAGCCGCATCCTGTCTTATTCCCTGCGGATTGAGCCGCAGGAGCACTTCGTCAACTGGCAGCAAGATCCCTTTAGCAATCATCAGGCTCGGCTGGTCTTCCCTCAAGCCACCCGTGCTTTGAAGGTGACGGTCGACCTGTTGGTGGAAATGGCGGTCTACAACCCGTTCGACTTTTTTCTGGAGCCTCATGCCGACCGAGTCCCTTTTCAGTACGAGGCGACACAGGCTCACGATCTGGCACCCTACCTCGCCACCCGCCCGCTGACGCCCAAACTGGGCCAATACCTGCGTGGCATTGACCTCGCGCCCCAGCCTACCGTAGAGTTTTTGGTGGCGCTCAACCGCCGCCTGCACCAGGACATCGCTTACCTGATCCGCATGGAGCCTGGCGTACAGACGCCTGAGCAGACCCTGGAGACGGGTTCAGGCTCCTGCCGGGACAGCAGCTGGTTGCTGGTGCAACTGCTGCGGCATCTGGGGTTAGCCGCCCGCTTCGTATCGGGTTACCTCATTCAACTCACGCCCGATGTGAAGGCCTTGGACGGCCCAAGCGGCACCGATACGGACTTCACCGACCTGCACGCCTGGTGCGAGGTTTTCCTGCCTGGAGCCGGGTGGATTGGCCTGGACCCCACCTCTGGCCTGTTCGCCGGAGAGGGGCATATTCCCTTGGCCTGCACGCCGGACCCCTCAGGAGCCTCACCGATTGAGGGCGGTGTCGATCCCTGCGAGGTGGAGTTTTCGCACCGCATGTCGGTACAGCGCATTCACGAGTCACCGCGGGTAAGCAAACCCTACACCGATGCGCAATGGCGCGGCATTTTGAACCTTGGGCGGCAGGTTGACGAAGATCTGCAGGCTCAGGACGTGCGCCTGACCATGGGCGGCGAGCCCACCTTTGTGGCCAACGAAAACCGGGATGCGCCGGAGTGGAATACCGAAGCGCTCGGACCTAGCAAGCGCCGCTATGCCACCGAGCTGCTGCACAAGCTTCGCCTCAAATACGGGCCAAACGGCTTCGTGCACCGCGGCCAAGGCAAATGGTACCCGGGCGAGCCACTGCCGCGCTGGGCCTTGTCGATCTACTGGCGCACCGACGGCCAAGCCGCCTGGAACGATCCCGGACTCTTTGCCGACGAACACAACCCACAACACGCGGTCTATACCGACCAGGATGCAAGACGGTTCATCGTCGAACTCAGCAACCAACTGGGCGTGAGCGAGCAATGCATCATGCCCGGCCACGAGGACACCTGGTACTACCTGTGGCGCGAACGTCGCCTGCCTGCCAATGTGGACCCTTTCGACTCCCGCCTGGACGATCCCCTGGAGCGCGAACGGCTGCGACGTGTGTTCAGCCAGGGCCTGCAGTCGGTCGTGGGCTATGTTCTCCCCCTGCAGCCGGCCCAGACTTGCACGCTGGAGGGCACACGCTGGCAAACCGCCCCCTGGACTTTGCGCGATCAGCGCCTTTACCTGCTGCCCGGCGACTCTGCAATGGGCTATCGGCTACCGCTCGATGCACTGCCCTGGCTCAGTCCGAGCGAGCGAAACTCCCTCTTCGAAGTCGACCCCTTCGCCGCACGCCCGCCCCTTCAGGCACCGCCCCCAGTGCGCGCACAGACGAACGCACGCAACGCTCCCGATTCTGGCGGCTCCCTGCGCGACGCGCAGGCCATTCGCACCGCCTTGTGCGTCGAGGTGCGTGACCCGGCCAGGGCCAATGGACCGGTCGCTACTGAGACGGACAAGAGCGGGGCACCCCATCCCACCACCGGCGTGCTTTACGTCTTCATGCCACCCCTGGCCCGTCTGGAGGATTACCTGGATCTTGTGCAAGCAGTGGAGTCCAGCGCTCGCACCCTGGACTTAAAGATCGTGCTTGAGGGCTACCCACCCCCGCGTGATCCGCGACTCAAGCTGCTGCAGATCACCCCGGATCCGGGCGTGCTGGAAGTCAACATTCATCCGGCCCACAGCTGGGACGAGCTGGTCGATCACACCGAGTTTCTCTACCAGGCGGCCCATGAGACCCGACTGAGTGCCGAGAAATTCATGACCGACGGACGTCACACCGGGACCGGGGGCGGCAACCACTTTGTTCTAGGTGGCGCAACCCCGCAAGACAGCCCCTTTCTGCGCAAACCCCAATTACTGGCTGGCCTGTTGGCCCACTGGCACAACCATCCCTCACTGAGCTACCTGTTTTCAGGTCTTTTCATCGGCCCAACCAGCCAGGCGCCCCGCGTCGATGAGGCCAGAGACGACCAGTTGCTTGAGATGGAAATCGCGCTATCGCAGATCAACCGTCAAGCCCAGCGCCATGGCCCCACCATGCCCGCCTGGCTGGTGGATCGCACCCTGCGCAACATCCTGGTGGACATGACCGGCAACACCCATCGCAGCGAATTTTGTATCGACAAACTCTACAACCCCGACAGCGCCAGCGGACGGCTGGGGCTGCTTGAGCTGCGCGCCTTTGAAATGCCTCCTCATGCGCGAATGAGCATCGTGCAGCAATTGCTGCTGCGCGCACTCGTCAGCCGCTTTTGGAACAAGCCGGGCCAGGAGCAACTGACCCGTTGGGGCACTCTGCTACACGATCGCTACATGTTGCCCACCTTCATACGGCTGGATTTTGAAGACGTGCTGCACGACTTGCGCGAGCACGGCTACACCTTTGAGATGAGCTGGTTTGAACCACATCTGGAATTCCGGTTCCCGCTGATCGGTCAGATTCATCACCGGGGCATGACGCTGAGTCTGCGCACTGCACTGGAGCCCTGGCATGTCATGGGCGAAGAAGGGTCGGCCGGCGGCACGGTTCGATACGTGGACGCCTCCCTCGAGCGCATCGAGGTCAAAGTCCAAGGATTCAATCCGCAGCGCTATGTCGTCACCGTCAATGGCCAGGCGCTGCCGATGCAAAACACCGGGACCACAGGACAATGGGTGGGCGGGGTTCGATTCAAGGCCTGGAATCCACCCTCCTCGCTGCATCCCACAATTGGGGTGCACGCGCCGCTGACCTTTGACATTGTGGACACTTGGACCGAGAGATCCCTGGGCGGTTGCCGCTACCATGTCTCGCATCCAGGCGGTCGAAACTATGAAACGTTACCGATCAACAGCTACGAGGCAGAAAGCAGACGCCTGATGCGGTTCTTCCGTACCGGACACACCCCGGGTCGGATGGCGGTAGCTCCTGCGCAGAGCAGCCCGGAATATCCGCTAACGCTAGATCTGCGACAAACTTCGTAATCGTGGAGTCCAGTCGCCCCCTCACCCCTGCCGATCCCAGCCCTTGGGCGCGGGTGCCTGCTGCTGCGCCCGGGCATTTTGATGAGCTGCGGGGCTGCCGCACCGGCGACACCGGAGCCGCAGCATCAGATCGGCTTGCACCGAGCTGGCGTCGATTCCTGGACGGGCTCAACGACCCGAGCATCAATGCATTCGACCGGCGCTACGACAGCCTGCAGCGCATGATCCGCGACAACGGAGTGACCTACAACGTCTATGCCGATGCCGATGGACCGCAGCGCCCATGGGCACTCGATCTGCTGCCCATGCTTATGGACGCCGCAGACTGGTCAGCCATCGAAACTGGGGTGCTTCAGCGTGTGCGGCTGCTGGAGGCCGTGATGGCCGACGTGTATGGCCCGCAACATCTGACTCGCCGGGCCCTGCTGCCCGAAGCCCTGGTGCGCGGCCACCCCGGGTACCTGCGAGCGCTGCACGGGGCGCAGCCCCTAGGGGGCACGCACCTTCACATTGCGGCTTTTGATGTGGCTCGAGGGCCAGATGGGCGTTGGTGGGTGGTCTCCCAGCGAACGCAAGCGCCTTCGGGGCTGGGTTACCTGTTAGAGAACCGCAACTGCATCTCCCTGCAGTTTCCCGACGCGTTCACGGGGATGGGGGTGCGCAGCCTGACCGCTTCCTATGAAGACCTCATGGAGTCGGTGGTAGCGGCCTGCCCGGACCTGGATGGAGGCCCCAAACGCATCGTACTGCTCACGCCAGGGCCGTATAACGAAACTTACTTCGAACACGCCTACCTGGCCCGCCATCTCGGGCTTAGCCTGGTGCAGGGGGGCGACCTGCTGGTGCGCAACGAAAGGCTTTATCTCAAAACGCTCAACGGGCTCGAACCCGTTCACGGCCTGCTCAAACGTCTGGACGACGAATTTCTGGACCCTCTGGAGCTGCGGTCAGACTCGGCTCTTGGCGTACCGGGCCTGCTTGAGGTGGTGCGCGCTGGCAATGTCCTGATCGCCAACAGCCCCGGATCGGCTTTTCTGGAGTCCCCGGCCCTGCTGGGCTTTCTGCCTGCCCTGAGCCAAGAGCTGCTCGGACAAGCTTTGCTGCTGCCATCGCTGGCCACCTGGTGGTGCGGCGAATCCACGGCCCTGCAGGCCATGCTGCCGCAACTGCGCGGCGGGGTTATCAAGCCCACCTATCCGAGCGGTCATGGGGAATCGGTGATCGCTCGCGACCTCTCCCCGCAACGCCTTGACGAGTGGACCGGACGCATCATGCGATCGGCCGAAGAGCACACGGTGCAGAGCTACATGCCCTTGTCCCAAACACCCGTTTGGCAAAAAAGCGGCATGGCCATGCGATCGGCCCTGCTGCGAATTTTTGCTCTGTCGAGTGGCCGCGGCCAATGGCACGTGCTGCCCGGCGGCTTGGTCCGACTGGCCGGCCGTAGCGAGCACATCGCCTCCATGCAACAAGGAGGCAGTAGCGCCGACCTTTGGGTGCTGGGCGCCAGTCAGAAGCCGCTGGAGCCCGCCCGCGCACCTGTGCTCAAGCCCTTGCAAGGACAGACGGCGGTGGGCAGTCGCGCCGCCGAAAATCTTTACTGGTTGGGACGATACACGGAGCGATCAGAAAATTGCGTGCGCTTGGCGCAATTGACGCTACAAAGCCTCTACGGACCAGACCAGGGGTCCCCGATCTTGCTAAGCTGGCTCAGCCAACTGGCCGTCACACAGGGGCTGGTTTTGAGTGATGTGCCGCCGGCGCACCAATCGCGACGTGTGTTCGAACGTGCACTTTTGGCCAATCTGGCCGACCTGGGTCAGGCCCCTAGCGTAGGCTTTAATTTGCGGGCCATGAAGAACGCAGCGGCCACGATCCGGGAGCGACTGTCCCGCAGCCAGTGGCAAACGATCGTGCAGGCCGAACAGGACTTTCAGACGCGCAGCGCTGCGATCAATCCAACCCTTGAACTGGGGCTACAGGGGGCGCCTTACTCCGTGAGCGATACGCTCAGCCTGCTGGAATCGACCAGTCAGACTCTGGCCGCCATCACCGGCGCGCAAGTCGATCGCATGATGCGCGATGACGGGTGGCTCATCTTGAGCACAGGCCGACTCATTGAGCGCTTGGGCACACTGGCTTCGACCTTATCGGGCAGCCTGAGCACCGGCGCCCTGGCTGAAGACAGCGGCTACCGAGCGGCACTCGCTCTGTTTGACAGCACCATCACCTTTCAGTCGCGCCATCCGCAGAGCCGCGATCTCGATGCGCTGCTGGAGCTGCTGGTGCGCGATCACAACAATCCACGATCACTGACCTGGGTGGTCAAGACCTTGCGCACGCGCTTAGCCCGCCTGGCCGCCAACACCTCGGCCGACAATCCTTTGGGCGAGGACTTGCCTGAACCGACCGCTTGGCCCTGGCCCCAGTTGCGACATCCGGCCTGGCCGGCCCCGCAGATCCAATTGCAAACCCATCTGGAGGAACTGGCGCGATCGGCCTGGTCCTTGTCCGAGTCCATAGGGCGGCGCTACTTCAGCCATGCGGACAGTCGCAGTGTGGGCGCCTGAGGAGAGGTCGTGCTGCTACAGATTTCGCACGAGACGCGTTACGAGTACAGCCCTCCAGTGGAGAACGCCCAACACATCGCGTACCTGCGACCGCTGGACCAATCCGAGCAACGACTCCTGCAGCATGCGCTGGACATCAGTCCGCAACCGGCACACCTGCGTACGGTACAAGACATCTACGGCAACTATCGCAGCCACTTTTCCTTTAGCAGCAGTCATGAGCGGCTGATCGTTCGGGCCCAATCCCTGGTTCACACCCTGAGCGCTACTCAAGGGGAACTGGCTGACAGCGCAGCATGGGAGCGCGTTCGCGAGCACGGCCAATACCAGGCCGCAGCGCCCTGGGACGCGTCCATCGAGTTTGCTTTTCCCTCACCCTGTGCGCCACGTCACCCTGGCTTTGCAGAGTTCGCCCGACCCAGCTTTAGCGCCGGCCGGCCAATCGCTGAAGCAGCGATGGACCTGATGTCGCGGATACACCGCCATATGCGCTACGAAAGCCACAGCACCGAGGTCCATACTCCAGCTCTGGAGGCCTTTGAACAGAGACGTGGGGTATGCCAGGATTTTGCTCACATTTTGATCGCCTGCTGCCGGTCCATGGGACTGCCGGCCCGCTACGTCAGTGGCTACCTCCTGACCACCCCAGCGCCCGGACAACCGCGCCTGATCGGCAGCGACGCCTCGCACGCCTGGGCCTCGGTGTACTGCCCGCCTGCCGACCGCCAGGGGCGCATCGACGCCAGCCTGCCCGGTCTGTGGCTAAATCTGGACCCGACCAACGACCGCCTGTCCGGATCAGACTATGTGACCCTGGCGATCGGGCGTGACTATCTTGATGTTTCGCCCCTGCGCGGCGTGATTCAGGGCGGTGGCCGACACCAGCTAAGCGTGGCAGTCACGGTCTCTGCCGTTGAGACAGACCAAAGCCTGCTCTAGGCGAGCGGAGGGTGTTATTTCTCGCCTCCCCCATCGATCAACCGAGCGAGATGGGCTAGCAGGGGCCTTTTTCGACCCAGAGTTCACCTACCATTGCCCTTATTAGCCAACGGAGGACTTATGAATTCAAACAGACGCGTCTTACTTCGCATCGCCGGCGCTGCGGCGGCATCTGGTGCTGCATGGCCCGCAATGGCCCAGGCCAAACCTCTTTTCGACACTCTGCACATGTTTGTGCCAGCGGCTCCAGGAGGCGGCTGGGACGGCACGGCGCGTGCGCTGGAGCGGGCAGCCAAGGCCTCCGGCCTGGTGGGCCAGATGCAATTTGAAAATGTAGGCGGCGCCGGCGGAATGGTGGGGCTGCCTCGCTTTGTGAATCAGCGCAAGGGGCAGGGAAACAGCCTGATGATCGGCGGCTCGGTGATGGTGGGCGCAGCCATTGCCAACAAGAGTCCGGTCACCATGAAGGATGTGACGCCGATCGCCCGCCTGACTGAAGAGGCCGGCGTGGTGGTGGTACCTGCCGGCGGCAAGATCAAGACCTGGAAAGAACTGACCGATGCCCTCAAAACCAATCCCAAGGCGGTGTCGGTGGCAGGCGGCAGTGCCGGCGGCACCGATCACCTGATCCTGGGCCTGATGGTCAAAGCCCTGGGCCGCAACCCGCGTGAGGCTGCCTATGTGGCGTTTGCCGGCGGCGGGCCGGCCAACGCGGCCATTCTGGGTGGTCAGGTGGTGGCGGGCATTTCGGGCTACTCCGAATTTGAGGAGCAGATCAGGGCCGGTCGCATGATCCCTCTGGCGACCTCTGGCAGCAGGCGCATTCCGGGCGTGAACATACCGACCATGAGCGAGTTGGGGCTCAATGTCACTATGGCCAACTGGCGCGGGGTTTTTGGCGCTCCGGGCATCAACCAGACACAACGCGAGGCCCTGATCAACTTTGTCACGGCGGTCGTCAGGTCGCCAGCCTGGCAGAAAGAACTGGAAACCCGGAAATGGACCGATGTGTTCATGACCGAGCAACCTTTCCTGCGCGAACTGGCCTCTGACATTTCCAAGACCGAAGCCGTGATGAAGGAACTGGGTCTGGCATGACACCGCTCAGAGCAGCGCTGCTTCTGCTGGCCCTGTGCGCTGTGGCCGCCTGGCAGGTCACGCAGATTCCTGAATCGGCCATGCAGATGGCTGTCGGTGCCACGCTGGTGCCGGCCCTGATCACCGCAGGCCTGAGCATTTGCGCTGCACTTTACGGTCTGAGCGCCTGGCAGGGCAAGCAGGTGGATGAGAGCGATCAGTCCAAGCAAAGCCCCCAGCCGGGATCTACCGCCCGGCTGGCCTGCTTGCTTGGCGGCGGCGCGGTCTTCATGAGCGGTGTCCCCTACCTGGGCTTTGTGATACCGGCCACCGCCTGCGGCATGCTGATTGCACGAAGCTTTGAGAGTCCGCTCAACCTCAGGTCGATGACGATATGCGGTGCCATCGCCCTGACCTTCTGGGTCTTGTTCGCGCTTGTTTTGGGCGTTGGTTTGGGACCCGCCCTGCCTGCTGGTTTCTGAAGACTTCAACACATCATGGACGCTCTTAACGCCCTGATGGGCGGATTTGCTGGCGCGCTGCAGCCGGCCACCTTGATGTGGGGCTTGGCCGGCTGCCTGATTGGCACATTGGTGGGCGTACTGCCAGGTATCGGCCCCGCGCTGACTATCGCCCTGCTGCTGCCCCTGACCTATCACGTGCCCGCCTCCAGCATGTTCGTGATGTTCGCCGGCATTTACTATGGCGCGGCCTACGGCGGATCGACCACTTCGATTCTGCTCAATACGCCAGGAGAGTCCTCGACGGTGGTCACGGCCTTGGAAGGCCACCAAATGGCCAGGCGCGGACGAGCCGGACAGGCCCTGGCCACCGCAGCGCTGGGCAGCTTTGTTGCGGGAACGATCGGAACGGTGGCGCTGACCTTCATGGCCCCGGTGATCGTGGAATGGGCGCTGGCCTTCGGCCCGGCGGAGTATTTCAGCCTGATGGTGCTGTCTTTGGTGGCGGTTTCTGCGGTGCTTGGCCGATCGCTTCTGCGTGGCCTGGTCAGTCTGTTTGCCGGACTTTTGCTGGGCATGGTGGGGATCGATCTGCAGACCGGACAGCCGCGGTTCACCTTCGGCCGACCCGAACTGCTCGATGGAATTGAAGTCACGGTCGCTGCGGTGGGTTTGTTCGCGGTCGGTGAGGCGCTGTTCCTGGCCTGGCAAGGCCGTCAACCGGCCAGCGCTCAGGTGATGCGGGTCACCGGCAGCCTGTGGATGAGCGGTCGCGATTGGGCCCGATCCTGGAAGGCCTGGATACGCGGGGCCCTGTTCGGATTCCCCATTGGAGCCTTGCCCGCTGGCGGGGCAGAGCTGCCCACCCTGCTGTCTTACTACACCGAAAAGAAACTCTCCAAGCATCCTGAGGAATTTGGTCAGGGGGCGATCGAGGGCGTTGCAGGGCCGGAGGCGGCCAATAACGCAGCCGCTGCGGGCGTACTCATGCCTCTGCTCACGCTGGGTATTCCCACATCGGCGACGGCGGCCATCATGTTGTCGGCCTTCGAGGGTTATGGCATTCAGACCGGCCCCCAGCTTTTCACCAGCCAGAGCGGTCTGGTCTGGACGCTCATCGCCAGCCTCTACATCGGCAACGTCATCTTGCTGGTGCTCAACCTGCCTCTGGTGGGACTGTGGGTCAAGTTGCTCAAAATTCCGCCGCCCTGGCTGTACGCTGGCATCATCGTGATCTCGGTGGCCGGGGTCTACGGCGCGGGCAATTCGGTCTTCAATGTGGGGCTGCTGTTTGCCTTTGGCCTGGTCGGGTTCATGATGAAGCGCTTCGATTTCCCAGCCGCGCCGCTGATCGTCGGGCTGATCCTGGGACCCATGGCTGAGCAATCGCTCAGACAGGCCTTGACCATCAGCCAGGGGCAATGGAGTACCTTTGTCACACGGCCCCTGTCAGCCAGCCTGCTGCTGATTGCCCTGATTTTGCTGGTAGTGCCGGTCCTTGCTCGTCGATGGCGCAAGCAAGCTTGACGTATCCAATAAGAGGGCCCCGGAAAGGACCTTTCCTCGCCCCCGCCCCCCTTCGGGATTTAACTCCTCAAGGGCACAATACGGACTCAGCCTGGGTATGCGTCGACCCGGGTGTGATTCGAGCCAGCAGACCACCTCATGCTTCCACTCATTGATCAACATGACCGACCCTTACGCCACTCTCAAATCCCTGCAGATTGAACTGCCCCCTCTGTCCGTACCGGCCGCCGCCTACGTCCCTTTTGTGCAAACCGGATCGCTGATTTTTCTGAGCGGCCACATCGCCAAAAAGCCCGATGGTCAGCCTTGGGTGGGCAAGCTCGGTCAGACCATGACGACACCGGAGGGCCAGCAGGCGGCCCGGGCGATTGCCATTGATCTGCTCGGCACCTTGCACGCAGCACTGCAGAGCACCGGCAAGGACCTTCGGCAGGTGCGGCGCATCGTCAAACTGATGAGCCTGGTCAATTCGACCGTGGACTTTACCGAGCAGCATCTGGTGACCAACGGCGCGAGCGAACTGTTCGGGCATGTCTTTGGCAAGGCCGGTGAACATGCACGCAGTGCCTTCGGCGTGGCGCAGATTCCGCGCGGGGCCTGCGTGGAAATCGAGTTAATTGCCGAAGTGGCCTGAAGGCCCAGGGCGGGAAGCCCTAGGCCGAAGCCGGCTCAGATCACTCGCAGAATCCGGGTCGGCCTGAAGCCCAGGTCGACCTGCTTACCCTTCTTGCCGCGTGTTGCCCGGGCGTTGTTGAGGCTGCGAATTTCCAGCGTCTCCTCACGCATCTTGCCGCCACGGCCCAGCCCCTCGATGCGCACACTTCGGGTGTAGGCTGCCGAACCGGCCAGGGTGTCTTTCGGGTCGAGATCCATCAGCATCAAGCCGCGTCCACCTTTGTCCATGCGCTTGAGCTCACCAATGGCAAAGGTCAATACGCGTCCACTCGTGCTTGCGCAGGCGACGTGAGTAGCTGGCGCCAAGGCGCCCTCCCCAGCAGGCAGGCTGTCACCGCCGCAACTGACACGCGAGGGCGGGCAAAGCGTCTCGCCGGTGCCCAGGGTAATAAAGCTCTTGCCGCTCTTGTTGCGCGACACCATGGCCTCGACTGAAGCCAGGAATCCGTAACCGCCGCTGCTTGACAGCAGCACAGTCGCATCGGCGGGGCCCGCAAAGTAATGCGCCAACTGGGTGCCGGCCTCCAGTTCGATCAACGTGGTCAGCGGTTGTCCATCGCCGCGAGCGCCCGGCAAAGCCGAGACCGGCACCGAATACACCCGCCCATTGTGGCCAAAGGCCAAGAGCATATCGACGGATCGACATTCAAAGGTGCCATAGAGGTCATCACCCGCCTTGAATGTGAACACGGCAGGATCATGACCGTGGCCTTGGCGTGCCCGTACCCAACCCTTGCTCGAGACCACCACCGTGATGGGCTCATCGATCACCTTGATTTCCACGACCGCCTTCTTCTCGGCCTGAATCAGGGTTCGACGGGCATCCGCGAAGGTTTTTGCATCAGCCTCGATCTCTCGCACCATCAGCCGGCGCAAGGCGGCTGCGCTGCCCAAAATATCCTCGAGTCGGCCCTTTTCTTCCTGCAGCTGCTTGAGCTCTTGCTCGATCTTGATGGCTTCGAGACGGGCCAACTGACGCAGGCGAATCTCCAAAATGTCCTCAGCCTGCCGGTCAGTCAGGCTGAAGCGCTGAATCAGAGCGGGCTTAGGCTCATCGGAGCCGCGAATGATCCGGATGACCTCATCGATGTGCAAGAGAACAATCTGTCGCCCCTCCAGGATATGAATGCGGGCCAGCACCTTGTCCAGACGATGCTGAGACCGTCGCTGCATGGTGATCTGGCGAAAGTCGATCCATTCTTGAAGGATCTGCCGCAGCGACTTCTGCATCGGCTTTCCGTCCAGACCGATCAGCGTGAGGTTCAGGGGGGCCGAGGTTTCCAGACTGGTATGGGCCAGCAGGGTATTGACCAACTCCGACTGCTCAATGCGGCTGGTCTTGGGCTCGAACACCAGCCTCACCGGCGCATCCTTGCTTGATTCGTCCCGCACGCCATCGAGCACCGACAGCACGGTCTGCTTAAGGGCGAGCTGGTCTGCGCTGAGCGCCTTTTTTCCAGCCTTGACCTTTGGATTGCTGAGCTCCTCAATCTCCTCCAACACTTTTTGCGCACTCACGCCCGGGGGCAGCTCGGTCACCACCCATTGCCACTGACCGCGCGCCAGATCTTCCATCTTCCAGACAGATCTAACCTTCAAAGATCCACGCCCGGTGGAATAGGCCGCCGCAATCTCGGCCGCGCTGGAGATGATCTGGCCCCCACCCGGATAGTCGGGGCCGGTGATCAGGTCGAACAGTTGGGCATCCTCGAGCTTGGGATTTTTGATCAGTGCCACACAAGCATCCGCGACCTCTCGCAGGTTGTGACTGGGAATTTCAGTGGCCAAGCCCACTGCAATGCCGCTGGCCCCGTTGAGCAAAGTGAAGGGCAATCGTGCCGGAAGCTGCGCCGGCTCTTCTGTAGAGCCATCGTAATTGGGCACGAAATCAACCGTCCCCTCATCGATCTCATCGAGCAGCAACTGGGTGATTCGGGCCAACCGGGCCTCGGTGTAGCGCATCGCCGCCGCCCCATCGCCATCGCGGGAGCCAAAATTCCCCTGCCCATCAATCAAAGGGTAACGCTGAGAAAAATCCTGCGCCATGCGCACAAGAGCGTCGTAGGCGGCCTGGTCACCGTGAGGATGAAACCGACCCAGGACATCTCCCACCACCCTGGCACTCTTGACGGGCTTGGCCCCGACCGTTCCGTTCGACCCGCCAAAACCCAGGCCCATGCGGGCCATGCTGTAAAGAATGCGCCGCTGAACCGGCTTTTGTCCGTCACTGACTGAAGGCAAGGCCCGGCCCTTGACCACACTCAAAGCGTACTCAAGGTAGGCCCGCTCGGCGTAGGTCGCCAGACTGTCCTCTGGGGCGGCCGGTTCATCAGAGGCGGGTGAATGCGAGGTGAACAAATCCATGGCTTGCTAGATATCCTGCAAAGGTCAGTCCCGCTGCGCGGGCAGTTGAAGGGGAGCCCCCGCCGGTGGCCTCGCGATGCCTGCGGGCGGCAACAGAATGCCACGGGCCACTGCGCCGGCCATCTGAGGGGCCAGCCAGATGCTGGGAGCAGCAGGCGGGGCCGAGACGGTCTCTGACACGATGGAGGCTGGGGCCTGCGCCACTGAATCGGGCTGTCTCGGCCTGAGATGGCGCAAGAGTTCAGTGACCACTCGGACGTAATTCTGGGTCTCGGGGTAATTTGGAATGCGATGACCAGCACGCTGAACAGCCCCGGGACCGGCGTTGTAGGCGGCAAGAACCAGATCGAGCCGCTCGGGGAACATCAGCAGCAGATCCCTCAGAAAAGTTGCACCGGCACGCAGGTTGACTTCCGGCTGCATCAGACGTTCCTCAAGCGAAAGTCCCGCCTGGGGCTGAACACCGTATTGTCGAGCCGTACCCGGCATGAGCTGCATCAGACCCACCGCGCCCTTGGGCGAGACCGCACGAGGGTTGAAGCCAGACTCCGCGGCAATCAGGGCGATCATGAGACTGGCATCGAGGCCCAGCTGCCGCGCAACATCATGAACCAGTGGCAGCAGCTTGCGATAAGCCGGAGACCCCTCGAGCAGGGCCAACAAACGCGGCCGTACCCCCAGGGCAGGCGGCGCGATCGGACCCGCTGATGCAGTCGCCGATACGCTCGGGGATGCGGATGCACCGACGGGGGCTGCGGGCGGAACCGATTTGGCGGCCACTGGTGGAGACTGCGCGCCCAACTCATGAGCGGCCCCCTTGAAAAACAGTTGATAGCGAGCGTCGACCTGATGGCCTGCAAAGTGGGGCACGCCGTTGCTGTCAACAAAGGCCCAAACCTCCGCACGCGCAGCGGCGCCTGTGACCAGAGCCAGGATGCACAGAGCAAGGCGCAGGCGCTGCAGGATCATGCTAGATGTCGATCTCTATTCGATCGCCGTGCAACTCCATCAGCTCACGACGGGCCAGAGCTTCCCCCTTGCCCATGAGCTTTGTAAGGATCTGCTCGGTCTGCAGAAGGTCCAGCGGCCCCAGGCTGACTTGCAAGAGGCGGCGGGTGTCCGGATTGAGCGTGGTCTCCCAAAGCTGCTCAGCGCTCATCTCGCCCAGACCCTTGAAACGGCTGATGGACCAGGCGCCCTCGCGCACACCGTCCTTGCGCAATTTGTCGAGGATGGCCGTCAATTCCCCCTCGTCAAGGGCGTACATCTTGGCCGCCGGCTTCTTGCCACGCGCCGGCGCATCGACCCGAAACAGCGGCGGCCGGGCGATGTAAACATGGCCGCGATCGATCAACTTGGGAAAGTGACGGAAGAACAGGGTCAGAAGCAGCACCTGGATATGCGAACCGTCGACATCGGCATCGGAGAGGATGCAGACCTTCCCGTAGCGCAGGCCGCTCAGGTCGGGTTCGTCGGTGGCGCCATGCGGGTCCACGCCTATGGCCACCGAGATGTCGTGGATTTCGGTGTTGGCAAACAGGCGATCGCGCTCGACCTCCCAGGTATTGAGCACCTTGCCTCGCAGGGGCAGGATGGCCTGAGTTTCCTTGTCGCGCCCCATCTTGGCGCTACCGCCGGCCGAGTCGCCCTCCACTAAAAAGACCTCATTGAGCGACAAATCCCGGCTCTCGCAATCGGTCAACTTGCCCGGCAGGACCGCAACCCCCGACCCCTTGCGCTTTTCCACCTTCTGACCGGCTCGCTGGCGCGTCTGCGCTGCGCGGATGGCCAGTTCGGCCAGCCGACGACCGTAGTCCACATGGGCATTGAGCCACAGCTCCAGAGCGGGCCGCACGAAACTTGATACCAGGCGTACGGCATCGCGGGAATTGAGCCGCTCTTTGACCTGTCCCTGGAACTGCGGATCAAGCACCTTGGCCGACAACACATAGCTGGCCCGAGCAAAAACATCTTCGGGCATGAGCTTGACGCCTTTGGGCAAAAGCGCATGCAAGTCGATGAACCCCTTGACCGCCTGAAACAAGCCCTCGCGAAGGCCGCTGTCATGCGTACCGCCGGCAGTGGTAGGAATCAGGTTGACATAACTCTCCCGCATCGGATGGCCGTCTTCAGTGAAGGCCACGCACCAACTGACCCCTTCGCCTTCGGCGAAACTGTCATGGGACGAATCTGCGAAGCCCTCACCTTCAAACAGGGGAATCACCGGATCGGCCTGTAGGGTCTGAGTCAGATAGTCACGCAGCCCGGCCTTGTAGAGCCAAGTCTGGCTTTCCCCCGATTTTTCTTGTACCAGCGTCACGCTGACCCCGGGCATCAGAACCGCCTTGCTGCGCAGCAG
>JBEIHE010000038.1:0-23526 GCA_040381515.1 Polaromonas sp.
GTTCAAGCGCTCTTATCGGATTGGTACGGTTAACTCAATCAACTGGGCGCGCCTGCTGGCCCAGGTGGTGTACTACTTTGCCGGCTATTTCCAGGCCACAACCGATGAGGCCCAGAAGGTGTCTTTTGCGGTACCCAGTGGCAATTTCGGCAATGTGTGTGCCGGACATGTGGCGCGGATGATGGGGCTGCCGATTGCGCGCTTGGTGGTGGCCACCAATGAGAACGATGTGCTCGATGAATTCTTTCGCACCGGCTTGTATCGCGTGCGGGGCAGCGTCGATACCTTTGAGACTTCCAGCCCCTCGATGGACATTTCAAAGGCGAGCAATTTCGAGCGTTTTGTGTTTGACCTTCTTGGTCGTGATGCGGCGCAGACGAACATCTTGTTCGGTCAGACCCTGAGCCTTCAGGGACGGTTTGATCTGGGGGGGCATCCGGCCTTCGAGCAGGCGACCCGTCGCTACGGCTTTGTCAGCGGTAGAAGCACCCATGAGGACAGGTTGGCGACTATTCGACACGCCTACGACCGCTACGGCACAGTGATCGATACCCACACCGCTGATGGCCTGAAGGTCGCTCGCCACTACCTTCAGCCCGGTGTGCCCATGTTGGTGCTTGAGACGGCGCTGCCGATCAAGTTCGCCGCTGCGATCGAAGAGGCCTTGGGTCGGCCACCAGAAAGGCCGGCAGGATTCGAGGGTCTGGAGGACAAGCCGCGCCGGGTGCAGGTCATGCCAGTGGATGTGCATCAGGTCAAGGCTTACATTGCGGCCCATGCTCAGCCTGTGAGGCAGAGCCCAGCGGCCTAATTGCCCGGCGTTTGCATTCATGAGCGATCTTTCTGCCTCGACTCCGCCCCGCCGCGCGCCGCTGCGATCGCTCGATGAGGCGCTCGACGACCTGCTGTCGCAGGCGGAGCCGGCCTTACCGGCCCGCCGCGTGCCAACCTTTGAGGCCGATGGCTGGGTGTTGGCGCAAGACCTTTCGTCGCCTCTGGATGTGCCCGGTCACGACAACAGTTCCATGGATGGCTACGCGGTTCGTCTGGCCGACCTCGGGGCAACAGGCGAGGGTCTGACGGTCTCCCAGCGGATCGCCGCCGGAAGCGCTGCGTTACCCCTGCGCAGCGGTTCGGTCGCCCGCATCTTCACCGGCGCGCCGGTGCCCGAAGGGGCCGATGCCATCGTCATGCAAGAAGATGTCGAGGTGCTCGAGGACGCTTCCGTACGGATCAAGGTGCCTCCTGCGCCCGGCCAGTGGATACGCCGCCGCGGTGAGGATGTCAGGCGCGGTGAGGTGGTGTTGCGTCGTGGGCGGCGCTTGTCCCCCGCCGAACTGGGCCTGGCTGCCAGCATTGGGTTTGATCGCCTGCCGGTCATCCAGAGGCCTCGGGTCGCGCTGCTGTCCACGGGTGATGAACTCGTCATGCCGGGTGAGGTGGCGCCTGAGGCCATGGCCCCCGGGGCGATCTACAACTCCAACCGTTTCTTTTTGCGTGCCTTGCTGGCACGGCTCGGCTGTGAGGTGAGCGATCTGGGCATCGTGCCCGACAACCGACAGGCGACGCTGCAGGCACTGGCCCAAGCCGCGCAGGACCACGACCTGATTTTGACCAGCGGCGGTGTATCGGTGGGCGAGGAAGACCATATCAAGCCGGCGGTGCAAGCCCTCGGTCAATTGCAGTTGTGGCAGATTGCGATCAAACCGGGCAAGCCCTTTGCATATGGTCGTATCCGCAACACGCAGGGCTTTGCGCATTTCATGGGTCTTCCGGGCAATCCAGTGTCGAGCTTTGTCACTTTCTTGCTGTTGGTACGGCCCTTTTTGTTGCGGCTGCAAGGCGCCAGCGGGGCCCGTCCCGAACCCTTGATGCTGCCCGCCCATTTTGACTGGACCAAGCCGGACAAAAGACGCGAATTCCTGCGGGTGCGCCGCAACGCCCAGGGGGGGCTTGATCTATTTGCCAATCAGAGCTCGGGGGTGCTTACCTCGGTGGTGTGGGCCGATGGGCTGGTGGATGTGTCGCCTGGGCAGCGCATTGCGCGAGGCGATCTGCTGCCCTTTATGAGTCTGAAGGATTTGTTGTGATTGAGGTGCACATCAAGTACTTTGCTTCGCTGCGCGAAGCCTTGGGTCCCGGCGAGAGCCGGCAGACGCAGGCTCAGACCGTGGGCCAGCTGCGCGATGAATTGATCGCCATGAGCGATGCCCATGCACAGGCGCTGGCGCGCCATCGTCCGGTGCGCGCCGCGCTCGATCGCGTGATGAGCGATGAAAGCCGCGCCCTGAGCGAGGGGTGCGAGGTGGCCTTCTTTCCGCCTGTGACCGGAGGCTGAGGATGGCGCTGCGGGTCTCGATACAAACCGCCGACTTTGATCTTGGTGCGGAGGTGGCTGCGCTGCGCCACCAGGACCTCCGAGTGGGGGCGGTGTGCAGCTTTATTGGCACGGTGCGCGACCGGCATGCCGATCTGGCAAGCCGATCGTCCAAGCAGGGCGGCCCGGTGCAGTCGCTCGAACTCGAGCACTACCCGGGTATGACCGAGAAAGCCATCGAGGACATGATCGATGCGGCCATGGCCCGGTTCGACATTTATGCCGCCCGGGTGGTGCATCGTGTGGGACTGCTCAAGCCAGCCGATCAGATTGTGTTGGTGGCCGTCAGCTCTGCCCATCGAGGCCAGAGCTTTGCGGCCTGCGAGTTTCTGATGGACTACCTCAAGACGCAAGCGCCCTTCTGGAAGAAGGAAGTCACCCCCGAAGGCGAGCGCTGGGTCGATGCGCGGGTCAGTGACGATGCCGCGCTGGCGCGCTGGGGTTTGGCCTCGGGTAACTTTGGAGCGGTGTCACCGGGGCCTTCAGAGGGGTAATCGCGCCGATGGCGGCGCTCCCACAAAATCGGAGGCCATCGCGCCAGGGGCGGCGCGCCTACAACTATCGCGCCGGGTGCGACGCGCCCACAAATATGCATGCTCCAGGGAATCGCCAGCTCGCGTACCTGATCCTTGGATCTGCCCTAAGATTCGATGCTGAGTGAACTTACGATCTCCATCATGTCCTCCCCAACCAACCATCCCCACCTGCGTATCGCGACCGAAGAGGCTTTCGCGCCACCGGAGATGCTCCGCATCTACGAAAAGATTCTGGCCGACAGTCAGGTCGATCCGGGCTTTAAGGGTTTGATGGGGTTCTACATGAGCAGCCCGAGCGAGCGGGCCCGGCACATCATGCGTTGCTTGCAGGACCTCGATGAGATCCGGCTTGCTCATATGGACGCGGCCGGCATCGATCATCAGGTGCTGGCGCTCACAGCGCCAGGGGTTCAGATCATGGACAGGGCTACTGCGGTGTCTTTTGCGCGGGTGGCCAATGATTTCCTGGCCGATGCGATCCGGCGCCATCCCAAGCGCTTTAGTGGCATGTTGGCCGTACCGGTGCAAGATCCCCAGGCGGCGGCCCGCGAGATCGACCGAGGAGTGAGTCAACTGGGCATCCGGGCCGTGGTCATCAACTCTCACACGCACGGCGAGTATTTGTCTGACACCAAGTTCTGGGACATCTTTGCCGCCGCCGAGCAACACGGCGTGCCGATCTACCTGCACCCCAATTCGCTGCCGCGCAACATGATCGAGCCCTTTCAGGAGTGCGGACTCGACGGAGCGATTTATGGCTTTGGGGTGGAAACCGGCCTGCACGCGCTGCGCATCATCACCGCCGGTGTGTTCGATCGTTTTCCCAAGCTGCAGATGATCATCGGCCACATGGGAGAGGCCTTGCCCTTCTGGTCGTACCGGCTCGACTATATGCACCAGGCCACGGTGCGCTCTAAGCGTTACGAGAGCATCAAGCCGATCAAGAAAAAGCCCAGCGACTATCTGCGCGAGAACTTTTACATTACCAACAGCGGCGTGGCCTGGGAGCCGGCCATCAAGTTCACCCAGTCCATCGTCGGCGTGGATCGGGTGCTCTATGCCATGGACTATCCCTATCAGTACGCGGTCGAGGAGGTGGGCCTGCTCGAGCGCATGGAGATGAGCGCGGAGGACAAAAAGAAGTTCTTTCAGACCAATGCGCAGGCCCTGTTCGGCATCACGACGCTATGAGCGGCCGTTGAGCGCAGACGCATATGCCCAAACGTTTTAATCAAGGAGATCTCGTATGACCTTCATTCAACGCAGCTTGAAAGGACTCTGGATTTGGATGGCCTGCACTTTCGCTGCAGGTGCTCTGGCCCAGACCTGGCCGACCCAGAGTGTGCGGATCATCGTGCCTTTTACGGCCGGGACCGGCATGGACACAATCGCACGGGCGGTCGGGCCGCGCCTGAGCGAGCGATTGGGTCAGCCTGTGGTCATCGTTAACCAGCCCGGTGCCAGTGGCAATATCGGCGCCGATGCGGTGGCCAAAGCGACCGATGGGCATACGCTGTTGATGGGGGCCAACACCATGTTGATGGCCTCGCAGATGTACAAGAACGTGCCGTTCAACCCGGTGAAGGACTTCGCGCCGATTTCCATGGCGGCCTATGGCACGCTCATGCTGGTGGCCCATCCCAAGACTGGCATCAAGTCGATGGCTGAGCTGATTGCCCAGGCCAAGGCCCGGCCGGGTGCTATTTCCTTTGGTTCTCCTGGTGTGGGGACTCCGCACCACATGGCGATGGAGTTGTTCAAGGTGCAGACCGGGCTCTTCATGCTGCATGTGCCTTACCGTGGCTCAGCCGGCTACACCCAGGATCTGTTGTCGGGTGAACTCAATGTGGGCTTCCTGCCCGTGCATATCGCGCAGGGCTTTGTGCGCGATGGCAAGCTCACTGCCTTGGCGGTGGGCAGTGCCAAACGGCATCCAGTGGCGCCGGGCGTGGCCACCTTTGATGAGCAAGGGATCAAGGGAGTAGAGGTAGACCTCTGGTATGCCTTTTACGCACCCGCTCGCACACCTGCACCGGTGGTCAGTCGCCTCAATAACGAGATTGCCAGCATCGTGCGAAGCCAGGAGGTCAGGGACCTGTTGGGGCGTGCCGGCATGGACGCCTCAGCCTCCACGCCCGACGAGCTGGCCTCGATCACGCAAAAGGACTATCCGCGCTGGGGCGCGGTGATCAAGCGCAACGGCATCTCGGCCGAGTGAGCATGAAAGACTCTGGCATCGTGGTGGTGGGTGGCGGTATCGCCGGCCTCAGTTTTGCGTTGTCGCTGCACCAGCGGGGCATTGCCTGTGAGGTCTATGAAAGCGTGCCGCAGGTCAAGGAGTTGGGGGTGGGCATTACCCTGCTGCCTCACGCGATGCGCGAGCTGTCGGCCTTGGGGGTGCAGCCGCAGCTCGAGGCGGTGGGCATAGAGAACCTTGAGAGTGTCTTCTTCAACCGCTTCGGCCAGTTCATCTACCGCGAGCCACGGGGCCGCCATGCTGGCTATCCCTTGCCTGAGATCGGCATCCACCGCGGCAAGCTCCATCGCATCCTGTATGAGGCAGCGCTCGAGCGCCTGGGCCCCGGTTGCATTCACACGGGTCACCGCTGCACCGGGCTGACCCAGGATGATGCGGGGGTGACGGTGCACTTTATCGACGCACAGGGGCACGCGTTAGAGCCGGTGCGCGCCGGTGTGGTGGTGGCTTGCGATGGCATTCATTCGGCGGTACGCAAGCAGTTCTACCCGCAGGAGAAGGTGGCTTTTGCGGGCATCAACACCTGGCGGGGGGTGACCCGACACAAGCCGATCTTGACCGGCAAAAGTTATATGCGGGTGGGGTCGATTCGCACCGGCAAGATGGTGATCTATCCGATCGTCGACGACATCGACGGCCAGGGCAATCAGCTGATCAACTGGATGGCCGAAATCGAGGGCAGCTCCCAGGTCATGAACGACTGGAACCGGGGCGGTCAGGTCGAAGATTTCATTGAGATCTTCAAGGATTGGACCTTTGATTGGTTGGATGTGCCGGCGCTCATCCGCAATGCCGATCAGATTCTGGAATACCCAATGGTCGACAAGGACCCGATACCGCGATGGACGTTTGGTCGGGTCACGCTGATGGGTGATGCCGCCCATCCGATGTACCCGCGCGGATCCAATGGCTCGGCTCAGGCCTTGATTGATGCGCGCACGCTGGCCACCGAACTGGCCCGGGGGGGTGATCCGGTCGCTGCGTTGGCCACTTACGAGTCGCAGCGACGTGAGGCTACCGCCAAGGTGGTGCTAACCAACCGCAGCCAGCCGCCCGATGTGATCAACATCCGGGTCGAGGAGCTCAGTGGGGACCGTCCCTATCGTCATATCGACGACATCATCAGCCAGGATGAGTTGCGGGCGCTTTCGGACCACTACAAGAAGATCGCAGGCTTTTCCCTCGAGGCAGTCAAGGCCTAGTGGCGGCAAGGGGGCGGCGTCTCTGCAAAAGACCCATCGCTTTTTTGAACAAGGGCGCTGCTTGAAGAGCAGTGGGAGGCCCGCCCTCGCGGCGATGGGGCTTCCTGCGGCCAAGAGCGGGCTTTAGTTCAGATAGCGCGGCTTGTTCGCGCGGGCGTCCCCCTCTGGCGGGTCGGTCCCGATTGCCGGGGATGCCTTGGGGTCAAGCCCCTTGAGCCACTCCGAGGCCTGAATCGCCCGTCTGAGCAGCTCGGTGAGGCCCTGGGTGAGCGTGACATCCATGACCAGCTGCATGTCGCGCTGGCGCTGTGGCAGTTTCTCCAACAGCGATACCTGCAGCTTGCCTTCGGCCAGGCTCGTCATTTGGAGCTCTGTAACCAGCAGGGGCTCTTGTCCAAGCGGCAGCGCTGTCGCTTGGTCGCGGAAGGGGGTTTGGTAGTCTCCCTGGTAGGCCTGTGCCTCTTTTTGGAAGTTGCGCACCAGCTGCTGGCGCTGTTCGTGGGGCGGGGCCGCGGGGTTGGGTTCGCCAATCTGAGCCTGCAATTGATCCTGTCCGCTTCGTTCAAGAATTGGGAGCAATTGGAGGCTCAGCCGACGAGTAAGCCAGACGCGAAATTCTTCCCCGCTCTGGCTGTTGATTCGGATGAGCAAGCGGTCGTGCTCCACCTGGTAGCCGACATTAATCTGATGAATATTCACAGCCCGATTTTAGGGATGGCTTGCCAGGCGGGCCCTCGCGCCCCATCGCTGGGGTCTGTCCTGACCCGCCGGCCGGTCCGAGGTGGCTTGAAAATGTCGCGTAGACCCCCAGTTACATCGCAATTGTTTTGGGAGCGGGTATGCGCCAGGATAAATTGACCACCAAGTTTCAGCAGGCTCTGGGCGATGCCCAGTCCATCGCCCTCGGCCGCGACCATCCCTATATTGAGGGGGTGCATGTGCTGGCCGCCATGTTGTCGCAGGACGAGGGCCCTCGCGCCTTGCTCCAGCGCGCCGGGGTCAACCTCGGCAGTTTGGAGGCTGCGGTGGAGGCGGGTCTGAAGAAGTTGCCCGAAGTACAGGGGCAGGAACAGATCCAGATCGGCCCTGATCTGACCAAGCTCCTGCAAGCCACTGAGAAGGAAGCCATTAAGCGGGGCGATGCCTTCATTGCGGCCGAGCTTTTCCTGCTGGCCTGTGCCGATCACAAGGGTGACATCGGCCGTATGGCTCGAGAAAGTGGCATGACCCGGCAGGTGCTGGAGGGGGCCATTACCGCCGTGCGTGGCGGCGAGAAGATGGACAGCGCCGATGCGGAAGGTCAGCGCGAGGCTCTGCGCAAGTACACCCTGGATCTGACTGAGCGGGCCCGCGCTGGCAAGCTCGACCCGGTAATCGGTCGTGACGATGAGATTCGACGCGCCATTCAGGTCTTGCAGCGTCGCAGCAAGAACAACCCGGTACTCATTGGCGAGCCCGGCGTGGGCAAAACGGCCATTGTGGAGGGCCTGGCCCAACGTATCGTCAATGGTGAGGTGCCCGATTCGCTCAAGGGCAAGCGGGTGCTGTCTCTGGACATGGCGGCCCTGCTGGCCGGAGCCAAGTACCGGGGCGAATTCGAAGAGCGCCTGAAGGCGGTGCTCAACGAACTGGCCAAGGATGAGGGTCAGACCATTGTCTTCATTGACGAGCTGCACACCATGGTCGGTGCGGGTAAGGCCGAGGGTGCGATCGACGCCGGCAATATGCTCAAGCCTGCCCTGGCCCGCGGTGAGTTGCATTGCGTGGGGGCCACCACGCTGGACGAATACCGCAAATACGTCGAGAAAGACGCGGCGCTGGAGCGGCGCTTTCAGAAGATTCTGGTCGATGAGCCTTCTGTGGAGGCCACCATTGCCATTCTGCGCGGCCTGCAGGAAAAGTACGAAAAGCACCATGGGGTGCAGATCACCGACCCCGCCATTGTGGCGGCGGCAGAGTTGTCCCATCGCTACATCACGGACCGCTTTTTGCCGGACAAGGCCATCGACCTGATTGATGAGGCAGCGGCCAAGATCAAGATTGAAATTGACTCCAAGCCGGAGGTGATGGACAAGCTCGACCGCCGCTTGATTCAGCTTCAAATCGAGCGCGAAGCGGTGCGCCGTGAGAAGGACGAAGCCTCGCAAAGGCGCTTTTCTCTCATCGAGGAAGAAATCGCCAAGCTGCAGAAGGAGATTGCCGACCTGGAAGAGGTCTGGCGTGCCGAGAAGGCCCAGGCCTTGGGCTCCAAGGATGTCATGGAAGAGATCGACCGCATCCGCCATCAGATTGAGGAGTACACCCGCAAGGGCGACTTCAACAAGGTGGCCGAGCTTCAGTACGGCAAGCTGCCCGAATTGGAAAAACGTCTGAAGCAGGCGCAGGCCAGTGAGCAGGCCAAGACGGGCGTGCCTAAGTTACTGCGCACCCAGGTGGGCGCGGAGGAAATTGCCGAGGTGGTGGCGCGCGCCACGGGTATTCCGGTCTCCAAGCTGATGCAGGGCGAGCGCGACAAGCTGCTTCAGATGGAGGACAAGTTGCACCAGCGAGTGGTGGGGCAGGATGAGGCCATTTCGGCGGTGGCCAACGCCATCCGCCGGTCGCGCTCGGGCTTGTCTGACCCCAATCGGCCTACCGGCTCTTTTTTGTTCCTGGGACCTACGGGCGTGGGCAAGACCGAGCTTTGCAAGGCGCTGGCGGGTTTCCTGTTCGACAGCGAAGACCATCTGGTGCGCATCGACATGAGCGAATTCATGGAAAAGCATTCGGTGGCGCGGCTTATCGGCGCCCCTCCGGGCTACGTGGGCTACGAGGAGGGAGGCTATCTCACCGAAGCGGTGCGTCGCAAGCCCTACAGCGTGCTCTTGCTCGACGAAGTGGAAAAAGCGCATCCCGATGTTTTCAATGTGCTGCTGCAGGTGCTCGACGACGGCCGTCTGACTGACGGGCAGGGTCGTACGGTCGACTTCAAGAACACCGTCATCGTGATGACTTCCAATATTGGCTCACACCTGATCCAGTCGATGGTGGGACGACCGACTGAGGACATCAAGGAGGCAGTGGTCGATGAACTCAAGAACCACTTCCGGCCTGAGTTTCTTAACCGTATCGATGAGACGGTGGTTTTCCATGCGCTGGACGCTGGCAACATCGAAGCGATTGCCCGGATTCAGTTGCAGGTGCTGATCAAGCGCCTGGAGAAAATCGATCTGTCGCTGCAGGTTTCTGAGCCGGCAATCCAGGAACTGGCCAAGGTCGGATTTGATCCGGTTTTTGGGGCTCGGCCGCTCAAGCGGGCGATTCAGCAACGCATCGAGAACCCGCTGTCCAAGTTGCTGCTGGAGGGGCGCTTTGCACCCAAGAGCACGATCTCGGTGGGGGTGGACCCGATTCGCCAGCCGGGAGTGTTCGGCTTTACCGAACTTGCAGCGTCCTCCTGAGGGTCTGACGGCGACCGGGGCGCCTGACTGGCTCGGCTCCTACAAGCAAGGGCCCCATTGCCGCGAGGTCGCCGCTTCTACAAGGTTTTGGCCAGCAAGAGGTCAAGAGGGAGCGCCGACCTCGGCGCGATGGATGTCTCGCGGATTGCTATGGCCGGCCGAATTCCTCGGCAATGCCGTTAACATGGCGGGATGAGCGCACCCAGCATCGGCGCCTCCCCCACTTTGCCCTTGCGGCAGGACTTGACCCTGATCGGTCTGGTGGGCGTGGCGCACATGATCAGCCACTTCAGCCAACTGCTCTTGCCGCCGCTGTTCCCGTGGCTTAAAGATTATTTCCAGGTCAGCTACGCCCAACTGGGTTTTGTGTTGACCGTCTTTTTTGTGGTGTCCTGCGCGGTGCAGGCGGCCTCGGGTTTTCTGGTGGATCGGTTCGGTCCTCGGCCTGTGCTCTATGTGGGTATGGCCGCGATTGCGCTGGCCTGTTTTGGCTACGCCATCAGCACCCACTATTGGATGCTGGTCTTCTTCGCCGGCTTGGCCGGTTTGGGTAACGGAGTCTTTCATCCGGTTGACTACACGCTGCTCAACCGGAGGGTCAGTCCGCAGCGGCTCGGTCATGCCTACAGCGCCCATGGCATTACCGGCACCCTGGGCTGGGCGATCGCGCCGGCCCTGATGACCGGGGTGGCGCTGGCGCACTCATGGCAGGCCGCTTTGGCAGTGGCCGGTTTGTTGGCTGCGGCGGTCCTGGGCCTGTTGCTGATCAATCACCGGCGTCTGTACCTTGAGGTGCAAGCTGTGCCTCAGGGAAGTGGCGGGGGCGATTTTGATTTTCTGAAGCTGCCCGCTGTGTGGATGTGCTTTGCCTTCTTCTTTCTTTTTGCCTCTGTTCTCGGCGTGGTGCAGGCGTTTGCACCCGAGGCGAGTCGGCAACTTCACGACATTCCGCTGGCCAGCGTAGCCCTGTGTCTGACGCTCTACATGATTGGCAGTGCCAGCGGCATGGTGGTGGGCGGCTTCTTGGTGCGAGACCCCAGTCGCTGCGACAAGGTGGTGGCTGCGACCTTCACCATTGCCGCCGCCCTGGCGCTGGTCTTGGCCTTCAGTCCCTTGCCCGCCTGGATGGTCCCGGTGCTCTTTGCGTTGATGGGCCTGACCTCTGGTACGGCGGGTCCTTCGCGGGATTTGCTGGTCAAGCAGTCGACGCCGGCCAACGCGTCCGGTCGGGTCTATGGCGTGGTCTATGGCGGCCTTGATGTGGGCCAGGCGATCACGCCCCTGATTTTTGGCCTGCTCATGGATCATGGCCAGTTCCGCGGTGTCCTTATCGGCTTGGCGATCGTGCAGTGCACACTCATCTTCAGCGCCTTCCGTCTGCGCGCGGTACGCCGTCTCTGACCTTGGCCCGCCGGCGGCGGGAGGGCACAATCGGGCCATGCGTTCACAGATTGCGGGTCACCTTCTTGTCGATTGCCTGATTGCCCAGGGCGTTACTCATTGCTTCGGAGTTCCCGGAGAAAGTTATCTGGCCGTACTCGACGGCCTGCACGAGCGGCGTGAGCGCATTCGTTTTGTGACCTGTCGGCAGGAGGGAGGCGCAGCCTTCATGGCCGAGGCGCATGGCAAGCTCACCGGCCGCCCGGGTGTCTGCATGGTCACCCGCGGGCCCGGCGCCACCAATGCGTCGATTGCGGTTCACACCGCCTTCCAGGACTCCACGCCCATGGTGTTGCTGGTGGGCGATGTGGCCAGTGATTGCCGTGACCGCGAGGCCTTTCAGGAACTCGACTACACCAGCTTTTTTGGGCCGAGCACCAAGGGGATGGCCAAGCGGGTGGAGCGCATCGATGAGGCCGACCGTATCCCGGAATACATCGCCCGGGCCTTCGCAACCGCAATCAACGGCCGTCCGGGGCCGGTGGTGCTGGTCTTGCCTGAAGACATGTTGATGAGCCAGACGGATGCACAAGCCTTGCCCTGTGTGCAGGCTGTGCAGGCCTGGAGCGATCCGGGCAGCTTGCGCACGCTGCGTACCCTGCTCTTGGAGAGCCAGCGGCCTTTGGTGATTGCCGGTGGCAGTGGTTGGACGCCGCAGGCCGCGCAGGCCCTGGAGCGCTTCGCTGAAAACTGGCAGTTGCCGGTGGCCAACGCCTTTCGTTTTCAGGACACGTTTGACAATCACCATCGGCTGTACGCCGGCGATGTGGGTATTGGCATTAATCCGAAGCTGGCCGAACGGGTGCGGCAGAGCGATCTGCTGTTGGTGATCGGCCCGCGTCTGGGCGAGATGACCACCGGCAGCTACACGCTGCTCAAGCCGCCCAAGTTGGCCCAAAAGCTGGTGCATATCCATGCCAGTGCGGAGGAGCTCAATCGGGTTTATCAGGCCGATCTGGCGATTCAGGCCACCATGAATGCGGCGGCGCGATCCCTGGAGGTGCTTACCGCGCCGGTGAGCGTGGCTTGGGAGGGCTGGGCGCGCCAAGCCAATGCGGACTACCTGGCCAACCTGCAGGCGCCACCGGCAGGCACCTGGCCCGGGCAGATCGACATGCCCGCGATCGTGGCGCTGCTGCAGCAGCATTTGCCGGCCGATGCGGTGCTGACCAATGGCGCTGGCAATTTCGCCAGCTGGGTGCATCGCTTCTTCAAACACCACGGCCTGGCCAAGGGTCACAAGACGCAGTTGGCCCCCACGGTGGGTGCCATGGGCTACGGGGTGCCTGCGGGCATTGCGGCCTCCATCACCACAGGCCGGCTGGCCTTGACCATGGCCGGCGATGGCGACTTCTTGATGAATGGCCAGGAATTGGCCACTGCAGTCCAACATGGGGCCAAGAGCATCATCGTGCTGCTTAACAATGGGATGTACGGCACCATTCGTATGCATCAGGAACGTGAGTTTCCACAGCACGCCAGTGGATCTCAGCTCCACAACCCCGACTTCGTGGCCTTGGCGCGTGCTTATGGTTACGAGGCGCAGCGCATCACCCGCACCGATGAGTTTGAGCCGGCTTTGATTGCGGCCATCGCTCGAACGCAAGGCACTTTGATAGAGGTCATGCTCAGCCCAGAGGTCATCACGACCCGTGGCACGCTCTCGGCCATCACTGAGCAGGCGCTGGCGTCTCAAAAGCGCTGATCCGCGGCGAAGTGCCGCAGACTGCCTCGTCAGCCGCGCCCTCGCGGCGATAGAGCATGAAAAAAGGCCGGTGTCACCACCGGCCTTTTTTGTGACAAGTCGCAGTCCGATTACTTGACGTGCTTGCCGATCAGACCAGCCATTTCGAACATGGAGACCTGGCCCTTGCCGAAGACAGCCTTGAGCTTGTCGTCTGCATTGACCATGCGCTTGTTGGCCTTGTCTTGCAGGCCTTTGGCCTTGATGTAGGTCCACAGCTTGCTGACGATCTCGGTGCGCGGCAGCGGCTTGTCACCGACCACGGCGGCCAGAGCAGCGCTGGGGGTCAGCGGCTTCATGAACGCAGCGTTGGGAGTGCGCTTTTTAGCGGGGGCCTTTTTAGCGGCGGGCTTCTTGGCAGCAGCCTTTTTAGCCGGCGCTTTTTTTGCAGCAGGCTTTTTGGCCGGAGCCTTTTTAGCGGCGGGCTTCTTGGCTGCGGCCTTCTTTGCCGGAGCCTTCTTGGCGGCGGCCTTCTTGGCCGGGGCTTTTTTAGCCGTAGCTTTTTTCGCAGTTGCCATGATTAATTTTTCCTTCTAGAAGTTGAGTTTTCACCCCGCCAGAGCGCGCGCTCTTTCGAGGCAGTGCGGATGCTACTGGAGAAAATCGGGTTTTCATAGGGAAAAGCGTATTTTTCCGGGCGTTTTTGTTGCGGATTTACCCCGAAAAAGACGGTTTTTCCCTTGGAGGCGTCTTCAAGCCCGGCCTCTTGCGCAGGGGGTGAGCGCTCAAAGCGCGTCCTGCAAGGGGCTCTAGAAGGGGCCGCTGGCGCTGCTCTACAGTGAACTCAGGCCCTTCCAGAGCATGTAAGCGGCCAGTAGGTAGAGCACCAGTGCGAAAAGGCGTTTGAGTTTTTTGACCGGCAGCTGGTGTGCCATCCGCGCCCCCAGAGGCGCCATCAGGACGCTGCACGTGGCAATCACCGCCAGTGCGGGCAGCCAGATAAACCCGAAGGAGCCCGGCGGAAGGCTCTCGGCACTCAGTCCGCTGTAGATGTAGCCGGCGGCATTGCTCACTGCAATTGGAAAGCCTAAGGCGGCTGAGGTTGCCACTGCGTTGTGCATGGCGACATTGCACCAGGCCATGAAGGGCACGCTGATGAATCCCCCGCCCGCACCCACCAGCCCTGACAGCAGTCCGATCAGGCCGCCAGCCAGCCACTGCCCCGCGCCGCCGGGCATCTGGCGGCTTGCCTTGGGCTTGCGGTCAAGAAACATTTGCGTCGCCGAGAAACCGACGAAGAGACCAAAGAAGATGGCCAAGTGGTGTCCTTTGATCAGGCTAAACAGAGCCACGCTGCTGATCAGGCTGCCGATCAGGATGCCCGGGGCCAGGCCGCGTACCAGATCCCATCGCACGGCGCCGCGTTTGTGGTGGGCGCGTACGCTGGAGATGGAGCTAAAGACGATGGTGGCCATCGAGGTGGCGATGGCCATTTTTACGGCCAGGTCGGCATTGGCACCGCGCGCACTCATGATCAAGGTGAGGAAGGGCACCATGACCATCCCGCCACCTATGCCGAGCAGACCGGCCAGAAAGCCTGACATGATGCCCAGACCAATGAGTTCGACAAGCAAGATGAGATCAAGTTCCATGTCAGGAGAGCGGGGTTAGGGGCGCACAGCCGATGCGCCGCGAGGGCGCGCTGCCCTCATGGGCGAGGTTCAGGAGAAGGTGTCTGCGGTGACCACCGGACCGTCATCCTGAACCGGAGTTCAGGTGGGCGAGGGCAGACTGGCGTTGGGTTCGTCTGACGCGAGACGATCACGCTCACCAGCCGATGTACCAAGCCCGAGCTCAAAGAGCATTGGTTCAAGGAAATATAAAGCCCGATGCGAGCCGCAGACGAGACGATTCTATGCGCAGGGCGAAAGAAGGCGGCGGCGTAATTGGCGCTGCCGCACTCACAGCAGTTGGCCGTCTTCGCCCAGGGCTTGGTCGAGGCGTGCCATCAAGGCCGCCAGCTGCTGCGGATTTTCGGCTGCAGAAGGGGGGCTTGCAGCCTCGGCAGCCAGAGGGGGCGAGGCCGAAGGCGCCGCCCGGTCGCTGAGTTCAAAGGCGAGATTGAGCGCGGCCAGCACCGCAATACGGTCGCGTGCCTTGAGCTTGCCGGCATCGCGAATTTTGCACATGGCCGCATCGACCTTGCCGACCGCATCGCGCAGGCGCTCTTCTCCACCCTCAGGGCAGCCGAGCAGGTAGCTCTGACCCATGATCTGCACTTCGAGTTGGTTCATCGTCAGGAGCTGTTGCTGGGGGTGTCGGAAGCGGCGGTGGGCAATCGCTCGAGCAGGGCGTCCACACGAGCCCGGGCAGCGCTCAGTCGCGATTTGAGGGAATCGCGCTCTTGCGTGAGGGTGCGAAGCTGCTCACCGAGCAGGGCGTTGGTGCGCTGCAGTTCCTCGTAACGCAGGAGCAGTCGCTCCACGCGTTCGGCCAGCTGTTCCAGGGTAGGGGGCGTCGGCATGTCGCTTCGATTGTAGGGTTTCAGGCCAGGGGCTGCGTAGAATGGTCCGCGTTGGTGCTCGCGGTGTGGTTCACATGCCGCAGTTCAACGGGAAGCAGGAGGGTGCGCCTCACACGGCAAGCCTAACCTGCGCTGCCCCCGCAACGGTAAGACGAACGGGTCGACGGGTGGGCCACTATGGGCCCGCAGGTCGAACCCCGCTGCGCTTGAAGCAGCCACTGAGTGCCTTGAACAAGCACTTGGGAAGGCCAGCGCAGTTGCTTCGTCAGCCCGGATACCGGCCAACACGGTGGAAGCGCGTCCGCAGGGGCGCGCCTCCGTGACGCTCATGCACTGGCGGGGAGGCCGGTGAGGGCTTATGTCTGGGATGGTTCAACATGAACTTTTTTTCTTGGCCTTCGCGTGCGATCGCGTTGGGCTCGTTCTTGCCTGCATTTTTTTCGAGCCTCGGCGCGCAGCCCGTGGTCGCCCTTGAGGAGGTGGTGATCACGGCGACGCGGACGCCCACGCCGATCATCGATCAACTCAGTGATATCACCCTAATCAGCCGTCGGCAGATTGAGCAATCGGGCGCTGTCAGCTTGCCGCAATTGCTCAGTCAGCTGCCTGGCTTGCAGATCACGCCCGATTCCGTGCGGGGAGCCAGTGCCACCCTGTTTATCCGAGGTGCCAACAGCAACCATGCTCTGTTCCTGATCGATGGGCAGCGTGTTTCTTCGGCGACCGTCGGCACGACAGCGATCGCCCAGTTACCTTTGGAGCAGATCGAACGCATTGAGGTTCTGCGTGGCCCGGCCAGCAGCCTCTACGGTGCCGATGCCCTAGGCGGTGTCATCCAAATTTTCACCCGCCAGGGTGAACGTGCCCCAGCGGCCCAGGCCACCGTCACCGTTGGAAGCTACGGCTCGCGTGCGGTGAGCGCTAGCTACGGAGGCAAGGTCAATGACACCCGCTTTCGCGTGAGCTTGGGCCGTGAAGTGACCGCTGGGTTTAGTGATATTCGAGCGCCCAAGGGCGGCTATTACGATTCCTTCAATCCGGACCGCGATGGCTATGCACAGAGCAATTGGGCGCTCAGCCTTGCCCAGCGTGTGGCCCCAGATTGGGAGCTGGGGGCCAGTTATTGGGTCTCGCAAGGTACCAAGCGATCGGACAACGCCAACTGCGATCCCAATGACTGGGTGGGTACCAGCTGCACGACGGCTTTCGACAACCGGGAAACCCAGCGTTTGGAGTCCTGGCAGATACGCGCTCAGTACCGTCCCAGTGCCGCCTGGACCAGTGCGCTGCGCCTTGGGCGCAGCCGCGACGATCAACGATCCTGGCAGTTCAATCCCGGTCCACCGGAAGTCACTGTGCCGCGTTACACCACGACGCAACAGCAAGTGGCGTGGCAAAACGATGTGCGTGTTGGGTCGGGTGTTTTGATGTCGGCGTTCGAGAGGCGTCGCTCCGCGATCGACTCCACGCAAACTTTCACCGTCAGGCAGCAAGACAGCGACTCCCTGGTCCTGGGCTATCAAGCTTGGCTGGATCGACATCTTCTGCAAGTGAGTTGGCGTAAAGACTGGGTGCAAGCCCTGCCTGACCAGACCACGCATTCCCTGGGATACGGATTCAGATTTGCACCGCATTGGCTGGTACGCGCTGCCGTGGGCACAGGGTACAAGGTGCCCACCTTCAATGACCTGTATTGGCCCCTGGATCGAGCCAGCATGTACGAGGGTAACCCCCAGCTACGACCTGAGCAATCCAGGAACGTTGAGTTCGCACTGAGCCACCAGTTCCAGGACACCTTGTTCAATGCCACGATTTATCGAAACCAAGTCACTGACCTTATCGTTAACACCTACGACCCCGTGGCCAGATTGCTCAGGCCGGTCAATGTGAATGCGGCAGTGCTGCGGGGCCTGAGTCTGCAAGCCAGCCGGCGCTGGGCGAACTGGACGATCAAGGGTGCTCTGGACTTTCTCGACACCGAGGAGAGTGCAACCGGCTTGAAATTGCCCCGGCGCGTGCCCCGGCAAGCGACTATCGAGGCCCTGCGACAGCTCGGTGCCTGGTCTTACGGGACTCAGCTCTGGCTGTACAGTCATCGCTACAACGACAAGCAAAACACGCAGCGTCTGGCCGGATATGGCCTTCTCAATTTCAATCTGGGCTATGACCTGAGTCCCCAGTTGCGTCTGCAGGCAAGGTTCACCAATGTTCTTGACAAGACTTATGTACAAGCCCAGGGCTTGTATGCCCCCTTCAACGATTACGCCACCGCCGGGCGATCTGTCTTTGTGACTTTGCGCTACGCGCCCAAGCCTTGACCATGACCCTGACGCCCCAGCGCATCGTCTGCCTGACCGAAGAGCCCACCGAGTGGCTATATCTGCTCGGCCAATCGCATCGTATCGTGGGGATTTCCGGTTACACCGTGCGTCCCCCTCAGGCGCGCCAGGAAAAGCCAAAAGTGAGTGCGTTCCTGAGCGCCAAGATCGATAAGATCCTGGCGCTCAAACCCGATTGCGTGATTGGGTTTTCCGATCTGCAGGCTGACATTGCCGCGCAGCTCATTCGCGCGGGGGTGCCCGTGCACATCTTCAACCAGCGCAGCGTGGAGGAGATCTTTGCCGTCCTCTATCAAGTGGCTGCGCTGGTTGGCCAGGCCGATCAGGGCCTGGAGCGCATAGCTCGAATGCGTGCCGATCTGCAAGCGATCGGCCAGCGCAGTGCCACCTTCAAGCGCCGGCCGCGCGTCTACTTTGAGGAATGGGACGAGCCGCACATCAGCGCCATCCGTTGGGTCTCGGAGCTGATGGCCATTGCCGGTGGCGATGACGTTTTTCCCGAGCTGGCGCTGGCCCCTATGGGCAAGGACCGCATCATTGCCGATGGCCACCTTATCGTCGAGCGTTCCCCCGAGATCATCATCGGATCCTGGTGCGGTAAGAAATTTCGCCCTGAGAAAGTGGCCGCACGACCGGGCTGGCAGGCCGTACCTGCGGTGCGCGATGGGCAGCTTTTCGAGATCAAGTCGGTCGACATCCTGCAGCCCGGCCCGGCGGCTTTGACGGACGGCGTGGCCCGCTTGCATCACATCATGCAGGAGTGGGCGCAGAAAAATGCTTGAGTGGCCACTTCTGCGCTGCATGCTGGTCCTGGCCGCACTGGGCCTGAGCCTGGTTTCGCTTGGGGCTCAGCCCATCGTGGTGCGCGACGATGCTCAGCAGGAGCTGCGTCTGGAGCGCCCACCCGTCCGTGTGGTGAGCCTTCTGCCGGCCTTGACCGAGTCGATATGCGCGCTGGGCCAGTGTCATCGGTTGGTGGGGGTCGATCGCTATTCCAACTGGCCCGCAGCGGTTCAGTCCTTGCCCCGCATGGGTGGGGGCCTGGACGTCAACCTGGAGGCGGTGGTCGCTCAGCGACCCGATCTGGTGCTGATGGCCACCTCCAGCCCCGGGCGGCAGCGCTTGCAGTCTTTGGGTATCCCGGTGCTGGCCCTGGAGCCGCGTACTCACGACGAGGTGCGTCGAAACCTGTCTACGTTGGCCCAGGTGTTTGCCTTGCCAGCCCACGCAGCGCAAGCGGTCTGGCGCGATCTCGATGCTGCCCTATCAGCGGCGGCGCAGACTCTGCCTCCCCAGCTTAGAGGCCAGCGGGTGTATGTGGAGGTGGGCAGCGGGCCGTTTGGGGCCAGCGAGTCGTCCTTTATTGGCCAGACTCTTAGCCGCCTGGGCCTGGCGAACATTCTGCCCGGCAGTCTCGGGCCTTTCCCCCAAATTCAAAGTGAGTTCGTGGTTCGGGCGCAGCCCGATGTCATCGTCATCAGTCGCGACGGCCGCGATTCTATGATTCAGCGGCCAGGCTGGGCGCTGCTGCGTGCGGTGCAGCAGGGTCGGGTGTGCGCGCTTTCGCCGGCCGATGCCGATGTCCTGATGCGCCCAGGCCCACGCTTGGCGGAAGCAGCTCAGCTCTTGGTCGGCTGCCTTCTGGGGGGGGCACGGTGAGCCCGGCGGTCCGATTCGGAACAGCTCCGGCGAACCTGGGCCTGTGGATGCTGCTGGTGGCGGCCATCGCTCTGGTGATGGGGGCGGCAGCTGGCAGCACCGGCTGGCAGGCCCCGTGGCTTGCTTGGCGGGACCCGATGGCGTGGCAGATTGTTTTTGAAATTCGACTGCCGCGTTCCTTGGGCGCCTGGTTGGCCGGGGCCTTGCTGGGCTTGGCTGGCGCTGTGGCCCAGGGCGTGTTCAGAAACCCTTTGGCTGATCCTTTCCTGTTGGGCAGCGCTTCCGGGGCATCGCTGGGCGTCTGTGTCTACCTCAGTCTGCTGGGCGCAGGCGTCACCCTTGGGTTGCCCTGGTTCTTGCAACTGGGCATGACCGGGGCCGCCTTTGTCGGTGCGGTGGCTGCGGTGCTCATCACCCTCATGCTTTCCCGTGGTGTGCAGCACACCTTGCGGCTGCTGTTGGCGGGGGTGATTGTGGGCGTGATGCTCGGCGCTATAACCTCGTGGCTGAGTTTGCTGCGCCCCGAAGTGCTGCGCATCATGCAGGGCTTTATGCTCGGCAGCGCTGCCTGGGTGGATTGGACCGCTTGCGCCCTAATGGCCCTGGCCCTTCTTCTGGGCCTGTCGCTGGCCTGGCCATTGGCTCGGGTACTGGACGCCATGACCCTGGGCGAGCACACCGCACGCAGCTTGGGTGCGCCGGTGGCCGCTGCGCGTCTGGTGCTGGTGCTGGTGCTGGCTATGGCCACCGCAGCGGCGGTAGCGCAAGTCGGACTGATCGCCTTTGTGGGTTTGGCCGCGCCTCATGTGGTGCGTGCGTTGACGCCTCTGGCCCATCGATGGCTGATTCCGCTGTCGGCCTGTGTGGGTGGCAATCTGCTCTTGTTGGCCGATGTCTTGGCGCGGACACTGATGCGGCCGCAGGACCTGCCGGTGGGTCTGCTCACCTCGGCACTGGGCGGCGGCTACCTTTTGCTGCGCATGTCGCGTTTACAGGGCCGGGGGGCTGCCGCATGAGTGCCGCTCTCGAGACCCAAGGTCTGTGCGTCAGCCTGGGCGGTCGGCCGGTGCTAAAAGGCCTGAACCTGCGCATCGCACAGGGTCGATGGACTTGCATCGTCGGGCCCAACGGAGCGGGCAAGTCCACGCTGCTGCGGGCGCTGGCTGGTTTGCTGCCCTTCGAAGGCGAGGTGCTCTGGCAAGGCGTGAGGCCCTCCAATTTGCACCGCCAGGTGCAGGCACGCCGCCTGTCCTGGCTGGGCCAAAGCGAGCCGGTCTCGGAAGACCTGTGCGTCCTGGATCTGGCCATGCTCGGGCGCTTGCCGCATCAACGCTGGCTGGCTGGGCCCAGTGCGCAAGACTGGCAGGTGGTGGAGTCAGCCTTGCGAGCTGTGCACGCCTGGGATTGGCGTGATCGCCTGTTGGGCCAGCTATCCAGCGGCGAGCGTCAGCGGGTACTGCTGGCCAGAGCCCTGGCGGTTGATGCGCCGCTGCTGCTGATGGACGAGCCGCTGTCGCATCTGGATCCCCCGCATCAGGCCGATTGGCTGGAACAGGTGCGATGCCTTAAGGATAAGGGCGTGACCGTGGTCAGCGTGCTGCACGAAATTGGCATGGCCTTGCAGGCCGATGATGTGGTGGTGCTGCAGGCCGGTCGCCTCCTGCACCACGGCCCGTGTGGTGATGCCCAAAGCCGGCAGGCCATTGAGACCGTGTTCGATCAGCGTCTGGCTATACATGCCTTGGGCTCGCAGTGGGTCACCCTGCCAGTCGCTAGCCCGGACGGCACGGTTTGAATCTTTCGGAGAAAAGCCCTATGCGCGCTCCCTTGGTTTCGCAATTGCAGCAAGATGCGTTGGCCCTGCGCTTGCAGCGAAAGCTCGATGGCAAGACCAAGCCCCTGGGTTCCCTCGGCCAGATCGAGCGCCTGGCGTGTCGCATCGGCCTGATTTTGGGCAGCGAGACCCCCCAGCTAGAGCGGCCGCAGCTCTTGGTGTGTGCGGGCGATCATGGTCTGACAGCCCACGGCGTCTCGGCCTATCCCAGCGATGTCACCTGGCAGATGGTCGAGAACTTTCTGGCTGGGGGGGCTGCGGTCAGCGTTCTGGCGCGTCAACACGGCCTTGAGTTGACTGTGGTCGACTGCGGCGTGCGGCATGATTTCGCGCCGCGCCCGGGCCTGAGGGTGTGCAAGATCGCAGCGGGTACGGCCGATGCCCTTAAGGGCGCGGCCATGACAGAGGCTCAGCGCGATCAGGCGCTGGCTAACGGGGCTCAATTGGTCCTGAGCCTGCCGGGCAATACCCTCCTGTTGGGCGAGATGGGCATAGGCAACACCTCGGCGGCCTCGCTGCTGATGAGTCGTTTGACAGGTCTGGATATCGCCGAGTGCACCGGGGCCGGTACCGGCCTGGATGACCAGGCGGTGCAGCGCAAGATCAGCGTCTTGCGCCAGGTGCTGGCCCGGCATGCGCATGCCCGTGAGCCTCTGGCCGCGCTGGCAGCCTTTGGTGGTTTTGAAGTCGCCACTTTGGTGGGCGCGGTGCTGCAGGCCGCCGAGCAAAGGCGCGTCATCCTGGTCGATGGCTTCATCTCCAGTGCCGCTGTGCTGGTGGCCAGCGCTCTGCAGCCGGCCGTGCTGGAGCGCTGTGTCTTTGCCCACCGCTCGGGCGAGCGTGGCCATGGCCTCATGCTCGAACATCTGAAGGCCGAGCCTCTGCTGGATTTGGGTTTGCGGCTGGGCGAAGGCTCCGGGGCGGCTTTGGCCTGGCCGCTGTTGCAAAGCGCCTGCGCCTTGCTGCGCGAAATGGCCAGCTTTGAATCGGCTGGGGTCTCGCAGCGCGAGCCAGTGATCGATTCGGCTGGCCCTTAGGGAGGCGCTGCCCATGCTTGCGCGTTTTGTTCGACACCTTCTTCTGGCGGTGCAATTCTTCACCCGCATTCCCGTGACCGGTCGCCTGGCTCAATGGGTCGGCTTCTCCCCGTCGATGCTGCGCGCCAGCGCCGCTCATTTCCCGGCGGTGGGTGCTCTGGTGGGCGCGTTGACGGCGGCAGTGTTTGCCGCCCTGATGGCGCTACTGGGTATGTTTGCCGCGGGCGTCTGGGTGGCAGCCGCCTTGAGTACAGCCTTCAGCGTGCTGCTAACCGGCGCCTTCCATGAAGACGGATTGGCCGACACCGCCGACGGTCTGGGGGGCGGTTTCCGCCCGGAGCGTGTAATCGAGATCATGAAGGACTCGCGCATCGGCAGCTATGGGGCCATTGCGCTGGTGCTGGCCCTGTTTACCAAGATGGCGCTGCTGGTCACCTTGGCTCAGGTCAGCTTGTCCTGGGTACTCGCCGGCTTGCTCGCCGCACATGTCAGCTCACGCACGGTGCCTCTCTTTATCATTCGCAGCCTCAAGCATGTGGGCGACTCACCGCATTCCAAATCCAAACCGCTGGCCGATGACATCAGCCTTGGGGGTTTGCTGGTGGGAGTGTTGTGGTGGGTCGGCGCCATGGTTGTGGTCTCCTACGCCCTGCCCGCACAGGCCTGGCTGCTGGGTAGTCTCGGGGCAGTCCTGGGCGCTGCGGTGGTCGCCTGGCGTCTGCATCGGCGTATCGGTGGCTACACTGGCGATGGCCTGGGTGCGAGCCAGCAGGTAGCCGAACTTGCCTTCTACCTGGGCATGCTGGGCGCAGCGGGCACCGCATGAAGCTCTGGCTGTTGCGCCACGCGCAAGTCCTGGTTGAGCCGGGCTTGTGCTACGGCATCAGCGAGCTACCCGCTGACCCTGAGGCCACGGCTGATGCGGCCCGCCGATTTGCGCCGTGCCCGGCACCAGGCAGTGCGCTGTGGTGTTCGCCCTTGCAGCGCACCCGCGAATTGGCGCAGGCCCTGCGCGAACAACGGCCGGATCTGACTCAGCCTGTTCTGGACGATCGCCTGCGCGAAATGGATTTTGGCCAGTGGGAAATGCAACCCTGGGATCGTATCGACCGCAGCGCCATCGACGCCTGTTTGGCCAATTTTGGTCGTCATCGTTTTGGTGGGCGCGAATCGGCTCAAGAGGTGATTGAACGCACA
>JBEIHE010000039.1:0-23075 GCA_040381515.1 Polaromonas sp.
ACGTGTGCTCTTCGGTTCTGCCTTGCCCGCTGATCTCTTGGCGAAGACACGCATACGCCTGGAGCGACCCTAACCCAGTGTTCGCCTGGGCCTGGCGCTGCGCGGCGTGGCCAACGCCGCCATCGACCTGAGCGACGGGCTCATCGGCGACCTTGGGCATGTACTGAAGGCCTCGGGCGTAGGCGCGAGCCTGCAGACCGATGCGCTGAGCAGCTTGATGCAGGCCTGCGCTCACCCGCAGTGGCCAGAGGTGGCTGGGGGCATCTCGGTGCTCGATGAAGTGCTCAGCGGCGGAGATGACTACGAGTTGCTCTTCACAGCGCCGGTCGAGCGGCGTGCGCAAGTGCAGGACGCCTCGGCACAGAGTCGCACCCGAGTCACCCGTATCGGTCAGATTGAGTCCCAAACCGGACTGCGGCTGGTCGACCCCGCAGGTCGTCTTGTTCATGCTGCAAGCCGCTCCTTCGACCACTTCAGGACCCGCTGATATCCGATGCAGACCGGCACCACCCCACCCGAGCCCAGCGCCCCTATCTTTAGGCCGGGCGTGCGCTTTCTGCTTGCGCATCCCGCGCACTTCATCGCCCTGGGTGCGGGTGTTGGCCTGGCCCGAATCGCTCCGGGCACCGTCGGTACGCTGTGGGCCTGGTTGGCCTTTTTGGTACTGGACCTTTTGCTCACGCCCGCACAACTGGGGCTGCTGATACTGGCTGGCCTGCTGATCGGGTGGTGGGCCTGCACCGTTACAGCCCAGCACATGCAGGTGGCCGATTCCAGTCACATCGTGTGGGATGAGGTCGTTGCCTTCTGGCTCGTGCTGTGGCTGCTCCTGCCCGCGGGCTTGGCCGTACAGGGACTCGCCTTCGCCCTTTTCCGTTTCTTCGATGCCGTCAAGTTCGGGCCCGGTGCTTGGGCCGATCGAAACTTCAAGGGTCTGGGACCGCGCGGCGGGCTGGGCATTTTGCTCGATGATGTCGTGGCCGCCTTCTGCACCCTGCTGGTATTGGCGCTTTCCAGCCCCTATTGGTCATGAACCCCTCCTTAGTCACTGAATTGGCCCAGCTGCTGCAAAAGCGCAACTGGATGCTGACCACCGCCGAGAGCTGTACGGGCGGTCTAATTGCCGCCGCTTGCACCGATCTGGCGGGCTCAAGCCTGTGGTTCGAGCGTGGCTTTGTCAGCTACTCCAACGCTGCCAAAAGTCAGCTGCTGGGCGTCGAGCCTGAATTGATCGCCGCTCATGGAGCCGTCAGTCAAGCCGTGGCTCGCGCCATGGCTGTGGGCGCCCTAAGCCATTCACAAGCACAGGTGGCCGTTGCAGTCACCGGCGTGGCCGGCCCCTCGGGGGGCAGCCCGGACAAACCCGTGGGCACGGTATGGCTGGCATGGGCATTGGGCGCTGAAGTGGAAACCGAACGACGGCAGTTCACAGGGGACCGCCATGCCGTACGACAAGCGACGGTTGAATGCGCCTTGCGCGGCCTGATCGACCGACTCAGCCTCACTCGTCCCTGAGGGGCCGGTCTTCTATCGAAAAACGATATTCGATCCGTCCTCTTAGCAGTTCCCCCGGACGGTAAATGCATGGTGGAAAAAGCGGTTGATTGGGCGCATCTGGAAACTGCTGGGGCTCCAGACACAAGGCCGCGCCGCTGCGATAAACCTGTCCATGTTTGCCGGCATGACGCGGCAGCTGCCCATCCAGCGCAGCGCCACTGTAGAACTGCAAGCTGGGGGCATCTGACCAAACTTCCATGGCGATCCCGCTGCCCAGCGCGAAAAGGCGGGCCTGCAAGCTCAAAAGCCCGGGCTGACCCGGCGTACTGAACGCATGGTCGAAGCCGGGTACCGCCCCCAGCCTGAGCTGCGCATGATCCTGCGCCAAGGCATCGCGCACCGATCGCGACTGCCGAAAATCAAAAGCTGTCCCCGCCACCGGCTGCAGATGACCCAGAGGGATGCGGTCTTGATCCACCGGCACAAACGCATCGGCCAGTATCTGCAGCCTGTGATCGAGCGCGCTGGGCGCCTGCACGCCCTCAAGATTGAAGAAAGGATGACAGGTCAGGCTCAGCGGCGTGGCGGCCCGGCGCACACGAGCGGCGTAGCTGACGCGCAGCGAAGTGTTGTCCACCTCGTACTCCAGCGCCAGATCCACCTCACCGGGGAAGCCATCGTTTTCAGTGGAAAAGCACCACCCCAGCCGTAATCGGCTTTCCTCGTGGTCCAGAACGCTGAACACCTGGTGACGGCTGCCGCCGGGGCCGCCATGCAGGCAGTTAGGCCCCTCATTGGCCGGCAGCTGATGGACCCGCCCATCGATCTGAAGATGTCCCCGGCCTATGCGATTGGCGTAGCGCCCGATAAACGCGCCGATCGAGGGCATGCCGGTCTGCAACTGCGCCAGGCTGTCATGGCCGAGCACCACATCGCGGGGCTGTCCAAAGCGGTCTGGCACGACCAGCTGCAGCAGGCGCGCACCGTGGTTACAGATGGCCGCCTGCATCTGTGCCGACCTCAAGACATGCAGGCGAACCTCCCGTCCGTCCACCTGACCCACGAATGCATCAGGATTGAGCAGGCGCAGCGACATTCAAACGCCTCAGGTGATCGGCGCGGGGTTGAACAAGACCAGTGCGTTATGCAGCTTCCACTGCTCGGCCCAGGTGCGCTGACCGCTGGCCACTTTAAGCAGTTGCTCGAACAGCTCCCGCCCGGCTTGCTCAACGCTCAGTTGGCCGTCTGCAATGCGCCCCGCATTGAAGTCCATCAAATCATGCCAGCGACGCGCCAATTCTGTACGCGTGGCCACTTTGACCACCGGACAGGCCTGCAGTCCATAAGGCGTGCCGCGACCGGTGGTGAACACATGCAGGTTCATGCCAGCGGCCAACTGCAAGGTGCCGCAGATGAAGTCACTGGCTGGCGTAGCGGCAAAAACCAGTCCACGCTGGTCGCCACGCAATTTCTCGCCGGGCGGCAGCACGTGGGCGACGGCCGCGCTGCCGCTCTTGACGATCGAGCCCATGGCCTTCTCGACGATATTGGACAGGCCACCGGCTTTGTTGCCCGGCGTGGTGTTGGCACTGCGGTCGACCTGGCCGCGCTGCAGATATTGGTCATACCAGGCCAGCTCGCGAACGATGTCCTGCCCCACCTGAGGCGAGGCTGCGCGTGCAGTGAGTTGATCGACCGCGTCGCGTACTTCGGTGTTCTCGGAGAACATCACGGTGGCACCGGCCCGCACCAACAGGTCGGTCATCGCCCCTACCGCCGGATTGGCGGTCACGCCTGACAGGGCGTCGCTGCCGCCGCACTGCACGCCCACCACCAGTTGGCTGGCCGGCACCGTCTGACGCCGCCTTGTGTTGAGCCGCTCGAGGTGCGGCCGCGCGCTCTGTACGATGTCTTCGACCATTGAGGCAAAACCCACATGATGGGCATCTTGCAGGCAGACGGTGTGAAGGGCCTGCTGCGTCTCTTGCGCAATCGCGATGGTGCCTGCTGGCAGCAACCGATCGGGCTGCAACTTCTCGCAGCCCAGACTGACCAGCAGAATTTCGCCGCCGAAGTTGGGGTTCAGGGCGATGTTGCGCAGCGTTCGAATGGGAATTTCAGCGCCGGGCGCATCGATGGCCACGCCGCAGCCATAACTGTGCTCGAGTGCCACGACCCCGTCCACATGCGGATACAGGGGCAACAGCTCGCGACGAATGCGATCGGCGGCGATGTCCACCACACCGGCCACACACTGTACGGTGGTCGTGATGGCCAGCAGATTGCGCGTGCCCACCGAGCCATCTGCATTGACATACCCCTCAAAGGTAAAGCCGGTCAAAGGCTCCAGGTTTGCCGGCGGACGGCTGGCCATCGGCAGCCCCTCGAGCGCGCGCGCTGCAGGCATTTGCAGGAGCCTCTCGTGCACCCAGCTACCGGCCTCGATGGATTTGAGCGCATAACCAATCGGAACGCCGTATCGCCTGACAGGCTGCCCAACCTCGATAGGCTCCAGCGCGACCTTATGGCCCTGCGGCACTCTGTCACGCAAAACCAGGCCGGCGCCGACCTCGCCTTCGGCAATGCAGGTGCCTGCCGGCAAGCCTGCCTCATTGGCCACCACGGCCACGTTGTCCTCGGGGCGCATCCGAAGCAGCAAAGCCTTGATCATGAAGACATCACCTCAATCCAGTTCGGATTACGCCCCATCGGCAAGCGCTGCTGCAAGCGCAAGACACCGTCCGGGCGGTCGATTCGATAAGAAGAAAGATGATTCGACAGCTGGCCCACCACCAGCAGCTGATCGGGCGCACAGATGGCAATCCCGCGCGGTTGCTCTTCTGTCTGCGCATGCCCAAGCTTGCGCAAGGGTAGGCCTTCGGACGACACCGAAAAAACAGCCAGCGTGCTGCTGGTGCGCTCGCTGCAGACCAGCAGTTGACCCTCAGGCGTGAGGCAGAGATCGGCCGCCCAGGGCTTGCCAGTAAATCCCGGGGGCAAAATGCTTTCGGTCTGCAGCAAGGCGAGCCGGCCCTCCTGTGCATCGAAAGACAACACCTGCACGGTGGCATTGAGCTCATTGAGGAGATAAACACGATCTCCAAAAAAACGCAGATGTCTCGGGCCTGATCCGGAGTCGGCCCGCCAGGCTGTCTGCTGCGCCTCCATCAGGCGCCCTCCGAGCGAGTCAAAGGGATATTGCCGCACTTCATCGGAGCCTAGGCAGCTGGCCAGCACGTAACGGTTGCACGGCGAGGCCACCACACAGTGCGCATGGGCACCGGTTGGCACGATCTGATGCGCTGGGGCCACTTGCCCATCGGGCCGTATGGAACTGACCACCAAAAGGTGACTGTGATACGACGCGGCAAAAAGAAATCGGCCGCTGACATCCAAGCTCAGGTAAGCCACGCTCGCCGGCAACGCTGTCTCACCGAGAACTGACAAACGACCGGAGATCTGATCCAGAGCCAGCGTGATGACCGCCCACGGCTCACTGCGCCGAGCCACGTAGAGTCTGGCTCCACCAGGGCTGTGCGCCATCGGCATCAGCTGCCCACCCAGGTCCAGGGTGTGATGAATATCGAGCCCCGCATCGGACCGACGGCGCAGCACGATGAGCTGGCCGCTGTCGGCATTGGAGACACAAATCCAATGCGGCCTGTTCATGCGCTCACAAACCCATGGTGCGAGGGAGCCAGAGTGACAACCATGGCAGGTAGGTGACCATCATCAGCACAATCAGCAGGGCCCCGAAGAAGGGCAGCATGGCCCGGCTGATCACACCGATCTTGAGTTTTGAGATTGCACTGCCGACAAAGAGGACCGAACCCACCGGCGGAGTGATCAGGCCGATTCCGAGGTTGACCATCATGATCATGCCGAAATGCACCGGATCGATGCCCATGACCTTGACCACCGGCAGCAGGATGGGGGTCAGGATCAAGATCAGGGGCGCCATGTCCATCAAGGTCCCAAGAAAAAGAAGCAGGATGTTGATCAGCGCCAGGAGAACATATTTGTTCGTGGAGACCTCGGTCAGGAAGGCCGTGACCTTCATCGGAATTTGCATCATGGTCATGATGTAGCCAAACGCGGCGGCAAATCCGATGAGGATCATCACGATGGTCACGGTCTTGACCGTTCGATGCACCAGCTTGGGCAAATCGCGCCACTTGTAGTCACGGTAAATGAACATGGTGACGAAGAAAGCCCAGACCACCGCAATGGAGGCCGACTCATTGGCGGTGAACACTCCGCTGAGAATCCCGCCCAAGATGATGACCATGGTCATCAGACCCCAGAGCGCCTCGACCGTGATGCGCCAAGCCTCCCGAAAGGGGATGGCCCGTTCCTTGGGGTATCCGTGGCGATGCGCCTTCCACAGGCACAGCGCCGCCAGGGTCAGGCCCAGCAGCAGTCCGGGCAGGACGCCCGCCATGAACAGCGCCGCGATCGAAACCGATCCACCCGCAGCCAACGAATAAAGCACGGCGTTGTGACTCGGCGGGATCAGAATGGCCTGCACCGAACCGCTGACCGTGACGGCCGTGGCAAAAGGTTTCGGATAGCCCTTCTTCTCCATTTCAGGAATAAGCACCGATCCGATGGAGGCCGTGTCGGCCACCGATGATCCGGATATCGCACCGAAGAAGGTGGAGGCCATGATGTTGACCAGTGACAAGCCGCCTCGGATGAATCCCACCAACACGCCGGCAAAGGCCACCAGTCGACGAGCCATTCCCCCCTCGGCCATGATGGCCCCCGCCAATACAAAGAAGGGTATGGCCAAAAGGGAAAATTTATTGACACCTGCGCCGATCTGGATCATGACCGCATCGAGGGGCAAGTCGATCCAAAGCGCGCCGATCAGCGCCGCCAAGCCTAAACAATAGGCGACCGGCAAGCCGATCAGCATCAGCACGACAAAGCTGCCCAGGAGAACGAAGGCATCCATTACCGCGCCCCCTCGCCTGCCGCAGGAGGCACATCGTGATCTTCCTCGTAGCGCATGAGTCGGCGCTCATGCTGCGGTCCAACCCAGCGTCGCTCGATCACAAAAAGCAAAGTAATCAGGCTGCCCAGCGGCAGCCAGGCGTAGGTCACTCCTACCGGCAGCCAAGGCAGCTCGCTAATGGTCTGGCCCATGGTACCCAACGAGAGGCGAACTCCGTACCAGAGGACGAAGGCGCACACCACCATCATCAACAAATCAACCAACACCCGCGCCAGCTCACGCACAGGCACTGGCAACACGTCGGTGAGCAAAGTCACTGCGATATGCCCGTTTGCGCGATAAGCCGCTGCCGCGCCCAAGAAAGTAAAAACCATCATCAACAGGATGGCAATTGGCTCAGGCCATTGGGAACCCGTGCCGAGCACATACCGGGTGAACACGCCCCAGGGAATGATGATGGACATCGCCACGATCGCCACCCCGGCCGACCAGATGCAGGCCAGGTAGAGAACGTCCATCGAAGCGACAAAAGATTTTTTCATGAGCACTTGCCCCTCAAGCAGGGCGCCCCCAACCGGACAGGCCGGGGGCGCGCGGCATGAGCCCGGCAAGCCGGGCCTGCCTGGGTCTTATCGAACCGCAGCGATGCGCCGCATGAGGTCCGCAAATTGCGCTCCGTATTTGGCACGGACCGGCGCGGTGGCGTCAAAGAAAGGACGGTTGTCGATTTCAATGAACTCGACTCCCTCGGCCTTGAGCTTGGCGGTGTAGTCGGCCACTGCGGCATCCCAGAGCTTGCGCTGCTCCATCTGCGCCTCACGGCCCAGGCGCTTGAACAGCGCCTGATCGGCCGGACTCAGTCGGTCCCAGGCCACCTTGGACATGACCAGAATCTCCGGGATGATCAGGTGGTTGGTCTGGGTGTAGAAGCGCGCTCCAGCCTTGAAATGATTGGCGGTGTAGAGGCTGGGCGGATTGTTCTCGGCACCATCGACGACCCCCGTCTGCAGGGCAGTGAAGACCTCGCCGTAACCCATGCTGATGCCATTGCCCCCCATGGCGTTCATGGTCTCAACGAACAAAGGGTTGCCCATCATCCGAATCTTCTGGCCCTTCAGATCCTCGGGCTTTCGCACCGGTCTTTTGGTGTAGAGGCTGCGAGAGCCGCCATCCATCCAGGCCAGGGCCACCATGCGGGCCGATGAAGAGCTGATCTTGTCCAGCAACTCCTGGCCAATGGGTCCATCGATCACCGCGCGCATGTGCGCGATATCGCGAAACACGAAAGGCATATTGAAGACGTTCACATCGGGCACAACCGGGCCGACAGGGCCCAGGGAGGTGCGAAGCAGGCCAATAGCGCCCACCTGCGTTTGCTCGATCATGGCCTTCTCATCGCCCAACACGCTGCCGGGGAACATTTGGAACTTGATGCGCCCGTTAGTGGCCGCCTCGATCTTCTTGCCCATGTTCTCCACCGCCACCACCGTCGGGTAGCCCGGCGGATGTACATCGGCGGCCTTGATCACCGTCTGGGCCGTGGCCCAACCGCCGGCCAGCAAAGCGGCCGCGGCCACCGGCCAAGTCAGCATGAATCTACGCATTTTCATTACGTCATCTCCTTGGCGCTGGGGGCGCCGTTGTAGGTCTAGGGGCTGGCATGAGGCCCCAGGGCCCATGCACATCGAAGACGGGATCAGGGGATGCCCTAACATCAGTCATCGTACGACAATGATACAGTTCCATCGCCCTTCAGCCAAATTGTGGTTAACCCTGATGCAGCGCTCACCTCGTAAAACTTTGTCGACTGACCTGGCCAACAACCTCAGCGAACGCATTCGTTCGCAAGAGCTGCCGCCCGGCCTGAAGTTGCCCACAGAGCAAAACATCATGCAGGCCTACCGGGTCAGTCGAACTGTGGTGCGCGAAGCTCTGTCACACCTGCAGGCCGCCGGCTTGGTCGAAACCCGCCACGGAGTCGGCACCTTTGTACGCCCGCCCAACGAGGCGCCGGCCTTCAGGGTAAGCCCCGACCAACTGGGCACCCTGCGCGAGGTGATCGAGGTTCTGGAGTTCCGGATCAGCGTCGAAACGGAGGCCGCCGCCCTCGCCGCGCAGCGCCGACAGGACGTCCATCTCGCCGAAATGCGCAGGCATCTAAACAGCTTTAGCCAAGCGGTTGAAGAGGGTAAAGACGCAGTGGGCGCTGACTTTGAATTTCACCGAGAAATCGCTCGCGCAAGCCGGAATCACCATTTTCTCGATCTGATCGACTCCCTGGGGCTGGGCGTGATTCCTCGGCGGCGACTGCAGAACCCAGAGCTGATGTCCCCGGACCGACAGGCCTATCTGCGACGGGTCAACCTCGAACATGAGAGCATCTACAACGCCATTGCGGCGCGGGACAGCGAAGCGGCAAGGGCGGCCATGCGCACCCATCTGTCCAATAGCCGCGACCGACTGCGCCAGGGCAGTCAGACCAAGGACTGAGCCCATCCCCCGCCTCCGCCGCCGGACTCCAGCGCAAGCATGCCGAGGGAGAGAGAACGCCGCCCAACTCCCGGGTTTGCCCTGATGGGCAATTTTGAAAAAAGTTGTACGATGTCTGACCTTAAAGCCATGCAAGCCCCTCTTTCCTCCACACCCGTCGTCATCAGACTGCAGGTCATCCCGGTCGCCGGCCATGACAGCATGCTGCTCAACCTCAGCGGTGCTCATGGCCCTTACTTCACTCGCAACCTGCTGATCCTGACCGACTCATCGGGCCACACCGGCGTAGGAGAGGTGCCCGGCGGAGAGAAGATCCGCCAGACTCTGGTCGATGCCGCCCACCTGATCGAAGGCCAGCCGATCGGCCAGTACCAGCGCCTGCTCAATGCGATGCGGGCCCGCTTCGCTGACCGCGACGCCGCCGGCCGCGGCCAACAGACCTTCGATCTTCGGGTGGCCATCCACGCGGTCACCGCGGTCGAAAGCGCCCTGCTCGATCTGCTGGGTCAGCACCTGGGCGTCCCGCTTTGCGCGCTGCTCGGCGAAGGCCAGCAGCGCGATCAAGTGCGCATGCTGGGCTATCTCTTCTACATCGCCGACCGCCGCAAGACCGACTTGGGCTATCGCAGCGAGCCCCATGCCGACAATGCGTGGTTCGCCCTGCGCAACGAGGAGGCGCTGACACCACAGGCGGTGGTGCGTCTGGCCGAGGCGGCGCAGGCGCGCTACGGGTTTGAGGACTTCAAGCTCAAGGGCGGCGTCCTGCGTGGCCAAGAGGAAGTCGAGGCGATCCGCGCGCTGCACGAGCGCTTCCCGAAGGCGCGCGTCACCTTAGATCCCAACGGCGGCTGGCTGCTCAAGGACGCCATCGGCCTGCTGCGCGATCTGCACGGCGTGCTGGCCTATGCCGAAGACCCTTGCGGCGCCGAGGGCGTGTTCTCGGGCCGCGAAGTCATGGCTGAATTTCGACGCGCGACCGGCCTGCCGACGGCCACGAACATGGTGGCCACCGACTGGCGCGAGATGGCTCACAGCATCGCACTGCAATCGGTGGATATTCCCCTGGCCGACCCGCACTTCTGGACCCTGCAAGGCTCGGTCCGCGTGGCGCAGCTGTGCCAAATGCACGGCCTGACCTGGGGCTCACATTCGAACAATCACTTTGATGTGTCACTGGCCATGTTCACCCACTGCGCAGCCGCCGCGCCCGGACAGGTCACGGCCATCGACACCCACTGGATCTGGCAGGACGGCCAGTTCCTGACCCGAGAGCCGCTGCAAATCCGCGACGGCTGGGTACAAGTGCCCACCAAGCCCGGCCTGGGGGTGGAACTGGACATGGAGGCGGTGATGAAGGCCCATGCCCTCTATCAGCAGCACGGACTGGGGTCGCGCGACGATGCGATCGCCATGCAGTACCTCATCCCGGACTGGAAATTCAACCCGAAGATGCCCTGTATGGTCAGGAACTGACCGCTCATGGAGAAGCGCAAATGAAACTTGGATTTATCGGCCTGGGCATCATGGGGGCCCCTATGGCCGGGCATCTGCTGGCCGCAGGTCACGAGCTGTTCGCACATTCGCGCAGCGGGGTGCCACAGTCGCTCAGGGACGCCGGCGCCCACACTTGCGCGAGCGCCACCGAAGTCGCGCAGCTAGCGGACATCGTCTTCACCATGGTGCCAGACACGCCGCATGTAGAGGAAGTTCTGTTTGGGCAGCACGGTATCGCCAAGGGTCTGCGGGCTGGCAAGACGGTCGTCGACATGAGTTCCATCTCTCCCATTGCCACCAAGGACTTTTCTCAGCGCATACAGGCCTTGGGCTGTGACTACCTCGACGCCCCAGTATCGGGCGGCGAGGTGGGCGCCAAAGCCGCCAGCCTGACCATCATGGTCGGCGCCACCGAGGCCTCGTTCGGCCGCATAAAGCCCTTGTTCGAACTGATGGGCAAGAACATCACCCATGTCGGTGGGGTCGGTGACGGTCAGACCTGCAAGGTGGCCAACCAGATCATCGTGGCACTCAACATCGAGGCGGTGGGCGAGGCCCTGCTGTTTGCCGCAAAGGCGGGGGCCGATCCAGCCAAGGTCCGTCAGGCGCTGATGGGCGGATTTGCCGCCAGCCGAATTCTGGAGGTGCATGGCGAGCGCATGATCAAGCGCACTTTCAATCCGGGCTTCCGCATTGAGCTGCACCAGAAAGACCTCAAGCTCGCCCTCGAAGGTGCCAGCGCCCTAGGCCTGTCGCTGCCCCATCCCGCCAGCGCCTTGCAGATGATGAACAGCTGCGCAGCCCATGGGGGAGCCCGGCTCGATCACTCCAGCCTGGTGCAGGCGCTGGAGATTGCCGCCAATTTTCAGATTGCAAAGGCCTGAAGTGAGATCGATTCGGCTTTATCGGCGCACGGCCCGTGCAAGCGCAGCCCTCGGGGCGATGCCATGCGAGCCAAGAAGGTGATGCGCAGATGAAACCCCGCGAACTCTTGCGAGCCATGTTCGATGCGGCCATCGCCTCGGCGCAGCCGGCGGTGGCGGTGCCCCCGCACCTGCCCGAGCCCGCCTCCGTCAAGGGGCGGTTGATCGTCATCGGTGCTGGCAAGGCCTCCGCTGCCATGGCCCGCGCGGTCGAAGACCACTGGCGGGGCCCAAAAGAGCAGCTCGCCGGTCTGGTGGTCACGCGCTATGGCTATGGCGTGCCCTGCGAGCGCATTGAGATCGTCGAGGCGGCGCACCCGGTGCCCGATGCCGCAGGCCTGCGCGCGGCCGAGCGCATCCAGGCTTTTGTGCAAGGGCTGTCCGAGGAAGACCTGGTGCTTTGCCTGATCTCCGGCGGAGGATCGGCGCTGCTGCCGGCACCGGCGGCCGGCCTGAGCCTGGCCGACAAGCAGGACATCCACACCGCACTGCTCAAAAGCGGCGCCTCGATAGGCGAGATGAACTGTGTGCGGCGCCACCTCTCCACGCTCAAGGGCGGGCGCCTGGCCGCACGATGCCACCCCGCGCGGGTGCTGACGCTGCTGATTTCGGATGTACCCGGCGACCATCTGCCCGATATTGCCTCCGGTCCGACCGTCGCCGACCCCAGCACCTGCGCCGACGCGCTGGCCATTCTGGAGCGTTACCGCATCGAGATCCCCGAGGCGGCGAAGACGCTCTTGCAAAGCGGTGCGGGTGAGACCCTCAAGCCTGGCGATCCGCGGCTGGCACGCTGCCAAACGCGTCTGGTCAGTTCGCCACAAATCGGTCTGCAAGCCGCAGCCCGCGTGGCCGAGCAAGCCGGCTACAAGGCGTGCATTCTGGGCGACAGTATTGAGGGCGAAGCTCGCGAGGTCGGACGCGTGATGGCTGGCATTGCCAGGCAGGTCCTCTCCTACGACCAGCCCCTGCGCGCGCCCTGTGTCCTGCTGTCGGGCGGCGAGACCACCGTCACCGTTCGGGGCAACGGACGAGGAGGACGCAATGTCGAATTCCTGTTGGCCCTCACGCTGGCGCTCAAAGGCGAGCCAGGTATCTGGGCGCTGGCGGGCGACACCGATGGCGTCGATGGCCTAGAGGAAATCGCCGGCGCCATCGCAACGCCCGACACTCTGGAGCGCGCACGCGAACAGGGCCTAAAGGCTCTCGCGTGCCTGGACAACAACCACGGCCACGGCTTCTTCGGTGCGCTGGACGACGCGGTAGTGACCGGCCCCACCCTGACCAATATCAACGACTTCCGCGCGATCCTGATCGAGCCAAGCTGAACCCCAAGGAGCCCCCATGGACCTGCCTGTCAATCATTTCAAACGTGCCCTGCGCGAAGGCAGGCCACAGATCGGACTGTGGTCGCATTTGTGCAGCCCCATCAGCGCCGAGATCCTGGGGCAATGCGGCTTTGACTGGATCGTGCTGGATATGGAGCACTCCCCCAACGAACTGCCGCATGTGCTGAGCCAGCTTCAAGCCCTCAAGGGCAGCCCCACCATGCCTATCGTTCGCCCTCCCTGGAACGATATGGTGACCTTCAAGCGCCTGCTCGATATCGGCACCCAAACCCTGGTTGTGCCCTATATCCAGAATGCGCAGGAGGCGCGCAACGCGGTGGCCTACACCCGCTATCCGCCGCATGGCGTGCGGGGCTACGCCGGTGCACCCCGGGCCAGCGGCTACGGTCGTATCAAGGACTACGCGCAGCGCTGCGCGGAAGAAATCTGCCTGTTGCTGCAAATTGAAACCGTAGAAGGTCTCAAGCATCTGGAGGAAATTGCGAGCGTCGAGGGTGTCGATGGTGTCTTCATCGGGCCGGGCGATTTGTCGGCCGACATGGGCCATCTAGGCAATCCCAAGCATCCGGAAGTGGTGGCCGCGGTGGACGATGCCTTCCGACGCATTCGCGCCTGCGGCAAGGCACCGGGCATCCTGATCGGCGATGAAGCGTTGGCCAAACACTTCATCGAGATCGGAGGTCTTTTCGTCGCGGTGGGAGCTGACCAAAACCTGCTGCGCGACAGTGCCACTGCGCTGGCTGCGCGATTCAAGGCCGTCTGATCCGGAGCGCCCCATGCTGGAGAACCCCGCCTCTGCCCTGCGCTTTTCTCGCCTGCTGCTCACCGGCGCGGCCGGCGGCCTGGGCCGCGAGCTGCGACCTCGCCTTAAGCGCTACTGCGACACCCTGCGTCTGAGCGATATGCGGGCGCTTGAACCTGCTCAGGCTGCAGCCGGAGAAGAAATCGAGCTCTGCGCGCTGGAAGATGCAAGTGCCGTCATGCAATTGGTCGAGGGCGTTGAGGCTATCGTGCACATGGGCGGGGTATCGACCGAGCAGCCCTGGGCTCCGATTCTGGCGGCCAACATCGTCGGCGTGGTCAACCTCTATGAGGCGGCGCGAAAACAGGGCGTCAAACGCGTGGTCTTTGCCAGCTCCAACCATGTAATGGGCTTTTACCGGCAGGATCAAGTGGTCGATGCGCTCTCGCCGCCACGGCCGGACGGCTTTTATGGCTTGTCCAAAGCCTTCGGCGAAGATGTGGCCCAGATGTACTGGGACCGCTGGGGCATCGAGACGGTGAGCCTGCGTATCGGCTCGTCCTTTCCCGAACCCAGGGACCGCCGCATGCTCTCGACCTGGCTGAGCTACGACGACCTTGAGCGGCTGATTGTGGCGGCGCTGACCGCTCCGGTGGTGGGCCACAGCATCGTCTACGGCACCTCGGACAACAGCAGCAGTTGGTACGACAACCGACTGGCCCGCCACATCGGCTTTCGGCCGCGCGACTCGTCTGACTCCTATCGAGCCCAGGTAGAAGCGAGTCAACCCGCACTGGACCTGCAGGACCCTGCAGTGCTCCATCAGGGCGGGGCCTTTGTCAAAGCCGCACCACAGGGTTGAAACGGCACCTGCCCAGAGACCCAGTTCAGACGGGGGAAGCGCTCGGCCTGTCTGAGTAAAAGCGAAGGGCCCCGCGCCGGCCAAGCCGGGGTTCCCACGATGGCAACGAAGCTTTTTGTGATACAGAATGTTTCGGCCACCAGGAAAGGTCTGCCCATGCTGCAAAAGATAGAAGCCGCGCTGCCCATCCGATATTGGACCCTGGCCGTGTGTGCCATCGTCATGGCCGGCGCTCTGATGAGCCTGCTGCTGTATCAAGAGGGCGGCTGGATCTTCCTGATCGCCGGGCTGCTCACGCTGCGTGGCGTCCTCGACCTGAGCCAAACCCACCACGCCATCACGCGCAACTACCCGGTCATTGGGCATATGCGCTTTCTGCTGGAATTCATACGCCCGGAAATCCGGCAATACTTTATTGAGAGCGATCGCGAGGCGGCACCGTTTTCGCGGGCGCAGCGATCGCTGGTTTACCAGCGGGCCAAGGGGGCACCGGATAACCGACCTTTTGGCACACAGCTCGATGTCGGCCAGGGTGGCTACGAGTGGATCAACCATTCCATGCAGCCCACCCGCCTGAGCGACTTCAATTTCCGGGTTTGGATTGGAGGAGAGCCTGGCCGACCCTCCAGTTCGCGGTCGCCCTGCACCCAGCCCTACCAAGCCAGCGTATTCAACATCTCGGCCATGAGCTTTGGCTCGCTTTCGGCCAATGCCATTTTGGCGCTCAACCAAGGGGCCAAGCTCGGCGGTTTTGCCCATGACACTGGCGAGGGCTCGATCTCGCGTCATCACCGCGCGCATGGGGGCGATCTGATCTGGGAAATCGGCTCGGGCTATTTTGGCTGCCGCAACCCGGATGGCAGTTTCAGCGCCGAGCGCTTTGAAGAGAACGCGCGCGACCCACAGGTCAAGATGATCGAGATCAAGATGAGCCAGGGCGCCAAGCCAGGTCATGGCGGTGTACTGCCCGGGGCCAAGGTGACACCGGAAATCGCCGAAGCGCGTGGCGTGCCGGTGGGGGTGACCTGTGTCTCGCCGGCCGCGCACAGCGCGTTTTCAACGCCAGTAGAAATGATGCACTTCATCGCCCGCCTGCGCGAGCTCTCCGGCGGCAAGCCCGCCGGCTTCAAGCTGTGCATCGGTCATGCCTGGGAGTGGTTTGCCATGGTCAAGGCCATGCTCGAGACCGGCATCACGCCCGACTTCATTGTGGTGGACGGCGCCGAAGGCGGCACCGGCGCCGCGCCGGTTGAATTTACCGACCATGTGGGCACGCCCGTGCAAGAAGGCCTGCTGCTGGTGCACAACACCCTGGTGGGCGCGGGCTTGCGCGATCGCATCCGCATCGGCGCGGCCGGCAAAGTCACCAGCGCCTTTGACATCGCTCGCTTCATGGCCCTGGGCGCCGACTGGTGCAACGCGGCGCGCGGCTTCATGATGGCGCTGGGCTGCATCCAGGCGCAGACCTGCCACACCGGCCACTGCCCCACCGGCGTGACCACCCAAGACCCCCTGCGCCAACGCGCCCTGGTGCCGGCCGACAAGGCCCAGCGGGTTCACAACTTTCACCACAGCACCCTGCACGCTCTGCAAGAACTGGTGCAAGCCGCCGGCCTGGCGCATCCGAGCCAGATCAGCGCTGAGCACATCATGCGCCGCATCAGCGACACCGAGGTGCGCCCCCTGAGCCAACTCATCCCTCAGCTCGAGCCCGGCGTGCTGCTGGGCAGCACGGCCAAACTACCCGGCCTCTGGCGTGAACACTGGGACCGTGCCACCGCTGCCAGCTTCGCGCTGCAGGCTGCCCCAGAGGGCAAGGCCCGCACAGAAGGTCGGCGCAAGACAGCGCCGATGGATGAGGCGCAGGCGCCGTTGTTGTAAGAGGGGAAGCACCCCCCAAAAGAGGCGGAGGTCGCCTAAATGCAAGCGGCGCGGCTGCGCCCAGGCTCGCCCGGAAGATCCAATGCAACCCCTAGCCTGAGCAGGCGCTTGCGCATCGCCAGCACCGCCTTGTCCTTGCTGAGCAACACGGCTTGGTGGGCCACAGCCAGGTCAATAAACTTTTGGTCGTCGGCGTCTTTGCAGGTGCAGGGGGCCTTGGGCGCGGGCGGGCACCCATTGGCGAGTGCATCGAAGACGGCCATCACCTGCGCGGTCGTGAGGCGATAGAAGGCCAGGCGCAGCTGGAGCTGGGGATAGTGCAGCACGCGCAAGAGTTCCTCGCGCATGGCGGAGGTGGCCAGCCAGTGCAAGCGGCCACCTTTGAGAGCAGTACGCAGTTCGGCGCATTGCGGATCCGCAAAGACCAGCAGGTCCAGCACGATGTTGGTGTCAAGCACCACCGGGGTGGGAAGCGGGGTGTCGGGCTCGTTCACTTCGACGCCGTGTCAGGGGGAGGCAATCCAGACACAGGGGTCTTGCGCGGTGAGCCGGCCACCAGATCGAAGCGGAACAGCCTGCATTCGATCGGACCGTTCCACATCGGTATCCGGCGCGATTCTTTCAGGCGCATCTTGCCAGGCAGCTTGAGATCAGGCGTGAGCACATGGGCGGTCCAGCCGGCGTAATGCTTCTTCCAGTGAGAGGCCAGCCGCTCAAAAAAATCGTCGACCTGCTGACCGGTCTCCGTCTGCGCCCGCTCGCGCCCTCCCGGCACGCTGCGCGCAGGGTGGGCGCGCAGTGGCTGACCAAATTCATCGACCGCCTGATCAAAAGGTGCAGCAGCTGCGCCCCGCTGCGGTGCACGCCGGCCACCGCCGGGAGCGGCCACACCGGCCACGTCAATACGCTCGCCATAAGGCGGGTTGAGCAGCATCACGCCACGGGCCGCCGGCGGCATGCGCTGCAGGGCGTCACCGCCACGCAGTTGCACCGCATGCGCCACGCCAGCGCGCTCGGCATTGCGCTGGGCAAAGTCGACCATACGGAAAGACACATCGCTGCCGAACACCGGCGCGACCGGTGCCGTGATCTGACTTTGCGCCTGGGCCTTGAGCTCTTGCCACACCGCCGGCTGAAACGGCCGCAGTTTTTCAAAGCCGAATCGGCGCAGCAAACCGGGCGCCATGTGGCAGGCCACCTGCGCCGCTTCAATGACCAAGGTGCCCGAACCGCAGCAGGGGTCATAGAGGGGCACGCCGTCCGCGCACTGCATGTCCCAGCCGCTGGCGGCAATCATGGCGGCGGCCAGGGTTTCCTTCAGCGGCGCATCGCCTTTGTCTTCACGCCAGCCTCGCTTGAACAACGGCTCGCCCGAGGTGTCGATGTGCAGCGTCACCGTATCGGTGGTCAGGTGGGCGTGAATGCGTACATCGGGCCAGCGGGTTTCCACGCTCGGTCGCTGGTCGTTGAACTTGGCGCGAAAGCGATCGGCCACCGCGTCCTTGATGCGCAGGGTGGCAAAATTCAGACTCTGCAGCGGGCTGTGCTGCGCAGTCAGCTCCACCTTGAAGGTCTGCTGGGGGCCAAACCAAGCCTCCCAGGCCACGTTGCCGGCGGCGTTGTACAGGTCTTCTTCGCTGCGGTAGGCGTGGTGGGCCAACTGCACCAGCACGCGCTGGGCCAATCGGCTGTGCAAGTTGAGCCGCAGCGCATCGCGCCAGCTGCCCTGCAGGGCCACCCCAGCCCGCCAGGCTTTGGGCTGAGAGCCGGTGATGCGCTGCACCTCAGCGGCCAGCAAGTCCTGCACCCCAGCGGCGCAGGGCAAAAACAGGGACAGGTCGTTCACAGGGTCTTTCGCAGATTGGCCGGCGCGATGCGCAGAGCCTCGCGGTACTTGGCCACGGTACGCCTCGCACACTCGATGCCCTGTTCGCGAAGCATGTCGGAGATCTGGTTGTCACTTAGCGGCTTGTGGGGGTTTTCAGCCGCCACGAACTGCTTAATGAGTGCGCGCACGGCGGTACTGGAGGCATTGCCGCCGGTTTCGGTACCCAACCCAGAGCCAAAGAAGTACTTGAGCTCGAAGGTACCAAAGGGCGTACTCATGTACTTGGCGGTGGTCACCCGCGAGATGGTCGATTCATGCAAACCCAGCTCATCGGCGATCTCGCGCAAAACCAGCGGCCGCATGGCCAGCTCGCCGTGGATAAAAAAATTCTTCTGCCGCTCGACAATGGCGGTGGACACACGCAAGATGGTGTCAAAGCGCTGCTGGATGTTCTTGATGAACCAGCGCGCCTCTTGCAATCTCTGCTGCAAGGCAGCGGCCTGCTGACCCTTGTGTTGCTTGAGCGCGTTGGCATAGATGTCGTGCACACGAAGGCGGGGCATGACGTCGCTGTTAAGCATGACCTTAAAGCCCTTACCGGCCTTGACCACCAGCACATCGGGCACCACCAGATTGCGCTCGACATTGACAAAGCGCCGTCCGGGCTTGGGATCAAGCCGTCCGATCAAACCGATGGCAGCCCTGATCGTCTGCTCCTCATAGCCGGTCGCTGCCGCCAGACGCTTGAGGTCGCGCTTGGCCAACAGCTCCATCGGCTGCTTGCAAATGGCCAACGCAGCGCGGGTTTCCTCCGTATTGCGCTCGTCCAGGAGCTGCAGGCTCAAGCACTCGGCCAGATCGCGGGCGCCCACACCCACCGGCTCCATGTTGTGGAGCAAGCCCAGCGCTACAGCAAAGCGCTGCCCGAGCTCTTCGATTTCCTCTAGATCATCGCCCGCCAGGGCCGCTGCCAGTTCTTCCAGCGTACCGTCCAGATAACCATCGTCGTCCAGAGACTCGATCAGGAAATGCAGCGCCGCGCGGTCCTCCTCTGACAAGCGCAAGGACAAGGCCTGTCGGTGCAGGTGCTGCTGTAGCGTTTCATGGCTGCGCGCCAGATCGATCGCATCGGCCTCGTCATCGTCGGCCGTGTTGTTCTTGCGCGCCGGCGCCTCACTGCCCCACTCGCCATCGTCCGGCGATGTCTCGACCGAACCGTCTCCTTCCCAGCTTTCCTCCAAAGAGGGCGCCGCATCGGGCTCGCTACTGGGCGACTCGGTCGATTCGGACGAGGTGGCTTGGGTGGTCCCGGCTGAAAGATCGGGTACGGTCGCAGCCGACTCTTGCGCAGCCTCATAGTCACGCGCGTCCTGGGTCACCGGCGCGTCGGCCTGAGACAGTCCGAACTCTTCGCGGACCGAGCCCTCCTCCGCCACCTCCAGGAAAGGGTTTTCGTCGAGCATCTGCTCGACCTCCTGGCTGAGCTCGAGGGTGGACAACTGCAGCAAGCGAATGGACTGCTGCAGCTGGGGCGTCAGCGCCAGATGCTGGGAGACGCGTAGCGACAGGCCCTGCTTCATGGGCTACATGCGGAAGTGCTCGCCCAGGTACACGCGGCGTACATCGGCGTTTTCAACAATCTCCGCCGGCGTTCCCTGAGCCAAAACATGACCCTGACTGATGATGAAGGCGTGGTCACAAATGCCCAGGGTCTCGCGTACGTTGTGATCGGTGATCAGCACCCCAATGCCTCGCGATTTAAGGAAGCCAACGATACGCTGTATCTCAATGACTGCAATCGGATCGATGCCCGCGAAAGGTTCGTCGAGCAAGATGAAACGTGGCTGGCAGGCGAGCGCTCGGGCAATTTCCACCCGCCGGCGCTCACCCCCCGAGAGAGATGGAGCGGCCGATTTGCGCAGATGTTCAACCCGCAAATCATGCAACAGCGCATCGGTGCGCTGCTCGATTTCCTGCGCGCTCAAGGGCTGTCCCTGAGGATCCGTCTGTAGTTCAAGTACAGCGCGGATGTTCTCTTCAACGTTGAGCTTTCGAAAGATAGAAGCTTCCTGGGGCAGGTAGCTCAGGCCCAGACGGGCCCGCTTGTGTATGGGTAAACGCTCAACGGATTGCTCGTCAATACTGATGCGACCGGCATCGGCTCGAACCAGTCCCACAATCATGTAGAAGGAAGTTGTCTTCCCCGCCCCATTGGGGCCTAGCAAGCCGACCACCTCGCCACTCTGGACGGCCAGCGAGACATCTTCGACCACAAGACGGCTGCCATAGGATTTGCGCAAACCCACCGCCTCCAATCGACTGACCTGCGACACCGCGGCCTGATGGGACGATGCGCCTGGGTCCGTGGAACGCATGGGCGCTTACTTCTGCGGCGACAGCGCAGGGCTCGGGCGCAGGGCCGGCGCGGGTGCGGCGGCGGGAGCCTGTGGCGCGGCGGGCGCTGCCGCAGCAGGCTGCCCACGTGGCGAGAGAGTCGCCCTGACGCGGCCACTGCCTGGGGCGGCCCCCACCGTACGGGGCTCGCCGTCAACCGTGAAGACTTCGCGGGTGTTGTCGTATCGAATCACCGCGCCAGTCGTCTCGTCAGCCAGGGTGGTGCCCACGTAACGACGCAGAACCGCCCTGCGGGTAAGCGTAAGGAGGTCGGCCTTGCCATCGTAGTCGGCCACCTCGGCTTCGGCCTCGATGTACTCGTCAACCCCATCGCGTTTGCTGCGCCAGTAGATTCGCTGGCCGGCAGCAGCCAACGCATTGGCAAATTGGAAACCATCGGCAGTCTGCGTCACCTCGACGCGCTCGGCGCGAAGCAAGATGGTGCCCTTGGTCATGATCACATTGCCCGTAAACAGGGTCTTCTGCTTGAGCTCGTCATGCCGCATCGCATCGGCCTCTGCATGCAAGGGCTTGAAGCGGTCGGCCTTTTCAGCCAGCGCAGGCTGCGCCAGACCCACCAGGGCCAGGCACACGAGGGCAACAAACCTAAACATGGCTAAGGCACGAAAATTGCACATATTGAACGTCACGGGATTGTAGCCCTCAGGATGAGCAAAGCGCGGGCAAGACAGATCTGTTTTTCCCGCTGCTTTGGCCTCAAGTCTGGCCACGCCCAAAAGAGCCTGCGCTCCTCGGCTTGGAGCCTAAATCAGCCCTTACCGCCCTTGGCCGCCTGGGCGATCAGGTGGTCCGTGACCTGCAAAGCACGCTGCATGTTGCCGGCCAAGGAGCCGGAGGTGTAAAACCTGCCTGCAATGCCCAAGGAGGGAACACCATCCACCTTGTACTGCTCCTGCAACTGGGTCGCGCGCTTGGCCTTGGTGATCACCGCAAACGAGTTGTAGTGCTCCACGAACTTGGCCCGATCCAGCCCTTGCTTGGCCGCCCAGGCCGACAGCAAGTCCAGGGTGTCGAGCGTCTGCCTTTCCACATGGATCGCGTGGAAGACCTTCGCATGGATATCTCCGAGACGGCCCATGGCCTCGAGCACATAGAAAAGCCTCTGCTGGGGCTCGAAACTGGGCCTGAACATCACCGGCACACGACGGAAATGCACATTCTTGGGCAAACGACTTAGCCAGGCCTCCAACTGCGGCTCGAAGGCGTTGCAGTGGGGACAGCTGTACCAAAAAAACTCCACCACATCGACCTTGCCGGGGCCACCCTCGGTGGGAGCGGGCCGCTCCAGGCTGATGAACTCTTGACCATCGACTGGCACCTTGCCCTGAGCCAGGGCTGAAACCGGGGCCACCCCCATCGCCACCGAAGCCAAACCGGCCAGTCGACCTGTGAAATCACGACGCAGCATTGCCATCACTCCTTGACCCACAAAATAGGGCCTCTGTTTTGTTTGCCCACCCACCTATTGAACAACAAAAGCGCTCGGCACTCGACGCAGAAGAGACAAATCCCTACCGCTGCACACGAACGACCACGGCGCTCACACCGGCACCCTCGAGTCGCTCCAGGGTCTTGTCGGCCTCATCGCGGCGCTCGAAGGGCCCGAGTCGAACCCGATACACCATGCGGCCGGCCTGCTCGCGCTCGCTCACCCGGGCCTGCAAGCCCATCAGCAACAAGCGGGCCCGTTGCTGCTCAGCCTCATCGGCCTGTCGAAAAGCGCCCGCCTGCACGAAGTACTGGAAGGGATCTGCCGCCGCAGGAGGAGCCGCTGGCGCAGAAGGGGCCGCCGGCGCATCGGATCCAGCAGGCCGGCCCGATGCCTCACTGCGTGACTTGGCCAGATCCCCCAGCGGGTCACCGGCCCGCGCGGCAGGCCCAGGCGGGACAGGCGCAGGCGCGCCCCCCGGCTGGGCAGGGCCGGCTGGAGCCGCCGGAACGGGCGCAGCAGGGGCAGGCTCGGCAGCCGGATCCACCTCTGGCTGGGGCGGCAAGCGCCCCGGCAGGCCCGCATTGGGATTCCAGTCCTTGTTCTTTTGCGACTCGGCCTGAGACTCGGCCGGGCGCGACTGGGCCTTGTTGACAAAGGGAATCGGCACCTTGGTGACGTAGACGGCCACAGCCAGGGCCACCACCAGGCCGAACAGGGACCCGATGACAAAGCCAAGCAAGGTGCCACCACGCTGGCGACGGGAAGGGACGGTCTGAGTCTTCATCGGGGTGGGCCCTCACATCTTGCTGGGCGCACTCACGCCGAGCACCGCCAGCCCATTGTGCAGCACCTGCGCAGTCGCGGCGACCAGCGCAAGGCGAGCCAACTTCACGCTCTGATCTTCAACCAAAATGCGCTCTGCATCGTAGTAGCTGTGATAGGCGGCGGCCAGCTCGCGTAAAAAGAAAGTGACATCGTGCGGCGCAAAGTCTTGCGCCGCATAAGACAGCATATCGGGATACTGGGCCAGCTTGAGCATCAGGGCCTGCGCGGCCGGACTTTCCAAGGCGGACAGATCGGCCGAGCGCAGCTCGACCAGATCACCGCCCCAGGCGGCCAGCACCGAGCAGATGCGCGCATGCGCATACTGCACGTAATACACCGGATTCTCGTTGTTGTGCGCCAAAGCCAAGTCGATATCAAAG
>JBEIHE010000040.1:0-23072 GCA_040381515.1 Polaromonas sp.
ATCGAGCGAATCGAATCGGTCTTGCAGTTCCACCCCGTAAGCGCCAATGTTTTGCACCGGCGAGGCGCCCACGGTCCCGGGGATCAGCGCCATGTTTTCCAGTCCGGGCCAGCCCTGATCCAGCGTCCAGGCCACCAAATCGTGCCAGTTTTCACCAGCACCGGCCTCCACAATCCAATGGCGGGCTGTCTCAGCCACCAGTCGTCGGCCCATGATCTCGACCTTGAGCACCAAGGGCTTGACATCGCCGGTCAGCACGATGTTGCTGCCCCCGCCCAGCACAAACTTCGGTCGGCCGCGCAGCACCGGGTCGGCCAGGACGGCCCGCACATCCTCATCGCTGCGGACGCGAACCAGCTCAAGCGCCTTGGCTGCGATGCCAAAGGTGTTGTGCGGCTGAAGCGCAAGCTGTTTCTCGACTAACATTTGCGAATTGTCGCATCGCGACTTTCTGCAGACGAGTCCTCCATGCCCTCCTTCGACACCGTTCTTGAAGCCGATCTGGTCAAACTCAAAAATGCGGTGGAAAACGCCGGCAAGGAAATCGGCACACGCTTTGACTTCAAGGGCACGGCAGCGTCCATCGAAATCAAGGACAAGGACATCACCCTGGTCGGCGACGGTGACTTCCAGATCGATCAAATCAACGACATCCTTCGCAGCAAACTGGCCAAGGCCGGTGTGGATGTGCGCTTTCTGGACCTGGGCAAGATCGAGAAGATCGGCGGCGACAAGGTCAAACAGGTTAACAAGGTGCGCAATGGCATCGCCGGCGAAGACGCCAAAAAAATTCAACAGCTCATCAAGGGCAGCAAACTCAAGGTGCAGGCCTCGATTCAGGGCGATGCGGTGCGCATTACCGGCGCCAAGCGCGATGATCTGCAAAGCGCTATGGCGCTGATTCGGACCGAGGTCAAGGACCTGCCCCTGAGCTTCAATAACTTCCGGGACTGAAGGCGCGGTTCAGGGCTTGGCTTTGCCACCAATCTTGGATTCTTCGCCCCGGATCAATTTGCCAATATTCTGGCGATGGCGCCAAATCAGCAGCACACTCATCAACACCAGCATGGCCAGCACGCTGCGATCGGTGTACCAGAATCCGCGGTCACCCAGTAGATAAAACACAGGCGCAGACAAAGCTGAGACGAGGGCCGCCAGCGACGAGTAACGACTCAGATAGGCTACCAGCAACCAGGTCAGCAAGACCGCCAGTCCCAGCAGCCAGTGCACCCCCAGCAGCACACCCGCTGCAGTGGCCACGCCTTTGCCCCCCTGAAAGCGGAAGAACACCGGGTAAAGGTGACCCATGAAGGCCGCCAGACCTACCGCAGCGAGGGCGCCCTCGCCCAGGCCGAAGGCCGCGCCCTGCCATGCCACCCAGGCCACCGGCAACCAGCCCTTGACACCATCGAGCAGCAGGGTCAGGACTGCCGCCTTCTTGCTACCCGATCGCAGCACATTGGTTGCTCCCGGGTTCTTGCTGCCATAACTGCGCGGGTCGCTCAGACCCATGAGTCGGCTGACAATGACCGCAAAGGACAAAGAACCGATCAGGTAGGCCGCCACAACGGCTACAAGGAAATACATCAAGGCGTTCTCACTTGTCTATGGCGCACTGCACCGGTTGCGCCTCCAGCAGGCCAAGGCAAACGGCCGGATCGATGCCCACCAAAAAGCCACGCCGCCCGCCATTGATCGCAATTCTAGGGACGGTCCATATCGTCTCCTCCGCGTACACCGGCATGCGCTTGCGCGTACCAAAGGGCGAGGTTCCGCCCACCAGATAGCCACTGTGCCGCTGCGCCACCTCGGGCGCGCAGGGCTCGACCTTCTTGGCGCCGATCTGACGCGCCAGATTCTTGGTCGACACCTGTCGATTGCCATGCATCAGGACGATCAGCGGCGCGCCGTCCTGGTCTTGCATGATCAGCGTCTTGACCACACTGAACGGGTCCAGTCCGAGCACCTTTGCACTGTGCTCGGCCCCGCCGTGCTCCAGATACTCATAGGGATGCTCGGTGTAGTCCACGCCGTGGTCCCGCAGCCATTGCGTGGCTGGCGTCTGACTGACCGCCCCAGTCTTGCCCATGCGCTCAGTCCCGCGGCTTCTTAAATGGCCGGATCGCGCATTTACCAGCGAATGTCATCGATGGCCTTGAGCACCTCCGGCGACAGCGTTGTCTCCCAGGCCCTCATGTCCTCCTCGAGCTGGGCAATCGACGTCACCCCAATAATGGTGCTGGCCACCAAAGGCCTGTGGTAGCAGAAGGCCAATGCCATCTGCGTCGGGCTCAGGCCATGCTCACGCGCCAGCGCGTTGTAGCGGCGCGCGGCCACCAAAGCCGCAGGCCGACCCCATCGCTGCTGACGAACCGACTCATACTTGCTGATGCGCGCCTCCTTCGGCCCCTTGTCGGGGTCCGTGCCAGTCTGGTCGTACTTGCCGGTCAGAAGACCAAAACCCAAAGGCGAATAAGCCAGCAAAGACACGTTCAAGCGATACAGGCTCTCATCAAGCGCGTTTTCCACCGAGCGGTTGATCAGGCAATACGGGTTCTGCACCGAGGCCACGCGCGGCAATCCAAGCTGCTCGGCCAAGCGCACGAATTCATGCACTCCGTAGGGCGTTTCATTGGACAGTCCGATAGCCCGGATCTTGCCCGCCTTGACCAACTCGCCCAGGGCCTGCAATTGCTCCAGAATCGGCGTCGCCGGCAGATCCTTGGTGCGGTCGAAATACATCAAGCCAAAGGCTGGCACATGCCGCACCGGCCAGTGGATCTGATAGAGATCGATCACATCGGTGCGCAAGCGCTTGAGGCTGTCATGGCAGGCCGCGATGATGTCCTTGCCCGTCAGATCTGGCTTGCCGCCGCGCACCCACGGCACCCGGGCAGGACCGGCCACCTTGGTGGCGATGACCATGCGCTGCCGCGCATCGGGCCTGCTTGCCAGCCAGTTGCCGATATAAGTCTCCGTACGGGTAAAAGTCTCGGCCTTGGTGGGTACCGAATACATCTCGGCGGTATCGAGAAAGTTGATGCCCAGGTCCAGGCTGCGGTCCAAAATCGCATGGGTGCTTGGCTCATCGACCTGCTCGCCAAAGGTCATGGTGCCCAGACAGATCGGAGTCACCTTCAGGTCGCTGGTGCCCAGGTTAACGAGTTTCATGCGTACGCCCTCTTGCCAGTGTTGGACAAACTTTGCTGAAAAATTCTTGGCAGGCGCAGTTTAATGCCAGCGCAAGAGGCAATCGCCGCGAGGGCGCGGCTCCTACACCCGCGTGCCTGGCGCACGGCTTGTAGGAGCGCCGCCCTCGGCGCGATGCGGCGCCGGATGCACCGCCACTATTGAACCGAGACCCATCACCGCAAAAGCACGGCTCCTGGCCTTTTTTGGAGCTCCATCCGCCCTCAGCTAGACGAAGCGCGAAAGCGCTCCTCCTCCTGCAGTCGCAGCACACGCCTCTGCACCTTGCCGGTGGTGGTCATCGGCAGTTGATCGATGAACTCCACCTCCTTCGGATACTCATAGGGTGCCAGCAAGCCACGCACATGCGCCTGCAACTGAGCCGTAATGTCCGCTTCAAACCGAGCTCTAGCCGCACCTTGGGGTCGGCGGGCCAGGTAGTCGGGCGAAAGCACCACATAGGCCTTGACCAAAGCACCCCGATCCCGATCGGGTTTGGGCACGACTGCCGCATTGGCCACCGCCGGATGCTTGACCAGGCAGTTTTCGATCTCGCCCGGGCCAATGCGATAGCCCGCAGCCTTGAACACATCGTCCGATCGTCCCTCGTACCAAAGATAGCCGTCCTCGTCCCGTCGGGCCAGGTCACCGGTGCGGCACCAAGAGCCGGTGTACTTGGCTGCGGTGGCCTTGTCGTTCTTCCAGTAACCCAAGAAAAAAATCGGGTCGGGGCGGCCGTGCACATCCAGCCGGTGCAGCGCCACATCGCCCGGCACGCCAGGCGGGCATTCGCGCCCCTGCTCGTCGATCACCGCCACCCGATGACCGGGATAGGGCTTGCCCATGCTGCCGGGCCGCGCCGGCCAGCCCAGCGGCAGCCCAGACCGGCCCGCCTGCGGTTGGCCCTGCGGGGCGCTGGCCCATTGCATGGCGCAATTGCCCACGATGTAGTTGATCTCGGTCTGTCCGAACATCTCGTTGACCACCACCCCCAAGCGATCACGGCAATAGGCATAGACCGCATCTCCCACCGCCTCGCCGGCACTCATGATCGCTTGCAACCGCAAGCGATAACGCGTGCGCGGCTGCGGGCAGGCCTTCATCATCGCCTTGAGCGCCGTCGGAAACAAAAAGGTATGCGTCACCCCGTGCTGCTGCATCAGCTCGAACGCCATCTCGGCGCCGAAACGCTCGGCGCAGGCAATGATGGGCCGGCCAAAGTAAAGCGTGGGCAGTAGCGCGTCCATCAGGCCACCCGTCCAGGCCCAATCGGCCGGCGACCAAAACACCGCATCGGAGCGATCGTTGCGCACCCCGTCAAAACCAAACCAGTTTTGGCTGCACACAAAACCGGTCAAATTGCCAATCAGAGCCTGGTGGGGAATCAGTGCGCCTTTAGGGGGACCGGTCGTGCCACTGGTGTAGATCAGCACGGCCGCCTCTTCGGCGCGCGTGCGAACCGATTCAAAACGGCCCCGCTGCATGGCCAGGGCAGCCGTGTAATCCACGTCGCCCCCAGAGCCGTCGACCCCAATCAAATGACGCAAGTGTGGACAACTGCTGCGCAGATCAGTCAGGGCACCCATCGATTGCGCGTCGGCAATGGCAGCAACCGCTTCGCTGTTTTGCAAGCGAAAAGCCAGTGCCTCCGGACCGAACAGGACCGACAGCGGCATGGCCACTGCCCCCATCTGCAGCAAAGCCATGTAAGCCACAGCCGTCTCAAAACGCTGCGGCAGCACAATCGCGACCCGATCACCCCGCCTGACTCCGAGCGCCACCAAGGCTCGACTCAGGGCGTCGGCATCGCGCTGCAACTGCCCGTAGGTCAAGGAGCGCGCGGGCTGCCCCGAGCGATGCTCGACAATTGCAGGGGCTTGAGGCTGCGTTTGGGCCCAACGCCGTGAACAGGCCTGAGCCATGTTGAAGAATTCGTCGACCTGCCAATGCAGGCCCTGATGCATGGCGAGGTGGTGATCGCCAACTGCGGGGCGGCGGGTGCGGGACATCGCAGCAAGTCTCCTTATGATGTGAAACAAGGCCCTGATTGAACTGGCAGACAGACCTCGCAATGTACAAAGAAAAGCACCACGCCCACAGCACGTTTGTCCCTATCCGGGGCCTGCAGTACCACCTCTGGCAGTGGAGCCTGGGCCCCCCGCAGGAGGACCTGCCACCGCTGCTCATGGTGCACGGCTGGATGGATGTGGGCGCGTCCTATCAGTTCATGGTCGATGCCCTCTCCGATGACTTCCTGCGCGGTCGACGGCTGATCGCCCCCGACTGGCGAGGATTTGGCAAAACCACCACCGGTACCGACAATTTCTGGTTTCCCGACTACCTGGCTGATCTGGACTTCCTGCTCGACGTTCTCTCGCCGGGTCGACCTGTCGACCTGTTGGGTCACAGTATGGGGGGCAACATCACCCTGTGCTACGCGGGCGTGCGGCCCGAGCGCATTCGCCGCGCGGTCAACCTCGAGGGCTTTGGTCTGGCACAGAGCAGACCCAGCCAGGCGCCCGGTCGCTATGCCCAATGGATGGACGAGCTCAAAGCCCTGCACGGCGGGCAGTTGGGCCTGCGCAGCTATCCCGACGCGACATCGGTCGCCCGCCGCCTGATGAAGACCAACCCCCGACTGCCAGCGGACAAAGCCCAATGGCTGGCTGGGCATTGGGCCGAGCCTGACGCTCAGGGGCAATGGCGCATCCTGGGCGAGCCGGCGCACAAGATCAAGAACGCCTATCTCTACCGTTGGGACGAAATGCAGACCATTTGGCAGCGCATCACGGCCCCAGTCCTCTCGGTTGAAGCCAGCGACGATTCGCTCAGTCAGCTATGGAAAGGTGCCTACTCCCTGCAGGAGTACCACGAAAGGCTAAAGAATATTGCTCAGGTGCGCATTGCGCGCATCGAAAACGCGGGTCATATGCTGCACCACGATCAGCCGCAAATCCTGGCCCAGACCGTCGAAGAATTTTTGGCGTGAGAAAATCACGTCTTTACAGCGCCGCCTTGAAGCCCGAGGGCTCACACGCGCTCCCCCACAGGAACTGAACACCCATGGACGCTGAACGCATCAACCTCATCGGCAACACCCTGCAAGACCTGCATCAGCGGGTCGACGAGCTTCGGGGGTATCTTTGACTACCCTGCCAAGCAACGCAAGCTGCATGAGGTAAACGCCGCCCTGGAAGACCCCAAGGTCTGGGACAACCCCAAGCGCGCCCAGGAGTTGGGCAAAGAGAAAAAATCCCTTGAAGACGTGGTGCTGGTACTCGACCGGCTGGGTCAGGAGATTTCCGACAACCTCGAATTGTTCGAGATGTCGCGCGAGGACAGCGACGAGGCCGGTCTGATCACCATCGAAGCCGAAGCCCACAAGGTGCAGGCTGAAGTGGAAAAACTCGAGTTCCGCCGCATGTTCAGCAACCAGGCTGACCCGCTCAATGCCTTCCTGGATATACAGGCCGGGGCCGGTGGCACCGAGGCCTGCGACTGGGCCAGCATGCTGCTGCGTCAGTACCTCAAGTATGCCGAGCGCAAGGGCTTTAAGGCCACCGTCGAAGACGAATCAGCCGGTGACACTGCCGGCATCAAGAGCGCCACTGTCAAGGTCGAGGGCGAATATGCCTTCGGTCTCTTGCGCACCGAAACCGGCGTTCACCGACTGGTGCGCAAATCGCCCTTCGATTCCTCTGGGGGCCGGCACACCTCTTTCGCCTCGGTGTTTGTCTACCCCGAAATCGATGACTCGATCGAGATCGACATCAACCCGGCCGATGTCCGGGTCGACACCTTCCGCGCCTCCGGTGCCGGCGGCCAGCACATCAACAAAACCGACTCAGCGGTGCGGCTGACGCACATTCCCACCGGCATCGTGGTGCAGTGCCAGGACGGACGCTCACAGCACAGCAACCGGGATGTCGCCTGGAAGCGGCTGCGCTCGCGCCTGTACGACCACGAGCTTCGCAAGCGCCAAGCCGAGCAGCAAAAGCTCGAGGAAAGCAAGACCGATGTGGGTTGGGGCCATCAGATCCGCAGCTATGTGCTCGACCAAAGCCGCATCAAGGACTTGCGCACCAATCACGAAACATCGGCCACTCAGAAAGTACTCGATGGCGACCTCGATGCCTTCATTGAGGCCTCGCTCAAACAGGGTGTCTGACACCCGCTCCAGGAGTTTTCATGCGTGACGGACAGTCCCCCAACGGCGCCATCTGGCGCGCCGACTACCAGCCCCCGGCCTTCTGGATAGAGTCGGTCGACCTGAGCTTTGACCTTGACCCGGTCAAGACACGGGTCCTCAACCGCATGAAGCTGCGCCGCAACCCCGCAGTGCCCGCTCAGGCGCTGCGCCTGGACGGCGAAGAACTCAACCTGGCGCGGGTGCTGGTCAACGGCCAAGGCACCTCCTTCAAGTTGGACGGCAACCAATTGGTGCTGGAGAACCTGCCCCAGGGCCCCGAGGTTTTTGAGCTGGAGATCTTCACCACCTGCAACCCCAGCAAGAATACCCAGCTGATGGGTCTGTATGTCAGCAACGACTCCTTCTTTACTCAGTGCGAGGCCGAAGGCTTTCGGCGCATCACCTACTTCCTTGACCGGCCCGATGTCATGGCCAGCTACAGCGTCACCCTGCGCGCTGACAAGGCGCGCTATCCGGTACTGCTGTCCAACGGTAATCTGGTAGAGCAAGGCCCCTTGGAGGAAGGCCGGCATTTTGCGCGCTGGGTCGATCCGCACAAGAAGCCTTGCTACCTGTTTGCGCTGGTGGCCGGCCAGCTGGTCTGCCGCGAGCAGCGCATCACCTCGCGGTCAGGACAGGAACACCTGCTTCAGGTGTATGTGCGACCGGGCGATCTGGACAAGACCGAGCACGCCATGAACAGCCTGATGGCCTCGGTGGCCTGGGATGAAGCCCGCTTTGGATTGAGCCTGGACCTCGAGCGCTTCATGATCGTGGCCACCAGTGATTTCAATATGGGGGCCATGGAAAACAAGGGCCTCAATATCTTCAACACCAAGTACGTGCTGGCCAGCCAGGCCACCGCCACCGACACCGACTTTGCCAATGTCGAAAGCGTGGTCGGCCATGAATACTTCCACAACTGGACCGGCAATCGCATTACCTGCCGCGACTGGTTCCAGCTCTCGCTGAAGGAAGGTCTGACGGTCTTTCGCGACCAGGAGTTCTCGCAGGACCTGTGCGCCGAGGCCTCGGCCCGCGCGGTCAAGCGCATCGAGGACGTGCGCGTCCTGCGCACTGCCCAGTTCCCGGAGGACGCCGGCCCCATGGCCCATCCGGTGCGGCCTGACAGCTACGTCGAGATCAACAACTTCTACACCGTCACCATCTACGAAAAAGGTGCCGAGGTCGTGCGCATGATGCAGACCTTGGTCGGCCGCGAGGGCTTTGGCCGGGGTATGAAGCTCTACTTTGAACGACACGACGGGCAGGCGGTCACCTGCGATGACTTCGCCCAAGCCATTGCCGATGCCAACCCGACATCGGAGCTGGCGCACAGGCTGTCTGCGTTCAAGCGCTGGTACAGCCAGGCGGGCACGCCCAGAGTCCAGGCCAGCGGCCAGTACGACTCCGCCGCCCAGACGTACACCCTGACCCTGCAGCAAAGCTGCCCCACCACGCCGGGTCAGAGCGAGGCGCAACCCTTTGTCATTCCAGTCACGCTGGGATTGGTCGGCACCGAGGGGCAAGACCTGCCGCTGGACCTGGGCGATGGTCAAAAGCCCGACTCGCGCACCCTGGTGCTGGCCGAAACTGAGCAACGACATGTGTTCCAGGGTGTTTCCCAAGAGCCGGTGCCCTCGCTGCTGCGCGGTTTCAGCGCTCCGGTGATCGTCTCCTTCGAGCACAGCGATGCGCAGCTGCTGCATCTGCTGGCCCACGACAGCGACCCTTTCAACCGCTGGGAATCAGGACAGCGCCTGGGCGTCCGTCTGGCCCTGCAGGCCCTGGCCCATCAAGACAGCGACGAACTGCTCAGTGACGCCTACGTCGGGGCCATGGGCGAGGTTTTGCGTCATCCCCAGCTCGATGCCGCCTTCAAGGAACTGGTGCTCACCCTGCCCTCCGAAACCTATCTGGCCGAGCAGGTGGAGCTTGTCGATCCCCAGCGCATTCATGCGGTGCGCCAGTCCATGCGACTGCAGCTGGCCTTGGCTCTGCGCCAGGGCTGGGAGCAGGCTTGGCACAGCCACCAGGACAGCGGCAGCTACCGTCCCGACGCACACTCAAGCGGAAAGCGGGCCCTGGCGGGCATGGCCCTGCTGCACCTGTGTCTGGCCGACGTGGCCGAACGAGAAGAAGTCTGGCCAGCGGTAGCCCTACAGCGCTTTGAGACGGCCAGCAACATGACCGACCGCTTCAATGCATTGAGCGCGCTGGTCGTCAGCGGTCACCCCCTGGCCGCCAAGGCCCTGGATCGCTTCCACGCCCAGTTCAAGCATGAAGAACTGGTCATCGACAAATGGTTCAGCCTGCAGGCCGGGGCCCCCGATCACAACGGCCATGTGCTGCCCATCGTGCGCCAGCTCATCCGGCACCCCGACTTCAACCTGCGCAACCCGAACCGGGCGCGCAGCGTTATCAGCACCTTCTGCCAGGGCAATCCCGGCGCCTTCCACCGCGCCGACGCGGCGGGCTATGTGTTCTGGGGCGAACGAGTGCTTGAGCTCGACGCATTCAATCCCCAGGTGGCTGCGCGTCTGGCGCGCGCCCTGGACCGATGGAAAAAGCTGGCCGAGCCCTACCGCAGCTCTGCCCGCGAGGCCCTGGCTCGGGTGGCCGCCAAGCCAGAACTGAGCAAAGACGTGCGCGAAGTGGTCACGCGCGCGCTGGCTGACTAAGGGCGGCCGTACATCTGCAGTGCACTGGGAGCCCCGCATGCGCCGGTTCAATGGACAGGTCCGTAGGCAATTGAGCGTGCGGCCGACATGTCAAGCGAAGGAACACAAATGAACAAGGTGTCTCTCACTCGTTACCTGGTTGAACAGCAACGCGACCACGGTCGTATTCCCGCGCAGTTGCGCCTGCTGCTTGAAGTGGTCGCGCGCGCCTGCAAGAGCATCAGCCAGGCGGTCAACAAGGGCGCGCTAGGCGGCGTGCTCGGCTCAGCCGGCAGTGAAAACGTGCAGGGCGAAGTACAGAAAAAGCTCGACATCATCGCCAACGAAGTCCTGATTGAGGCCAATGAGTGGGGCGGCCATTTGGCAGCCATGGCCTCTGAGGAAATGGATGGCATTTATCTGGTCCCCAACCGCTACCCGCAAGGCGAATATTTGCTGCTGTTTGATCCTCTCGACGGCTCCAGCAACATCGACGTCAATGTCAGCATCGGCACCATCTTCAGCGTGCTCAAGAAGTCCGAAGGTGGCAGCGCTGTGACCGAGAAGGACTTTCTTCAGGCTGGCAATCGTCAGGTGGCCGCCGGCTACTGCATCTACGGCCCCCAGACCACCCTGGTGTTGACCGTGGGCCAGGGAGTGGCGATGTTCACCCTCGATCGTGAGCAAGGCTCCTTTGTGCTGACACAGGAAAACGTGCAGATCCCACCCGACACCAAGGAATTTGCCATCAACATGAGCAATATGCGTCACTGGGACGCCCCAGTTCGCCGCTACATAGACGAATGTCTGCAAGGCCAAGAAGGGCCGCGGGGCAAGGACTTCAACATGCGATGGATCGCCTCGATGGTCGCCGATGTGCACCGCATCCTCACCCGCGGCGGCCTCTTCATGTACCCCTGGGACAAACGCGAACCCAAGAAAGCCGGCAAGCTGCGCCTGATGTACGAGGCCAACCCAATGGCCTGGCTGGTCGAACAAGCCGGCGGAGCAGCCACCAACGCCCGCCATCGCATTCTGGACCTGCAGCCGACCGAACTGCACGAGCGGGTCAGCGTGGTTCTGGGTAGCAAAAACGAAGTCGAGCGAGTCACGGCCTACCACCACAGCCCTTGAGAAAGCCGCTAGGGCGTCGGTAAATCCCGCCGATATAAAATTATGTGTTTTCGCCGGTGTAGCTCAGTCGGTAGAGCAGCTCATTCGTAATGAGAAGGTCGGGTGTTCGATTCATCTCACCGGCACCAGTAAAATCAAGCACTTAGCCCAGCCCTCGTCGTTTGGGCTAAGTGCTTTCTGGGTGTTTACAGACTATTTACAGACTGCGGTACCGGGTTCCGTATCCTGTGGACTGCATGGCCTTAAGAGCAGGCCGCACTACTCGGTGTGTGGCTACCCCCGGGCCCTTTCGATTTCAGCCTGCGCCGACCCCACCCTACCCTCACCCCCCGAATTCTGTGGATCGGACCCATCTTCGGTCTTGCACTCAAATTTGCTCAAGCGATGGGGTATTGGCCGAATCGACGAGCGAAATGTAAATTCTGAGGCCATGAAATGGGTCGTTCGTCTCCTGCTGCTAATGATGCCGCTGTTTACTGCGGGGTATTCAAGGACGCATTGGACTGATTCATTGGTTTCCTCGTGCTGAGGTGGGGTGCTTAGCTCAGTTGGTAGAGCGGCGCCCTTACAAGGCGTAGGTCGGCGGTTCGAGCCCGTCAGCGCCCACCAAGAAACAAGAAAAACCACGCATTGACACGGCCGCCCGATGAAAGTTGGGCGGCCTTTTTTATGTGTGCCCCATACCGCTGCGGGCAAGGGGGCCGGCAGGCATCAGGCGAGTTCTACCGCGGGCTTGAAGCCCGACCCGACCGGGCCACTACACCGCGGCCAGGAAATCGACCAGTCCGTGTTTTTGCTTCAGGCGGTACAAGGTCATGCGCGAGACGCCCAGCAGTCGGGCGGCATAGGTCATATTCTGGCCGACACGCCCCAGGGCCCTTTCAATGGCCTCGCGTTCGGCCAAGCTGCGTACGGTCTCCAGGGCCAGCGTCGGCTCACTGCCGGCATCACTGAGCCCAAGATCGGCCGCAGAAATCAGAGTCTGGTCAGCCATCACCGCAGCGCGGCGCAGCCGATTATGCAGTTCCCGCACATTTCCCGGCCAGGAATGGGCCATCAGCGCTGCGCTGGCGCCTTCGCTCAATCCTTTGGCGCGGGCCTGCGGCATGCCGGCCAGACAGACGCGCAGAAGATGCCGCGCCAGCGCCGGGATGTCCGATGGGTGCTGGCGCAAGGCGGGCACTTGCAGGGGAAGCACGCTGAGCCGATAAAAAAGATCTTCGCGAAACCGGCCCGCTGCCACCGCGCTGCTTAGGTCGACGTGGGTGGCGCAGATAACGCGAACATCGACCTGCAGCGGCCGGCTCGAGCCCACCTTGTGGATGGTGTGTTCCTGCAAGAAGCGAAGCAGATTCGTCTGCAAGTCCAGCGCCAGATCGCCGATCTCGTCGAGGAACAAGGTGCCGCCTGCGGCCGCTTCGATCAAGCCGGTTCGACCCTGGGTGGCGCCGGTGAATGAGCCCCGTTCATGCCCGAACAATTCAGACTGGATCAGCGCTGCCGCGATGGCGCCACAGTTGACGGCCACAAATGGCCCGCCGGCCCGGTCCGACTGCCTGTGCACGGCTTGCGCAGCCAACTCCTTGCCGCTGCCGCTTTCGCCACTGATGAGAACGGGCGCATCGGCCGCCGCCATTTTTCTGATCTGTTGCCGCAAGCGGTTCATGGCCTGGCTCTGGCCGATCATGCCCATATCTTCATTTCTCGGCGCGTCCGATCCGCCGAGGGCCAGCAAGTTGGCACGCCGTTGGGCACTGGCCAGCATCTGATCCAAAGCCTCGTTAGACAGCGGGTGGATCTGGTGATCGTGCAAATGGTTGATCACCAGCTCGCGCCAGGCAGTCAGTTCGAGCGCTTGTGCCGCCAGCGCGCCCACCCATTGAACATTGATCGGTGCATTTGGCCCCTGCAGACACTGCCGCATTAAGTGCAGCCAACGCGGTGATGGCTCGCTCAGCCAAAGCAAACCCACGGTCGCTGGCTGGCGGCTTGGGAAACTCGGGGCCCACTGGCTGTCGCCCGAGCAGGTGATCGGTTGCCAGCCCTGCTGGCGCAGGTGCTGCACGATGTCTGCAGCGGGCAGGGTCGGACAGCAGTACAAGACCTCAGGCGTCACCACGACTTGCTCCGACTCAAAATGAAAACGGCAGGCGCAAACTCAATGAAAAGTCGGGGGTGTCTCGCGTCAGGCCGGCTGCCATGGACACATTGACGCTGGTCTTCGGGCTGATGCGGTGGGAGTAGCCCAGCAGCAGGCTCGACAACTGTGTTCGCACCGAAGTGGCCACGGCTTGGCCGTTTTGCCGCGTTCGTCCGACCGAGTTAAGGTCAAAGCCGATGCTGAAGGCGGTTTTGTCGTTCAGTGCCAAGCCCATGCCGAAGTTAATGCCAATCACCCCGCCAGGTTCAATGTCGCCGATGTTCTCGCGCTCGCCATTGAGCACCAGACGGCTGATGTTGTTGCGTCCGAAGCTGTGGGTGTAACTCAAGCCGCCAAAGAAGACGGCCGGATCAGAGGGCAACAACCAGGTCAGGCCCGGTTGCAGGGAGTAAAACCCCGAACCGGTGGGCAGATCTAATGGCAAGCCGGTGCCCGTGGTGCTGCCCACGCAGCGCGTGGCGCAGTCGGTCACCACCTCGAAAGGGTCCTTGCCATTGCGCGCCTTCAAGCGCAGGGAGCCGACAAAGTAGGGCAGGCCGTCTTTGGGCTGGTTAAGTTGATAGCGCGCACCGATCTCGCCGTCCCCCAGTGCCTTGCCCGACGTACTGAAGACGCTGTCTGTGGCCGCACCGGTAAAGATTTCCCGGCTGATGGTGTCATCACGTCGGTAGACATAAGGCAGCTTGGCCTCCACTTCCAGCCGGCTGGTGACGCCATAACGCAAGGCCAGTGCGCCCGTCAGTGTGTTGCGCTTGACCTCTCGCACGTCGACCAGTCCGATGAGCAAAGATGGAATCACGGTGTAGCCCACCAAGGCCACCCGGTTGCTCGATGAGTAGCTGTAGGTCAGGGACGGCTCGAAAACGAGCTGCCCTGTGCGGGTCAGAATGCCGGGCTGTTCGAACAAGCTGGCGGCTGCCGCCATGCTCGACTCTGGTCGCGTTGACTCGGCTGGCGCCGTTCCCACACGCATTGGACGCGGCGTCTGTTCATCGCTGGAGCTGGGCGTCGTACCCTGGGCCCGGCTCAGGCTCGGAGCCATCAATACGCTCAGGCAGCAGCCCAGAAGAAATTGGAGGGCATAGCGAGGATCGCCCATGCTCTGCTTGTTCTGCTTGTTCTGCCTCTTCCGCTTGCTCTGGCGCATCCGTGTACCTCGCGTAAAGAAATGTCTTGGCTCGGATTTTTTGTGCACGGACGGGCCCTGCGGCGTAAGCCGGTGCCGATGCAACCCGTCAGACTGGTGGGACTCGGTACTTCGGGCCTGAACTGCGACAGGCTTGAGTTTTTGCCGGCTTACCTCTGGGGGGCTCTGACTGCAGCGTCACAGATTCGTAAAGCGCTTGAAGGGGCCAAGTTTGACAGGCAGGCGGCATGATTGGCGCGGCTTGCCCGGACGGTTTCGACCAGATGATGTGTCCGAGATGTGTGACGCGACCAGATGGTGGCGGCTTGCCCGATCAAGCGCTCGTTGAACTGCAATGGCGCTGTAATCCGCGTGTTTCCAAGACCACAGGCTCTTGTGCATGGATCAGTTGCTGGCTGGCATCGATGTTGCGTAGTCAAGGTCCGATTTGCGGCGACGCAACTCAAGCGGGGCCTTGGCCCATTGACTCACTCAACACCGGGAGAAGTTTTCATGAAGTTCACACGCATTGCCTCGGCCATTGCTCTGGCCTATGGATTGAGCTCAGCCGCCATGGCGCAGGTCTCCAACACGCAAAACGCCGACGGCGGCAGCTCCGTGACGGCAGCACTGACGGACAGCTCCAATCGCAGCACCAACATGACGGACAACTCGAACAACAGCACCAGCATGACAGATAACTCCAACAATAGCACCAATACAGCAAACACCACGACCAATCGCACCGACACGCGAACGGATACCCGTACCGACACCAGCAACGCCACGACCACGACCACGACCACCAGCACGGCCACCAACACCAGCGACGACAGCGACAACAGCCTCAACAAAAACTCTGGCGCCGCCAACGCCCAGGGCGCGCGCTCGGCTGCGCTAAACAACGGCTCGACCGGTACCTTCACCAGCGCCTTCAACACCTCGACCGCCACCGCCAGCAGCGCCCTCAGTGGCACCGTCTCGGGAAACACCATTTCCAGTTTGGGCAACCAAGCCTGGAATACCGGTTCGGGCAACGCTGGTGACGGGCGTGGTGGCAAAGTGGCCCGCGCCGGCGACGCATCGAGCGCCAGCACGGCCAGTGGCGGTGCAGCAGCCGGTGGCATAGGCGGCAATGCCGGTGCCGGCGGCTCCGCTGCCAATGGTGCGATGTCCGCCAGCAGTGATCGGGCTCAATCCGGTCGGGCTGGCGATGGTACCGGCGGCCGTGCCAATGGCGCCAATACGGTGGGTCTGGCCAGCGCAGATGGTGGCGCTGGCGGCAGCGGCGGTGGATCGGCCCCCACCGACGCCAGCGGCAGCGCCCGTACCGCGGGCGCTGGCACGGGCGGTGCGAGCGGCGCAGCCAATAGCGGCAGCGCCATGACGGGTAACAGCGCAAGCAATGCTGGTGCGGGCGGTGCTGGCGGCATGGCTGCGGGCGGCAGTGGTGGCACGGGTGATGCAGGCATCAACACCGCCACCGGCGGAGCTGCAGGCATGGCCTCTGGCGGTACAGGCGGCGCGGGCGGTCAGATCGCCGTTGATGGCGGCGTCTTCAACCTGTCCAACGTGATGAGCAGCGTCGGTCAGTCGGCTGCCGGCATCATGATGGCCAGCCAGAACAGCGGCATGGCTGCTCTGGTGCAGCAAAGCGTCAACGTACAGGCCAATTTGCGCCTCCAGTGAGTTCCTGACGGTATGAAACCTTCCTGCGCGGGCTTGGGGCCCGCGCAGGCTCCATGTTTTAACTTGCAGAGGAATTCCCATGACATTGATCAAGGCCATCCGCGGACTCCTTGCCGCCCAAGCCATCGCCGCGGTGCTCACGGCTCACGCTCAGGCCCCCAACGCGCCAAGCGACCCATCCGAATTGTGGGGCCCACCGGTAGCAGTCAATCAACTGGCCAGTCAACGCGGCGGGGCCAGCATCGGTCGCAGCGAGATGATGATTTCTGGCGCAACGGCCGACAACACGGCCACCAACGTGCTGACCGGCAGCAACGCCATCGCTGCGGGTTCATTTGCCAACATGAGCGGCCTGCCGCTGGTGGTGCAGAACTCCGGGGCCAACGTATTGATCCAAAACGCCGTGATCATCCATGTGCAGATGCAGTAAGCACAAGCCGAGACCTGCCCGATGATCCAACTGATTTCCAGTGGGGCCCGCCGTGGCGCGGCCCTGGCCGCTGTGTCACTGACCTTGGCGGGTTGTCAGACGCTGCCCGATCCAGCGGCGCAACACCCCTTGCCCGCCCAGTTCGGCGAATTCTCTGTGCCCGTGGCCAGTTGGCGGCAGACGCGCCTGGCCGGCACGCTTTTACAGCAGTACGACTTCAGCTGCGGATCGGCCGCCGTGGCCACCTTGCTAACTCACCACTATGGACTGCCTGCAAGCGAAAGCGCGGTGTTTGAACGCATGTATGCGCAGGGCGATCAGGCCAAGATTCGGCAAGAAGGGTTTTCAATGCTGGACCTCAAGCGGGCGCTGGCCACGTATGGGCTGCAGGCCGATGGCTTCGAGCAACCGCTTGACAAGCTGCAGCAGGCGGGCTTGCCCGCGATTGTGCTCATCTCGGAAAACGGCTATCAGCACTTCGTGGTCATCAAGGGGCTCACGGGCGATCGGGTGCTGATTGGCGATCCGGCTAAGGGCACGCGCGCCATGTCGCGCCGGGGCTTCGACGAGGTCTGGCGCAATCGGCTGCTGCTGGTGGTGCATAACCGGCTGGAGACGGCCCGATTCAATCTGGCGGCCGATTGGGCCGCCGCCCCTGTGTCGCCCCTGGCCTCGGTCTTGAGCCGCGAGAGCTTGACGGGTGTGACCTTGCCCAAACACGGACCGGGAGATTTCTGATGTCGCAAGACCACCGCCAGGGCTCACTCGCACATTGGTGCAGGCGCCCCAAACCCAGGCATGGCACGATGCTGTGCCTGTTGTGCGTGGCTACTGCCGCGCATGTCCGGGCTGATCCCTTAAACGCCGTGCCGACCGACCAGGTGTGGATGGCTGCCAGCGATGACCAACTCAGCGAGCTGCGCGGTGGCTTCCAGCTTGGCGAAGGGCTGATGGTTTCATTTGGGATCAGCCGCGTGGCGTACATCAACGACCGCTTGGTGGCCAGTACCAGCCTGAACCTGGGTCATTTCAACCGGCTGACGGCCAAGCAGGCAGGGCGGCTGTCGCAGCAAATGCCCGTGCAGCCAGAGCGCTCAGTGGCAGCCCAACCGCTGTCATGGACGGTGAGTGCGGGCGCTGCACCGCAATCGCCCTTGGCCGTACAGGAGGCCCTGTCAGCACCGCTGATCAGCGCTGCGCAAGGCGCCGTCCAGCCGCAGGCCGGCCTGCAAGCGCAATGGGTCCAAAATGGGCCGGGCAATGTCTTTCAGGCCCTGGACCTGCCTTGGGCGACCGTGATCCAAAACAGCCTGAACGACCAATTGCTGCGTACGCAAACCACCATCAACGTCAGCAGCAATGGTTTGGGCGTCTTGCGTGACCTGAACTGGAAAAACACCCTGGACATCGCGCTCAGGACCAGCCCAGGTCTGCGGTGAAAGCGGGCACGGCGCCCGGTGGATGCTGATCCCACAGACAACCTGCTACTTGATCTCGATGGAGTCAGAGCCGATAAGAGCATCCCTGAGACAGTCAGGCAGCAGCTGGCTCAGGCCCGGGTCGGTCAGGGGCTGTTTCGATCTAACGTCCTTCACATTGAGAAGGTATGCAGGGTCACGGGGGTTAGTGATCCCAACTTCTTGATCGCGAGTCATATCAAGCCGTGGAAAGTCTCAGACAACGCGGAACGCCTTGATGGTTCCAACGGTCTGATGTTGGCTCCGCACATAGACCGGCTCTTCGAAAAAGGCTAGACAGCCCTCACCTACAGCTATGCTCAGCCCACAAAGGCAGCTGGGCCGGATGGAGGTTTTTTTCGGAGTAGGTTTTCAGCAAGTGCTGTCGTGTCGCACTAACCTGTGCGGGGGGCAAGCGATCGATCGCGTCAACTGAAAAACTGGCGCCCGTCTTCATCTGTAGCGGGATCCAAGCCACTCGCTGAGCTGAGAGCTTGCCCGAATCATCGGGTGTAAGTGCCAGCATATAGATGAGCGATGAAAGTCGCGGTAAACCTATCTGATGGGATACAAAGTTGCCCAGCGAATACACCACGGGAACCAGCCGACCCTCTGCGGTGGGGATCAATTCGATCGGCTGAGCCACATGCGGGTGAGTTCCAATGATGGCAGTAGCGCCGGCCTGCGCCATTTCACGGGCGAGCCTCATCTGCGCTGCATCAGGTTGCGGCTGATACTCCTGCCCCCAATGGGGTAACACCACGATGGCATGGATCAAGGGGTCAGCTCGCAGCTGGCGTATCGTCGCTAAAACCACCTCCTTGTCCTGGTAACACTGCAGAACCTGCTTCTTCGGATCAGCTATGCCATTCGTTCCATAAGCACACGCCAGGTAAGCCAAGTTGTAACGACGGCCGCCCTTGTCGATCGAGTGAACGCCATACCAAGCCTGATACGGGCTCCTGCTGTGGCGGGTGCCGGTCCACACCAAACCCTGGGCTTGAATCGCCTCAATCGTTCGATCCACTCCCAGACTGCGTCGGTCCAGCGAATGGTTGTTGGCCGTTTGCAAAACGTCTATACCCAGACGCTTTAAATCGGCCACGATCGAGGGGTGGTAATTGAACATCGGGTACCCCCGATAGACCGAAGCGTCATACCGCACCGCAGGTTCAGGGACTGCCGCACCGCTAGGCAAAACGCCGGCCGCGGCTGGCCCCTCCAAATTGGCAACGGCCACGTCGGCGGCAGAGAGCAAATCCTGCAGACCCTGCATCATCGAAAAAAAGCCAGCCGGCTGATTGGCGGCCCATCGCTGCAAGGAGTCGTGCAGCAACACATCACCCACCGCCATCAGCGTGACCGTCTGTGATGGCTTGAGGCACTGCTCCGAAAAAGTCAAAGGAACAGGATCAATCCTTTGAGGCAGCTTGGCAGAACTCTCTTTAAGTCCTCCGCCCACCGTCTGGGCCCAGGACACAGCGACCAGAGACACACAGCCGATGCCAAACAAAATACTGGATCTGCCATGTTTAAAGAGAAGACGGTCTAGCATCATTGAAAGAGCCTTTAATCAAAAAAATCAGCCAGCATTTCATGCAAGGCAACCCTGAAATCGAAGATGGGCTTCATGTTCCGCCCGTGATAAACCGCATTGCTCAAACAAGCGACCACCAGTTCGCGATGCGGATCAATCCATAGCGAGGTGCCCGTAAATCCGGTGTGTCCAAAGCTGGCCGTAGAAAACCGGCGCCCGCAAGACGAGCCCTCAATGGCTTTGCACATAAAGCCCAGCCCCCGCCTTGCAGAACCTTGCTGCGCCTGGACCGATCGGGCTTGGTCCATCAAACTCGACTCGATCTCCCAGGGCATCGATTCGGGGCTGAGCCAGGCCCATCCGAACTGGGCCACCTGCCTGGCGCTTCCAAACAAACCGGCATGGCCCGCCACCCCTCCCATGGCGCACGCATTTTCATCATGGACCTCGCCCCAGACCCGACGCGCTCGCCAGCGCTGATCCCACTCGGTGCTGACAATCGATGCCCTGTCGATGCGGCCCTGAGTCACCGGATTGAATCGAATACCGTCCAGGCGCAAAGGCGACAACACATCGGCCTTGATCACTTGATCGAGCGATTGGCCTTTTAGCCTGGCCACCACTTCGCCCAGAAGGATAAAACCCAGATCGCTGTAGACCAGAGGTCCGGGGCTGGACCGAAAGCCCATGTCACTGATTAATCCGATGACCTCTTTTTGTCTGGACGGCGGCACAAGCCCAGGCATCGGTGGATCGGGGCGATACCCCAGGCGCAAGAAAAAATCGCTCCAGTCATGAAGGCCGCTGGTGTGCGTCAACAGATGATGAATCTCCAGGTCCTTCGGATCGACCCGCATCGGTGGCTGGTCCATGGCGAGCCTGTCGAGGCTGTGCGGACTTTGCGGCGGATCGGTCCAACGGGGGCCGGACTGCGAAAACTCCGGGATCACTTCGCAAAGCGGCGTGCGCAAAGTCAATTGCCCGGAGCTGACCAGTTGCAGAACCGCCGTTGCGGTGAAGAGTTTCGTGATTGAAGCTAGATCAAAGCAGGCCTCCTCATGCAAGTCTGCACCTTCGTTAGAGCCTCCATAGGCCTTGATCACCTCGTGCCCTCGATGAATCACGGCCAATGAGACCGCCGGAAACACCCGACCGACTGCTTGCTGCAGCAAAGCCTCCAGCGCCTTTCGGGATGAATCGGACAGAGAGGGAGCCGAAATTTCAAGCATGATCGACCCTCAATATACCCAGAAGTGGGCAGGGGCCCAATTGAGTACTTTCATTTGGCTATGATCCTTGGAGCCCCTTCGGAGTTCCTACGCAATGCTCTACTTTGCCTACGGTTCGAATATGGATCATGAACAGATGGCGGCCCGATGCCCAGGGGCCACCCTGGTGCAAGTCGGATGTCTGCACGGTCATCGGTTCAGCATCAACGGCAGGGGCTACGCCACCGTCCTCGAAGACCACAGTCAGAAAGTCTACGGACTGATCTGGAAGATCACCTCCAGCCATGCGCAAGCACTTGATGGCTACGAGAGCGTTCCGATCGCTTACCTGCGGCACCAACTGCCCGTGTCAAGTTCTGGCCAGGCCGCGCAAGACATGCTGGTCTACGTATCGGTCAACTCCGATCGTGGAATTGCACGTCAAGGCTATATGGAAAAGATCACGGCAGCTGCACGTCGGGCGGAACTGCCTCTGGACTATCAAGCGCTGCTGATGGCCTGGTTACCCGGCCAGTCCTGCAAAGAATCACGATCGGGCTAGTTTTGGCTCTTGATGGAAGACAGCACCAGCGCACCGCCGGTGAGGCTTCCGTATTCCCAAGGCTGCTGCCGATTGTTCGTACGTTGCATCACCTTCGATCGCACGGTACGAAGAATGATGCCGATGTCTTCAGGGTCAGCCAGATGTTCCAGCAGCGCAGCGGTAAAAGGAGAGTTGGGTTGCCCCACGCCATCTTCTGCGGTCTGGCCATCCTTGGTGGCATAGGCAATCAGCGTGCCTTCAGACACTGCGATCGGGGCCAGCCCCTTGGAGACGCCCCGAAGGCCTGCACTCATCAGCGGGTTGTCCCGACACGCATCCAGGAAGACCAGCTTGGTCTTGCCCGGCAGATATTGCTCGACCACCTGAGTGAGCGAGACCGCCTGTAAGGTGACCTGAGAGGGATCCGTCAGGCTCATATCTACCGGCACCATGTAGTTCACGCCCTGAATCTGCACTCCATGCCCTGCATAAAACAGCAAGGTGAGGTCGGCCCTTGCGGCGCTCTTGTTGAACTCGGACAGACCTCTGACCATCTGCTCTCGGCTGGCGTTGCTGATCTCAGTGACCTTGAAACCCAGCGAGCGCAGCTGCGCTGAAATCGCCGCCGCATCGTTGACCGGGTTGGCAAGCCGGTTGTTGCCCGGATAAGCAGAGTTGCCGATAACCAGCGCATGGGCCTCCTGAACCGCCGCAAGATTTTGCATGGGCCTGGTCTGTGCGAGCTTTTTGCGTTCCGCATCCGCTTCCGCACGGATTCGCGCAATCTCCGCGGCCGCTCTGGCCTCTGCACGAGCCAAAGCCTGCTCCTGTTGCCTGCGCTGATCCTCCAAGCGCTTGCGCAGGTTCTCGTTTTCTTCTCGGTAGAGAATCTGTTCGACCTGATTGCGGTCCACGGTCACCGCGCTTTGCTGAGCGATCATGGGAGCGGGCGCAGAGGCGATCGTCACCGAGGCCAGTTGCACCGGAGAGGCGCTTCCTGATGAGGGCTCACCCCGCGCACTCGTGCCCCCGGCCTCAACCGTCAGCGCCTGCAGGGAGATTTCACCGGCTTGATTGACCTGAAAGTGAGGTCGGGCTCTAACCGCCGCAGCATTGGACAAGACCGCGCGCCTGAAAATCTGGTTGGTCCCAAAGAAAGAAAAGTTTTGTCGGCCCAAGCTGTCGACCTGCGCCGAGAGGGTGAGCGCCCCCGACTGTTGGTCCAGCGCGGCGTCAGAGAACATCACACTGGGGGAAAGATGATTGAGCCCGGCCATGATGAGAAAACGGCGGTATTCCGCCAGCTTGGGCTCACGCTCCTGACGCAGGCTGTTGTAGTCCGCCACTCGCTTGTTGCGCTCTTCAACCCGGGCACGGTACTCGGCCTGGATGCGATCAATGATCCGCCCCCGCTCGGCTCTGGCGGCGTTAACGCGCCTTTCAAATTCTTCGTTGGTCTCCCAGGTTTCCTGCCTGAGCGAAAGCGCGGCCGGATAGACCGGAGGAGCGATTTCCTGCAGATCGCCGTCAGGCGGACCCATCCAGCGCCGCAGTTCGAGGTGCACGGCACGGTCCAGGCGTTCTTTCCATGGCAGAGCGCGTAGCAGGGCCGAGTCAAGCGAGTCGGTCAGTCTCCTCCTGGCCTCTGCTTCGGCTCGCGCCAATGCGGCTGCCCGAGCCGCCGCTACACGCTCCTCGTCTTCTCTTTTTTGCCGGGCCACGGCCGCGAGATGGACAGAAAAGTCCGC
>JBEIHE010000041.1:0-22496 GCA_040381515.1 Polaromonas sp.
GGCTGGCCATGTGTATTCGCGCATCAGCAACCCCACCAATGCGGTGCTTGAGCAACGTATCTCAGCATTAGAGGGCGGTATCGGCGCCATTGCCACAGCCAGCGGCCAGGCGGCGCTGCATCTGGCGGTGGCCACGCTGCTCGATGCCGGCTCGCACATCGTCGCCTCGTCGGCCATCTATGGCGGCTCGCACAACCTGCTGCACTACACCCTGCGCCGTTTCGGCATCGAGACCACCTTTGTGGCGCCGGGCGACTTGGACGCCTGGCGGGCCGCCCTGCGGCCCAACACCCGGCTGCTGTTTGGCGAAACCGTGGGCAATCCGGGCCTGGATGTGCTGGACATCGCGGCGGTGGCCGACATCGCGCACAACGCGGGCGTGCCGCTGCTGGTCGACTCCACCCTCACCTCGCCCTGGCTGATCAAGCCCTTCGAGCACGGCGCCGACCTGATCTACCACTCGGCCACCAAGTTCCTCTCGGGCCACGGCACGGTAGTCGGCGGTCTGGTGGTCGACGCTGGCAACTTTGACTGGGAAGCCAGCGGGCACTTTGCGCAGCTGAGCCAGCCCTACGCCGGCTTTCACAACATGGTGTTCACCGAAGAGAGCACGGTGGGCGCTTTTCTGCTGCGCGCACGGCGCGAAGGCCTGCGCGACTTCGGCGCCTGCATGAGCCCGCACACCGCCTGGCTGATTTTGCAGGGCATGGAAACGCTGCCGCTGCGCATGGCCCGGCACATGAGCAACACCGAAAAGGTGGTCGAGTTTCTCCATGCCCACCCCCTGGTCACCCGGGTGGGCCATCCCATGCTGCCCGAGCACCCCAGCCATGCGCTGGCCCAGCGCCTGTTGCCGCGCGGGGCCGGCTCGGTGTTCAGCTTCGACCTCAAGGGCAGCCGCCAGCAGGGCGCGGCCTTCGTCGATGCACTCAAGGTGTTCAGCCACCTGGCCAATGTGGGCGACTGCCGCAGCCTGGTCATTCACCCGGCCAGCACCACCCACTTCCGCATGGACGACGCGGCCCTGGCTGGCGCGGGCATCAGCCAAGGCACGATACGCCTGTCGATTGGCCTGGAAGACCCGGCCGACCTGATTGAAGACCTCAAACGGGCCCTGAAGGCGGCCGAGAAAGCGGGGGCCTGAACATGGAACTCGAAGTCCTTGGCGCGCGCACCTATGTCTACACCGGGGGCAAACCCTTCAATCCTGCACAACCCACTGTGGTGTTCATTCACGGCGTGCTGCACGACCACAGCGTCTGGATTTTGCAAAGCCGCTACCTGGCCCACCACGGCTTCAATGTGCTGGCGGTCGACCTGCCCGGGCACGGACGCAGCGCCGGTGAACCACCGGCCAGCGTCGAGCAAGCTGCCGACTTTGTGCACGCCCTGCTCGACGCCGCCGGCGTGCAGCGCGCCGCCCTGATCGGCCACAGCTGGGGCTCGCTGATCGCACTCGAAGCGGCTGCTCGCCTGAAAGAGCGCATCAGTCACGCCGCACTGGTCGGCACCGCCTTTCCGATGCGGGTATCTGCTGCCCTGCTGGAAGCGGCCGAACACCAGCCGATGAAAGCCATTGCGATGATCAACCAGTTCTCGCGCAGCACCCTGGCGCCGCCACCGTCGGTGCTGGGGCCAGGCACCTGGGTGGACGGCGCGAGCATCGCCCTGAACCGCCGCATCCTGGCCAGCAACCGGCAGGTCAATCTGCTGCACCGGGGCTTCCTGGCCTGCGACCGCTACACCGGCGCTCTGGAGGCCATGGATCAACTGCAATGCCCCGTCCTGTTCTTGCTAGGTCAGGTGGACCAAATGACCCCGCCGAAAGCAGCCCAGAGCCTGATCGAGAGAGCCCGAGAGCGACAACTGAAGGTTGAAGTGAGAATGGTCCCGGTGGGCCACCACGAGATGGCGGAGGCGCCCGATGCCACCCTGGCGGCTCTCAAGGGCTTCTTGCGCGCCTGAGGTACCGTCGATTTGGGCTGCAAGCCGCCTCGGCCGGGCGGCACGCCACGGGCCTACACTGTCGACGTGAGTCAGAAGATCCTCGATGCCCCCAAAGGCGCGCCCAAGTCCCTGTCGGGCCTGCTGCCCTTTCTCAAACCCTACCGCCTGCGCATCGCGCTGGCCCTGCTGTTCCTGCTGCTGGCGGCTGGAGCCACCTTGGTGTTTCCGCTGGCTTTACGCGAACTGATCGACGGTGCCCTGTCCGGCCCCCAAGCAGGCTCCTCGCCGCTGGCTGGCCACTTTTTTGATCTTTTCCTGGTCGCGGTGGCCCTCGGCCTGTTCTCGGCGGGACGGTTCTATCTAGTGAGCTGGCTGGGCGAGCGGGTCACGGCCGACCTGCGCAGCGCAGTCTACGGCCATGTGCTTGAGCAAAGCCCGGAGTTTTTTGAGCGCACGCCCAGCGGCGAGGTGCTCTCGCGACTGACCACCGACACCACGCTGGTGCAGACGGTGGTGGGGTCGTCCTTGAGCATGGGCCTGCGCAATGGGGTGATGGGTCTGGGCGCGCTCCTGATGCTGATCTGGACCAACCCCTGGGTGATGGTGCAGGTGATCGGGGTCTTGCTGCTGGTGGTCATCCCCACGGTGCGTTTTGGCCGCCGGGTGCGCAAGCTCTCACGCGCCAGCCAGGATCGGGTGGCCGACTCCAGCGCCATTGCCGCCGAAGTGCTCAACGCCATCCCGGTGGTGCAAAGCTACAGCGCCGAAGGTCGCGAGGCGCAGCGCTTCGCGCAGGCCACCGACCAGGCGTTTGACACCGCCGTCAAACGCACCCGGGCACGCTCGGTGCTGGTGGCCTTCATCATCATTGCCAGTTCGGCGGCGCTGCTCTGGGGCCTGTACCAGGGCACGCAGTCGGTGATGCGCGGCGAGATCACCGCCGGCCACCTGGGCCAGACGGTGATGTACGTCATCATCATTCTGGCGGGCGCCTTTGCGGTACTCGGCGAGGTCTATGGCGACCTGCTGCGCGCCGCCGGCGCGACCGAGCGCCTAATGGAGCTGCTGGGCAGCCGCTCCAGCATAGCCTCACCTGCGCAGCCACTGGCGCCCCCGTTGCCGACTGCCGGCAGCGCGATTCACTTTGAGGCCATCAATTTCCGTTACCCCTCGCGGCCCAGTCAGTCTGCGCTTAGCGCCTTTGATCTGCGGATCGAGCCAGGCGAAACAGTGGCCCTGGTCGGGCCCAGCGGCGCCGGCAAAACCACGGTGTTCTCGCTGCTGCTGCGCTTTTACGAACCGCAGTCGGGCCGCATCGTGCTAGACGGCACGCCGATCGGGCAGCTGAGCTTGCAGGGCCTGCGCGAGCGAATTGCCATCGTGCCGCAGGAACCGGTGATTTTCTCCAGCAGTGCCCTGGAAAACATACGCTACGGCAAACCGCGGGCCAGCGACGCCGAGGTGCGTGCGGCCGCGCAGGCGGCCTTTGCCGACGAGTTCATCGAGCGCCTGCCTGAAGGCTACGACACGTTTTTGGGCGAGCGCGGCGTGCGCCTGTCGGGCGGCCAGCGCCAGCGCATCGCGATTGCGCGGGCGCTGCTGAAAAATCCGCCGCTGATGCTGCTCGATGAGGCCACCTCAGCCTTGGACGCGCAGAGCGAGCGCATGGTCCAAGCCGCACTCGATTCGGCCATGCAAGGGCGCACCACGCTGGTCATTGCGCATCGGCTGGCCACAGTGCAGCGCGCCAGCCGTATCGTCGTGCTCGAGAAGGGCTGCATTGTCGAGCAAGGCACGCATGAGCAATTGGTCGCGCAAGGCGGTCTGTACGCCCGGCTGGCCGCTCTGCAATTCAACGCTTAGAAAACATCTGAGGCTTGCAAGGGCGTCGATGCGCAGCTTGCATGGATCAAGGCGAAATCGGACTTGGACGGACGCACCGACACCGCCTAAGCTTGTGGCCCCTTCGTTCCCACAAGGAAGCCCCATGAGCCTTGCTCTTGAACCGGTCGCAAACATCGACCGGCCCCTATACAGCCCCTTGTCCTACCTCAAGGCCGACGACCTCGGTCCTTGGGGCCAATACCTCGAACAGGTCGATCGGGTTCTCCCCCATCTGGGCCGACTCTCGCGCTGGGCCGAAACCCTCAAGCGACCCAAGCGCATTCTGACCGTCGATGTGCCGATCGAACTCGACAACGGCGAGGTGGCTCACTTTGAGGGCTATCGGGTTCAGCACAACCTCTCGCGCGGTCCCGGCAAGGGTGGTGTGCGCTTCCATCAAGACGTCACGCTGTCCGAAGTGATGGCTCTGGCGGCCTGGATGTCGATCAAGAATGCGGCAGTCAATGTGCCTTATGGCGGTGCCAAAGGAGGCATTCGCGTGGACCCGCGCAAGCTCTCACGCGGCGAGCTTGAACGCATGACGCGCCGTTACACCAGCGAAATCGGCCTGGTCATCGGCCCACACCAGGACATCCCGGCGCCCGATGTCAACACCAATGAGCAAATCATGGCCTGGATGATGGACACCTATTCGATGAATGTAGGCGTCACCACCACCGGGGTCGTCACTGGCAAACCTCTGGATCTGGGTGGATCGCTGGGTCGACGCGAAGCCACCGGACGAGGCGTCTACACCGTTGGCCAGCAGGCGGCAGCACATCTTGGCCTTGATCTTTCTGATGCCCGCATCGCAGTCCAGGGGCTGGGCAACGTTGGATCGGTAGCGGCCCGACTGTTCGCCCAAGCGGGTGGAAAAGTGGTGGCCGTACAGGACCACACCGGAGGGGTCTATCGGGACGCGGGACTGGATCTGACGGCCTTGCTTGCGCACACCGACAGCCATGGGGGTGTGGCCGGCTTTGAGCAGGCCGAGCCCCTGACCCTGGAGGCCTTCTGGGATGTTGAATCCGATATTCTGATTCCAGCCGCCCTCGAGCATCAAATCACCGCCGAGCGGGCCCTACGGCTGCGGACGCGGCTCATCCTGGAGGGAGCCAATGGACCCACCACCCCAGCGGCCGACGACATCCTGGCCGACCGCAACATCTTGGTGGTGCCCGACGTCATTGCCAATGCGGGTGGGGTCACGGTGAGCTACTTTGAATGGGTACAAGACTTCTCCAGCTTTTTCTGGGACGAAGCCGAGATCAACCGTCGCCTGGTGCGGGTGATCAGCGATGCCTTCCAGACCGTCTGGGAGGTCGCCCGCGATCGCAAGGTGACCCTGCGCACAGCTGCCTTTATCGTCGCCTGCCGTCGCATTCTTCACACGCGCGAGCTTCGCGGACTCTATCCTTAAGGTTGGTCAGCAGATTGCCCGGTCACTTTCCGGGGCTTGCCAAAGGGCTGAGAAACAACTTCTCTCTTGGGTGAAAATGTCAAGTTTTCTGAGTCCACGGAGCCCCCATGTTGTTCCCCACCACTATCGTCGGCAGCTATCCCCAGCCCGACTGGCTGATTGACCGTGTCAAGTTGGCCGGCCGATTCCCACCCCGCGTGCGGGCCAAGGAGCTCTGGCGTGTGGCAGAGCCCTACCTCCAGCAGGCGATGGACGATGCCACGGTGCTGGCCATCAAGGCGCAGGAGGATGCAGGCCTGGACATCATCACGGATGGGGAGATCCGCCGAGAGAGCTATTCCAATCGCATCGCCACCGCCCTCGAAGGGGTGGATATAGATAACCCGGGCACCGCGCTCGACCGCTCAGGGCACCCCAATCCGGTGCCGCGCATCGTCGGCAAGGTGCGCCGAGTGCGGCCGATTGAGGTGGAAGACCTGCTTTTTCTAAAGAAGCACACCACGCGCAAGGTCAAAATCACGGTCCCAGGCCCTTTCACCATGCTGCAGCAAGCGCAGAACGATTTCTACGCCTCGGAAGAAGAAGCAGCCATGGACTATGCGGTGGCGATCAACGAGGAAATCAAGGACCTGTTTGCCCATGGGGCCGATGTCGTGCAGGTCGACGAACCCTACATGCAAGCGCGGCCCGAAAAGGCGCGGCAATACGGTATCCGAGCGCTCAATCGGGCACTGGAGGGTGTGACCGGCACAACTGCGGTACACATCTGCTTTGGGTACGCCGCCATCATCCACGCCCGGCCCAACGGCTACAACTTCCTGCCCGAACTCTCCGCCTGCAGCTGCCAGCAGATTTCCATCGAGACCGCTCAATCGAATCTCGACTGCTCCGTGCTGTCGAGCCTGCCGGGTAAACAAATCATGGTCGGCTGCCTGAACCTTGAAGATCCGGCTATCGAGTCGCCGGTGGTGGTGGCCTCCCGCGTCAAACGTGCCCTTCAGTACATCAAGCCCGAACAGGTCGTACTGGCCCCTGATTGCGGAATGAAATACCTGCCGCGTGACGTCGCCGATGGCAAGCTGCGCGCCATGACCGAAGCGGCCAAGATCCTCAGGGCTGAATACGGCGCCTGACGGGCCTGCGGCCAAGACACAGCCCGTTGGGGCAGATTACTGCAGAGGTTCCTTGAGTGCCTCGGGCAGGACCAGCGGCATGACCGAAATGCCTTCCTCGAGCAAGGCCGCAGCCTCATTGGGAGAAGTTCGCCCCCGGATGCCACGCTCAGGCTCCTCGCCGTAGTGCATCTGACGGGCGAGATCTGCAAACCGTTCGCCGACGTCTTCCGTTTGGTCGACGATCTGCCGAACCGCTTTGAGCCACAAGGCCTGCAGTTGCGCATTACCAGCAGCGGCCGGCAGGTCTTCTTTTGCTACGGCTGGCGCAGACGCGCCGAGATTGAGCCGCGGCGCACTGAGCTGTTTTTCTACCGCGGTATGACCGCAAACCGGGCAGGCGACAAGCCCCCGCTGGCTTTGGGTTTGGAAGTCTTCCTCAGAGGCAAACCACCCCTCAAAAACGTGCTCCTGCGCACACTTGAGATCCAAAACTTTCATGCCCCATTATCGCGCCGGCAAGCAAATCCTTGCTCTGGGCTTTCCATTGAGGCCTTCAGCGGCTCAGGCCGCAGCATCCTGCCAGTTGAGCGACCAAACCCCTGAGCGGAGATTTTGGGCCCACAGGAGGCAGAACAGGGTCTTGGCGTCCGTGACCTGCCCGCTCCGCACCCAGTCAAGCATTTCTTGCAGACTGGCAGGGAACACATCGAGAAACTCACCCGGATCGAGTCGACGCTCACCTGCGTGCAGATCGCGCGCAAAAAACAGGTGAATCACCTCGGTGGAATAGGCAATGGCCAGATGCACCGGGCCAGCGTAGGCCCAACGCCGCGCCGTATAGCCCGTCTCCTCGCGCAGTTCGCGCTGCGCGCACCGCCAGGGATCCTCCCCAGGATCGAGCTTGCCTGCGGGGAACTCTGTGAAGGCCTTTCCGAGCGGATAACGCCACTGTCGCTCCAGAACAAAGCGCCCATCGGCGAGCTCAGCCACCACCACGACCGCCCCCGGATGGCAGACATATTCGCGCTGGGCCAAACTGCCGTCGGGCAGGCTCACCGTGTCACGGCGAGCCACCAGAAACTGGCCCTTTAGGAGTTCCTCGCTGGAAACAAGTTCTTCACGCAGATGCCGCTCATCACCTGGTCGATCAGTGCTCACGTCAACGACTCAGGAGCGGCTGTAGAGGTAGCGGTAGACGAAGCCGGGGAACGCCAGCGTGAGGAACAAACTAGCGGTGACTACATAGAACTCCCAGCCCTGAGAAGCCACCCGGCCAACGCCCTGCTCGAACATCAGCGCCAACGCCCCGACCAAGAAGTACAGCAGGCACAATTCCAGCAGACGCAAGGCCAAGGGCTTCGGCCCCGCCATTGGTCGCACCAGCAGCGCACGATTGCTCAAAAACGGCAGGTTGGCCGCAACCAGCGCCAAAGCGATGACTGTCCAGGCCAAGGTCTGGGAATTCATGACTGAGTCCTAGGATCCAAGAGACTTGAGCACACTGCCCATGGACTGTGCGCACAAGGTCATCAGCCCTCCGGGCATCAGGCCAAGCACCAGCATCAGGGCACCATTGAGGCTCAGGACAACCCGCACATCCTGAGCGGCTTCGATCGGGTGAGCGGCATGGGCCGGCACCGGATCAAAATACATGACCTTGACCACCCGCAGGTAGTAGAAGGCCCCGACCAGAGAGATCAAAACGGCGAAGATCGCCAAAGACAAATACTCCAGTCCTTGCGCCGATATCAGGGCATCGATCACAGACAGCTTGGCGTAAAAGCCCACCAGCGGCGGCACGCCGGCCAAGGAGAACATGCCCAAGGCCATGATGCCGGCATACAGCGGACTGCGCTGGTTCAGGCCAGCCAGGTCCGATATCTCCTCAGACTCAAAACCTTCGCGGGCCAGCAGCATGATGACACCAAAAACAGCCAGGGTGGTCAGCACATAGGTCACCACATAGAACATGGCTGAGCCGTATGCCGACTGCGCGTTGATCTTCTCACCGCCGACCACGCCGGCCAACATGGCCAGGAGAAAGAAGCCCATCTGCGCAATGGTGGAAAAAGCCAGCATGCGCTTGAGATTGGTCTGGGCGACGGCCGCCAAATTGCCCACCAGCAGCGAGCAGACCGCCAACACGCCGAGCATCTGCTGCCAGTCGATGGCCAGCGGCAGCAGGCCCTGCACCAGGAGGCGGACCATCATGGCAAAGGCCGCCAACTGAGGGGCTGCGCCAATGGCCAGAGTGATCGCGGTGGGCGCCCCGTGGTAGACGTCAGGCAGCCACATGTGAAAAGGCACGGCACCGATCTTGAAGGCCAGACCAGCCACCACAAAGACCAGACCGAAGACCAAGACCTGATGCTTGATCTCGCGGCTGGCAATGGCCTTGAACACCTCGGCCACATCAAGGCTGCCCGTGGCGCCGTAGATCATCGACAGGCCATAGAGCAGGAAGCCAGAGGCCAGCGCGCCGAGTACAAAATACTTCATGGCCGCCTCAGTGGAGTTGGCGTGATCGCGGCGCAGAGCCACCATGGCATAACTCGACAAGGTCATCAACTCCAGCCCCATGTAGAGGACCAGGAAATTGTGACCAGAGATCATCAGGAAAGCCCCCAACAGGGAGAAAAGCGACAGGGTGAAGAACTCTCCGCCGCGAAGCATGCCGCGATCAGAGGCATACGGCCGGCCGTAGACGACGGTGGCCATCAGGGCCAAAGCGGAAAAACACTTGAGCCAGTTGCCCATAGGCTCACTGACCACCATGTTTCCAAAGCCGTAGACGACCTGCCCCGAAGCTGCCTGAGAGCCTGCAACAAGGGCCACCCAGGCCAGTGTGCCCAGGGTCAGCACGTAGCTGAGAGTGCGGCGCGGGCTTTTCACGCCCAGGTCAACCAGCGCGATCACGCAGGCCATGACCAGCAGGATGATCTCGGGATAGACCGCGTACCAGCTCTGTGAATCAATCATGGGAATACTCGAAAGTCGTTGGGCGGTGAGACGGTCAGTTCAACTTGGACAGCGCCACATGCCGAAGCAGTTCGGTCACCGAGGCACTCATCACATCGGTAAACGGCTTGGGGTAGAGGCCCATGTAGAGCACCGCAATAGCCAGTAAACCGAGCATGAAAAATTCGCGGGCGTTGATATCGGACAGGCCGCGAACATCGTCGTTGGCCACCTCACCCAAATAGACCCGCTTGAACATCCACAGGGTGTAGGCAGCACCAAAGATCAGGGCGGTGGCCGCCGCCAGGCCGATCCAGAAGTCGTACTGCACGGCTCCGAGAATGACCATCCATTCCCCCACAAAGCCCGCCGTACCCGGCAGCCCGCAGTTGGCCATGGCGAACAGCAGCGCAAAAGCAGTAAATTTAGGCATGGTGTTGATCACGCCGCCATAGCTGGCAATTTGCCGCGAATGCACCCGGTCGTAAAGCACGCCGATGCACAAGAACATGGCGCCAGAAACAAAGCCATGCGCGATCATCTGCACCAATCCCCCGGCCACACCCAATTCATTGAAGATGAAAAAGCCCAGCGTGACAAAACCCATATGAGCCACCGAGGAATAGGCCACCAATTTCTTCATGTCCTGCTGCACCATGGCCACCAGACCAACATAGATGACCGCAATCAGGGACAAGGCAATCATCAGCCAGGCCCACTCGCGCGAAGCATCTGGGGCAATCGGCATAGAAAAGCGCAGGAAGCCATAGGCACCGAGCTTGAGCATGATCGCCGCCAGGATCGCAGAACCACCGGTCGGCGCCTCCACGTGCACATCAGGCAACCAAGTATGAACCGGCCACATGGGGACCTTGACTGCGAAGGCAGCAAAAAAGGCGAAGAACAGCAGGGTCTGCGCCGTCATGCCCAAGGGCAATTTATGCCAGGTGCTCAGATCGAAGCTACCGCCGGACTTGTTGTACAGATAGACCAGCGCCACCAGCATCAGCAAGGAACCAAGCAGCGTATAGAGAAAAAACTTGAAAGCGGCGTAGATCTTGTTCGGGCCGCCCCAGATTCCGATGATCAGATACATCGGGATCAAGGTCGCCTCAAAGAACACAAAGAACAGCATCGCATCGAGTGCGCTGAAAACGCCGATCATCAAACCCGAAAGAATGAGAAAGGCGCCCATGTACTGATTGACCCGCTCCTCGATCACCTCCCAGCCGGCGATCACCACAATCACCGTCATGAAGGCGGTCAGCAAGACAAACCAAAAGGAGATGCCATCCAGACCCAGGTGGTAATTCACATTGAAGTGAGGGATCCAGGCAGCCTTCTCCACAAACTGCATCGCACTGGTGTCGTACTGGAACTGAAGGTATAGAGGCACGGTCACCAACAAGCTGACCAGCGCCCCCATGAGGGCCAGTGCACGCACGGCCTTGACCTGCTCATCACGACCCAGGGCCAGCAGGATCACTCCAAAAACGATAGGCGTCCAGATCGCCAGGCTCAGCAAAGCCATGTGTTCCCTCTTTTACTTGTTGATCCAGACGAACCAGGTCATCAACACAAAAATGCCGACGATCATGGCCAGCGCGTAGTGAAAGATGAAGCCAGACTGAAGTTGCCGCACCGCAGCCGACACCCAGGCCACCAATCGCCATGAGCCGTTGACCACCGCCCCGTCAATCACCGCCTGATCGCCGCCTTTCCACAGGCCCACACCCAAGCCGCGGGCAGCGCGCGCCAGAACGTTCTCATTGAACCAGTCCATGTAGTACTTGTTCTCAAGTACCACCACCACCGGACGCAGGGCCCGTGCGAGTGCCGCCGGAACCGCCGGGTTGACCAAATAGAAATACCAAGCCAGTACCACGCCGGCCACCGCCAACCAGAACGGGGCCGTGACCAGGCCGTGGCTGGCCATGGCCAGGGGACCATGGAACGCTCTGGCCAATTCGGTCATCGCCGGATGCAGTTGCGCATTCACGCTGATGGAGTCCTTGAAGAAGTCTCCAAAAAGCATGGGGGTGATGGTGTAGTAGCCAATAAAGACCGAAGGAATGGCCAGCAAGACCAGCGGAAGGGTCACCACCCAGGGCGACTCATGGGGCTTGGCCTCATGCCCGCCGTGGTGGTCATCATGTCCTGGCTCATGGGGCGCCTGGTCGTAGCGTTCTTTTCCGTGGAAGACCAAGAAGTACATGCGAAAGGAATAAAAGGCCGTTACGAACACGCCGGCCACCACCGCAAAGCCGGCAAAACCACTGGCCGGCAAGTTACTGGCCTGCACCGCCAGGATGATGCTGTCCTTGGAATAAAAGCCCGACAACAAGGGGGTGCCGATCAGCGCCAGGGACCCGAGCAAACAGGTGATCCAAGTGATCGGCATGTACTTGCGCACGCCCCCCATCCATCGAATGTCCTGCTTGTGGTGCAGGCCCATGATGACAGAGCCAGCGGCCAGGAATAGCAGCGCCTTGAAGAATGCGTGGGTCATCAAATGAAAAACCGCCACCGAATAAGCCGAAGCCCCCAGGGCGACTGTCATGTAGCCCAGCTGCGAGAGCGTGGAATAGGCCACCACCCGCTTGATGTCGTTCTGGATGATGCCGAGAAAGCCCATGAACAAGGCGGTGATGGCGCCAATGATCAGAATGAAGTTCAAGGCCGTCGCCGACAGCTCGTAGAGCGGCGACATGCGAGCGACCATGAAGATGCCAGCGGTGACCATAGTCGCCGCGTGAATCAGGGCCGAGATGGGGGTCGGGCCTTCCATCGAATCGGGGAGCCAAACATGCAGAGGAAACTGGGCCGACTTGCCCATTGCGCCAATGAACAGGCAGATGCAGGCCACGGTAATGAGCATCCAGTCGGTACCCGGGAACTTGATGGCAGCCAAGTCGTTGGCCTTACCAAAGACCTCGCCATAGTTGAGGGAGCCGGTATAGGCGGCAAGCAAACCGATCCCCAGAATGAACCCGAAATCACCCACCCGGTTGACCAGAAAGGCCTTCATATTGGCAAAGATGGCAGTGGGCTTCTTGAACCAGAAGCCAATCAGAAGATAAGACACCAGTCCGACCGCCTCCCAGCCAAAGAACAGCTGCAGCATGTTGTTGCTCATCACCAGCATCAACATGGAGAAGGTGAACAGGGAGATGTAGGCAAAAAATCGGTTGTAGCCTTCGTCTTCTTCCATGTAGCCAATGGTGTAGAGATGCACCATGAGCGAGACAAAAGTCACCACCACCATCATCATGGCCGTCAGCCCGTCGACCAGAAAGCCGACTTCCATCTTCAGGCCACCGACCACCATCCAGGTGTAGATGGTTTCGTTGAAGCGGGCACCGTCGATCACCCGATTGAGCGTCATCACTGACAGCACAAAAGCCACCAGCACGCCCAGAATCGTCAGGCTGTGACTGAGTGTTCGACCGATGCGGTTGCCCCCAAGAGCCGTACCAAAGATACCGGCCAGCAAGGAGCCCGCCAGCGGCGCCAGTGGAACAGCCAGCAGGGTAGAAGCGGAAAGCGTTTGACTCATTGTGGGATTTCCGTACTCTGGGGGAACATGCGACCCGGTTAGCCCTCAGCCCCTGAGAGTGTTGAGTTCATCGACATTGATGCTTGACTTGTTGCGGAACAGCAGGACAAGAATGGCCAGCCCAATGGCCGACTCGGCTGCTGCGACCGTGAGGATGAAGAAGACAAAGATCTGTCCGGCCATATCCCCCAGGTAGTAGGAGAAGGCGACGAAATTCATGTTGACCGCCAGCAGCATCAATTCGATGGCCATCAACAGAACAATCAGGTTCTTTCGATTGAGGAAGATGCCGATAACCGACAAGGCAAACAACAAACCGCCCAGCGCAAGAAAGTGCCCCAGGGAAATCATGACTTTTTCTCCTCTGCAGCCACAGGCTCCGGCGCGGCAGGTGCAACCGGACTGGGATCGATCTTGAGCAAGGTCACCCGGTCGGCACGCTTGACCCGCACCTGCAGCGACGGGTCAATGGATTTGGAGTCCTTGCGCTCACGCAAAGTCAAGGCGATGGCTGCAATGATGGCCACCAGCAACAGGGCTGCGGCAGCCTGCAAGGGCAGCAAATACTCGGTGTAGAGCACCTTGCCCAGTTCCCGGGTGTTGGAATAGTCCGCAGCCGCCTGACTGGCCACCGCGGCCGCAGGCGGGGTGGTGACGCGAAAGCCCCCAAGCAACACGGCGGCCATTTCCAGGGCAATCACAGCCCCCATCAGGGCCGCCAAGGGGAAATGCTTCCAGAACCCCTTTCGCATGCTGTCAATATTGATGTCCAGCATCATCACCACAAAGAGGAAGAGCACCATCACCGCGCCCACGTAGACCAACACCAGGGTAATGGCCAGGAATTCGGCCTTCAAAAGCAACCACAGCGCAGCCGCCTGGAAGAAGGCCAGCACCAGGTACAGGGCAGCGTGGACCGGGTTACGTGCCGTGATGACGCGAAAGGCCGCGAAAAGCATCACCGCCGAAAAGGCATAAAAAAGAGCTGTTTGGACGTCCATGAGTCTGGATACTTTCGGTCAGCGTGGTTTTCAGACCCTGAGGCTGATGGCTTTGCTCATATGAAGATCAGATACTTGCAATCGGTTCACCGGTACTTGGCATCAGCGGCCTTGTTTGCGGCAATCTCGGCTTCATAGCGATCACCGACAGCGAGCAACATTTCCTTGGTGAAATACAGATCGCCCCGCTTCTCGCCGTGATACTCGAGGATGTGGGTCTCCACGATCGAGTCGACGGGGCAACTCTCCTCGCAAAAGCCGCAGAAGATGCACTTGGTCAGATCGATGTCATAGCGAGTCGTGCGCCGGGTTCCATCGTCGCGCACGTCGGACTCGATGGTGATGGCCAGCGCCGGGCAAACGGCCTCGCACAGCTTGCACGCAATACAGCGCTCCTCACCGTTTTCGTAACGACGCAAGGCGTGCAGCCCGCGAAAACGCGGGGACAAGGGCGTTTTTTCCTCAGGAAATTGCACGGTGATCTTGCGGCTGAACATGTACTTGCCGGTCAAGGCCATGCCCTTGAACAACTCGGTCAGCATGAAGCTGGAGATGAAGTCCTTGAAGGAAAAGGACGAGGACGGCAGGGTCTGAGTGGTCATATCAGTAAGTCCCAAGGCAGATCATGATCACTTCCAGATGTTCAGCGGGGTGTGCATCCACACGGCCACCACCACCAGCCAAACCAGCGTGACCGGAATGAAAATCTTCCAGCCCAGACGCATGATCTGGTCATAGCGAAAACGGGGAAAAGTGGCGCGCACCCAGAGGAACAGGGTGACCACCACGAACGTTTTCAAACCCAGCCAAATCCAGCCGGGAATCCAGGCGAGCGCCTCGACCGGGGGCAACCAGCCGCCCAAGAACATGATCACGCACAGGATGGAAACCAGAATCATGTTCGCGTATTCGGCCAGGAAGAACATAGCGAAGGCCATGCCGGAATACTCGACCATGTGGCCCGCCACAATCTCCGACTCTCCCTCCACCACGTCGAAAGGATGGCGATTGGTCTCGGCCAGACCGGCGATGAAATAGACCAGAAAGATCGGCAACAAGGGCAGCCAGTTCCAAGACAGGAAACCCAGACCCATGTCCGCCCCCATGCCCTTGCTCTGCCCCATGACGATGTCGGTCAGGTTCAAGCTGGCCGAGACCATGAGCACCACCACCAGGCAAAAACCCATGGCAATCTCATAGCTGACCATCTGCGCAGAAGCTCGCAGCGCCCCCAGAAAGGCATATTTGGAATTGGAGGCCCAACCGGCAATGATGACGCCGTAGACCTCCAGAGAGGTAATGGCCATCAGAAAGAGCAAGCCCGCATTGATGTTGGCCAGCGCCACATCCGGGCCGAAGGGAATGACCGCCCAGGCGGCCAGGGCCGGCATGATGGTCATGATGGGGCCCAGGACAAACAATCCCTTGCTGGCCGCCGCCGGCATGATGATTTCCTTGGTCAGCAGCTTGAGCGCATCGGCAATAGGCTGCAGCAGGCCACCGGGCCCGACGCGGTTGGGCCCCAGCCGCACTTGGGTAAAGCCGATCGCCTTTCGCTCCCAGAGCGTGAGATAGGCCACGCAACCCATCAGCGGCAGCAAGACCGCCACAATCTTGATCAGGGTCCAGACCACCGGCCAGACCGTAGTGCCCAGCAGGCCCTGACCAGCCAGATAGATACTGTCGATCATGCGCTGACCTCCTGCTTGCTGGCTTGAGCCTGGCTGACACGCGCATCGACAGTCAGTTGCAGCGACGGAGCTCGGCGCACGATGCCGTCGAGCTGGTAGATGGCCGCTGTGACCGGCTCTGCCGCGGAAGCCGAGCCAAGAGACCTGTCGAATGCCGACGCATTGCTCAGTCGCTCGCCTGGAACGAAACGGGCGCCCTCGCCTGCCGGGCCTATGGCCTGGACCAGGACCTCGGCTGCCGATTCCGCCTCAAAGCCCGGCAGTTGCAGCATCTGGCCCAGCACGCGCAAGACCTTCCAACCCGGTCTGGACTGCCCGGGTGGCTTGACCACCGCATGGAATCCCTGCACACGCCCCTCCGCATTGACAAAGGTGCCCGGCGTTTCAGTGAAGGCGGCAATGGGCAAAAGCACATCGGCCAGGTCCATATTGGCTCGGAAGGGGCTGAAGGACACCACCATCTCGGCCTTGGCAAGGGCCTGCCGGGCCGATGAACCAGCCGCCGAATCGAACACCGGCTCGGTATTGAACAGAAGCACCGCCTTGAGCGCGCCCGACAGCATCTGCCCGGCATGAAGCCCTCCGGCCTGTGGCTGGGCGCCCACCCACTGGGCGCCCACCGTATTGGCCGCCTCGGTCAGGTAGCCCACGCTGGCTCCGGTCTGCGAGCCGATCCAATGGGCCAGCGCCAACAGATTGGAGGCCTGCGCGTGATGGGCCGCCGCATTGCCTAGCAAGATCGCCTTGCGATCGCCCGACTCCAAGGCCTGCGCCATGTCGCGGGCTTGCTGCGAAGGCTGGACCGCCGGCACACCCTCGGGCAAGGCAGATCCCTTGAGTTGTGCCAGTGCGGTCGCGATCTCGATCAGAGCGTCCTGCCAGTGGGACGAATCAGCCAGCCAGCTGTGGCGCAGCGGCATTGCCCAGGCGTCTTTATTGGCGAGCTGCCTGGACGCATTGAGGCTCAGCACCGTCGCACCGCCCCGGGCAGCCTGCCGAATACGCAAGGCAAACAGCGGATGGTCTTTGCGCAGATTCGATCCGATCACCAGCACGGTCTGCAACGTCGATAAAGACGCGATCGAGGTGCCCAGCCAGCGTACCGCCGGCGCAGGCGAGAAATCGGCGCAGCGCAGGCGGTGATCAATGTTGTCGCTGCCCAGACGCCGCATCAGCAGGCCAGCCAGGTGTAACTCCTCGAGCGTGCTCTGCGGGCTGACCAACGCACCCAGGCTTGCCGGCCCGTGGTCGCGGCTGATCTGCTGCAGGCCGTTGCTCACATACTCCAGCGCAGTCTGCCAATCCACCTCGCGCCACTGCCCGCCCTGCTTGATCATGGGCGCCGTCAGCCGCTCCTCGCCGGTGAGCGCCTCATAGGAAAAGCGATCGCGGTCAGCAATCCAGCATTCGTTGACCTGCTCGTTTTCCAGCGGCAGAACCCGCATCACCCGGTTCTGTTTGACCTGCACCACCAGATTGGCTCCGGCCGAATCGTGCGGGCTGACGGACTTGCGCCGAGACAGCTCCCAGGTGCGGGCGCTGTAACGAAAGGGCTTGCTGGTCAGGGCGCCCACCGGGCAGATATCGATCATGTTGCCGGACAACTCCGAGTCGACCGACATGCCGACAAAGGTCTCGATCTCTGAATGTTCACCGCGATGGGACATGCCCAGTTCCATCGCTCCGGCCACTTCCTGTCCGAAACGCACGCAGCGGGTGCAGTGAATGCAGCGGCTCATTTCCTCCATGCTGATCAGCGGCCCCACATCCTTGTGGAGCACCACCCGCTTTTCCTCCTCGTAGCGCGAGCCACTGCCGCCGTAGCCCACTGCCAGGTCCTGCAACTGGCACTCGCCGCCCTGATCGCAGATCGGGCAATCGAGCGGGTGGTTGATCAGCAGAAATTCCATCACGCTCTTTTGCGCCTTGATGGCCTTGTCACTCTTGGTGTGCACCACCATGCCCTGGGTCACCGGCGTGGCGCAGGCAGGCATAGGCTTCGGAGCTTTTTCCACATCCACCAGGCACATCCGGCAATTGGCCGCAATGCTCAGTTTCTTGTGATAACAAAAATGCGGGATATAGGTGCCCGCCTTCTCGGCCGCATGCATCACCGTGCTGCCTTCGGGCACCTCTATCTTTTGCCCGTCGAGTTGAATTTCAACCATGGTGTGTGCTCTTGCTGTACCGCACTCAGGCGTAGGCCGGGACCATACAGGTCTTGTGCGTGATGTGATGTTCAAACTCGGAGCGAAAGTGCTTGATCATGGCCCGCACCGGCATGGCAGCCGCATCGCCCAGGGCACAGATCGTTCGCCCCTGAATGTTGTCGGAGACCGAGTTGAGCAAGTCCAGGTCGCTCTGGCGACCTTGGCCGTGCTCGATGCGGTGCATCATGCGCCAGAGCCAACCGGTACCTTCTCGACAGGGAGTGCATTGACCGCAGCTCTCGTGCATGTAGAAATACGACAGCCGCAACAAGCTCTTGACCATGCAGCGACTGTCATCCATCACGATGACCGCGCCCGAGCCGAGCATGGAGCCCGCCTTGGCGATGGAGTCGTAGTCCATGTCGGTCGCCATCATGATGTCGGCAGGCAAGACCGGCATGGAAGACCCCCCCGGAATCACCGCCTTGAGCTTGCGGCCCGATCGCACGCCACCGGCCAGTTCAAGGAGCTTGGCAAAGGGTGTGCCCAAAGGCACTTCGAAGTTGCCGGGATGGTTGACATCGCCGCTGACGGTAAAAAGCTTGGTACCACCGTTGTTGGGCTTGCCCACTTCCAGATAAGACTGGCCGCCGTTGCGGATGATCCAGGGCACCGCCGCAAAGGTCTCGGTGTTGTTGATGGTGGTGGGCTTTCCATACAGCCCAAAGCTGGCCGGAAAAGGCGGCTTGAAGCGCGGCTGCCCCTTTTTGCCCTCGAGCGACTCGAGAAGCGCAGTTTCTTCACCGCAGATGTAGGCGCCAAAGCCGTGCGCTGCCTGCAGATTGAACGAGAACGAACTGCCCAGGATCTGGTTACCAATCAAACCGGCATCGCGCGCCTCCTGCAAGGCTTGTTCAAAACGCCGATAGGTCTGAAAAATTTCGCCGTGAATGTAGTTGTAGCCTGCCGTAATGCCCATGGCATAGGCGCCAATGGCCATACCCTCAATGACCACATGCGGGTTGTAGGTCAGGATGTCCCGATCCTTGGCGGTGCCGGGCTCGCCCTCGTCCGAATTGCAGACCAGGTATTTCTGACCTGGAAACTGACGCGGCATGAAGCTCCACTTCAGGCCGGTGGGAAAACCAGCGCCACCACGGCCGCGCAAGCCGCTGGCTTTGATCTCGGCGATCACCTGGTCGGGCGTCATACCAGGCCCACCGTCCACGCCCAGGATCTTGCGAAGCGCCGCATACCCCCCACGCGCCTCATAGTCCTTCAGGCCCCAGTTGTGGCCGTTGAGGCCGGCCATGATCTGCGGCTGGATGTGTCGCTCGTGAAAACAGGACTGCACGCCAGTGGCCGCGAATTGCGACAAGAGGGTAGTTGTGCTCACGATTTGCCCTCCATGGCCCGAAGACCATCAACCAGTTGGTCGAGCTTTTCATCGCTCATGAAACTGCACATATTCACATCATTGACCAGCATCACAGGCGCATCGGCGCACGCACCCAGACACTCACTTTGCTGGAGGGTAAAAAGGCCATCGCGGGTGGTATCGCCCATTGAAACACCAAGCTTCTTTTCCAGATAGGCCAGCGCCTGACCGCCATTGCGCAACTGACACGGCAAATTGGTGCAAACATTGAGTTTGTATTTGCCTGCCGGTTTGAGGTTGAACATGTTGTAGAAGGTGCTGACCTCGTGCACTGCCATCGGAGCCATGCCGAGGTACTCAGCCACCGCCTTTTCACTTTCGGGACTCACCCATCCCCGATCCTGCTGAACAATGGTCAGGCAGGCAATCACGGCCGATTGCTTTTGGTCACTCGGATACTTGGCCACCTCGCGCGCAAACTGCGCCAGGACGGACTCGGAAAATTCAGCCAATTCGCTTCTCCATCGAATGCCTCGCAACGCGGCAGCGAGTTGCCGCACGCGAGCGCGCGAGAGCCACCTGCGTAGGCGTGCGGGCGGTCATCGATCAATCTCTCCAAACACGATATCCATGGTGCCAATCACCGCCACCGCATCGGCAATCATGTGGCCGCGCGCCATCTCGTCCATGGCCGCCAAATGGGCAAAACCAGGGGGACGAATCTTGAGGCGGTAAGGCTTGTTGGCCCCGTCGCTGATCAGATAAATACCGAATTCACCCTTGGGGTGTTCAACCGCCGCATAAGCCTGCCCCTCGGGCACATGGAAGCCCTCGGTAAAAAGCTTGAAGTGGTGAATCAATTCCTCCATGTTGGCCTTCATCGACTCGCGCGCCGGCGGTGCCACCTTGTGGTCATCGGTAATGACGGGGCCCGGATTCTCACGCAGCCACTTGCCGCACTGGGCAATGATCCGATTGGACTGGCGCATTTCCTCAATGCGCACCAGATAGCGGTCGTAGCAGTCACCCGTCTTACCCACCGGGATGTCGAACTCCAGCCGATCGTAAACGTCGTAGGGCTGGTGTTTGCGCAAATCCCAGGCGATGCCCGAACCGCGCAGCATGGGGCCGGTAAAGCCCAGATTGAGCGCGCGTTCCGGCGTCACCACGCCCACGCCCACGGTGCGCTGTTTCCAAATGCGGTTATCGGTCAACAAGGTCTCGTACTCGTCGACGAGGGCCGGGAACTTGCGCACGAAGTCATCGATAAAGTCGAGCAGAGAACCCTGCCTGTTTTCGTTAAGGCGCGCGATCGCCTTGGCATTGCGCACCTTGCTGGCCTTGTACTGAGGCATCGAATCGGGCAGATCGCGATACACGCCGCCCGGACGGAAATAGGCCGCATGCATGCGCGCGCCGGAGACCGCCTCGTACATGTCGAACAGGGCCTCACGTTCGCGAAAGCAATAAATCAGGATGTTCATCGCCCCGCAATCAAAGCCGTGGCAGCCCAACCAGAGCAGGTGATTGAGCAGGCGGGTAATCTCGGCGTACATGACGCGGATGTACTGGGCGCGCTCGGGCACTTCGATGTCCATGAGCTTCTCGATGGCCAGACAGTAGGCATGCTCATTGCACATCATCGAGACATAGTCCAGACGATCCATATAGGGCAGCGACTGGATATAGGTGCGGCTTTCAGCCAGCTTCTCAGTGGCCCGATGCAGCAGACCGATGTGCGGATCGGCGCGCTGGATGACCTCCCCGTCGAGCTCGAGCACCAGGCGCAGCACACCATGGGCGGCCGGATGCTGGGGGCCGAAGTTCAGGGTGTAGTTCTTGATTTCAGCCATGTTTCTTTAGTCCCTGCTGCCCGCGGGCCGGCCGGCGTAGCCCTCTTCGCGAATGATGCGTGGCGTGATCTCTCGCAGCTCAATACTCACCGGCTGGTAGATGACCCGCTTTTGCTCCGGGTCGTAGCGCATCTCCACATGGCCCGTGGCCGGAAAGTCTTTGCGGAACGGATGCCCTATGAAACCGTAGTCGGTCAGGATGCGTCTGAGATCGCTGTGACCCTCAAAGATGATGCCAAACAAATCAAAGGCTTCTCGCTCGAACCAATTGGCCGAATTCCAAACCTCATTGAGCGAGGGCAGAACCGGAAAATCATCGTTGTCACAAAACACCTTCAGGCGCACCCGCTGGTTCAGGCTGACCGACAGCAAATGGGAGACCACCGCAAAGCGCGGGCCCTCGTGCTGGCCGGCCTTGTAGTCGCTGAAATCCACGCCGCACAGGTCCACCAGCTGTTCGAACTGACAGGCCACATGGTCGCGCAACAGAACCGCCGCATCGAGATAGTCAGCACGTGCGACAAGCACAGTGACCTCGCCCAGGGCCAAACTGACACGTCGGGCCTTAGACCCAAGTGCATCTTGCAGAGTCTGCCTGAGCGTTTCGGGGGCCGGCCTTTGATGCGCGGCGGTCAGTACGGCATCAAATGACATCTCAGGCCCTCGCAATGGTGTGGGTGCGGCGGATCTTCTGCTGCAGCTGGATGATGCCGTAGAGAAGCGCCTCGGCGGTGGGGGGGCAGCCGGGGACATAGACATCCACTGGCACGATGCGATCACACCCACGCACCACCGAATAGCTGTAGTGGTAGTAGCCACCTCCGTTGGCGCACGACCCCATGGAGATCACCCAACGCGGCTCGGACATCTGGTCATAGACCTTGCGCAGGGCTGGCCCCATCTTGTTGCACAAGGTACCTGCCACGATCATCAGATCGGACTGCCGAGGACTCGGACGAAACAGCATGCCGAAACGGTCGATGTCGTAGCGCGCAGCGCCCGCGTGCATCATCTCGACGGCGCAGCACGCCAGACCAAAGGTCATGGGCCAGAGGGAGCCGGTCTTGGCCCAGTTGACCACCGAGTCGTAACTGGTGGTCATGAAGCCTTCGTTGAACACACCTTCAAGTGACATATGCGATCCCTCGTGCCAAGCGATTGCGAATTGGTGTCAAAGCCCCCGGGAGCCTCAACCGACTACTCCCAGTCGAGGGCACCCTTTTTCCATTCGTAGATGAAGCCAACCACCAGAATGGCCAGAAAGACCATCATGGCCCAGAAGCCCACCAGGCCGATGTCCTTGAAGGCCACCGCCCAGGGGAAGAGAAAGGCGATTTCCAGATCGAAGAGGATGAACAGGATCGCCACCAGATAGTAGCGAACATCGAACTTCATGCGAGCGTCTTCGAAGGCTTCGAAGCCGCACTCGTAAGGGCTGTTCTTGGCGGCGTCCGGCCGCTGCGGGCCGAAGACAAAGCCGATGACCTGGGGCAGGATCCCGACCGCCACACCGACCAGGATGAAAAGGATGACCGGTAAGTAC
>JBEIHE010000042.1:0-22052 GCA_040381515.1 Polaromonas sp.
CCCTCACCCGCCGGTCCGGCCACAACGTCGCCCAAGATCGACGTCGCCAAGGTCGTCATCACCGGAGGCGACTACCGTTTCACCGACCGCTCGATCGAGCCGGTTGCTTTGCCTACAGTCCGGTCCGAGGCGCGGCCGCCAATGAGTTGAGCGACCCCTTGCCCGATGCGCTGCGACAGGCGCGCCGGGAGCGCTTCATGGCCGTCGCCGAGGAGGTTTCAAGCGCGAAGCTGCGTGAGCGGATCGGCGCGACGATGCAGGTTCTGGTGGATTCGGCCCCTGGGCTGGGTCGCAAGGGCGCCCTGGGCCGCAGCTACGCCGATGCTCCCGAGATTGATGGTCTTGTGCGCTTGTTGCCGCCGCAGAAGATCAGCAAGACCCTGAAAGCGGGTCAGTTCACCCAGGCGCGCATCGTGGGCACTGAGGGCCATGATCTGGTGGGCTTGCCGATTTGATTCGTCCCGGCTGCTCGTCACCGGGCATGAAAAAAGCCGCTGAGGTATCAGCGGCTTTGTTTTTCTTCTTCTTGCGTTCTTCTTCGACTTGTTCTTCAATGATGCTGGTGCCCAGGAGAGGACTCGAACCTCCACGCCTCTCAGCGCTAGTACCTGAAACTAGTGCGTCTACCAATTCCGCCACCTGGGCAAGGTTGGGGAGTGTACCATCCCCGACGCGGAGCTTCGGGCTTGCTCAATAAGCGCGCCGTTTGCACCACCTGGGTTTCGTCGACTTTTTGCCTCCAAGACAAGGAAATTCCCATCAAGACCCATCCAACCATGAACGCCGCCTCCGCGGCGCTGCTGACTGAATTCGAAGGAACGGTTTTCGGTCACCGGGACGGTCACGGCTTCGTCCAGCGTGATGACGGGCAGCCCGACATCTATCTCCCTCCCAACGAGATGCGAGCGGTGCTGCACAGGGACCGCGTCAAGGCTCGCATCGTCCGACTCGACCGCCGGGGCAGGCCGGAAGGGCGGGTGACGGAGATCATGGAGCGTTCGCCTCATCCGATCATCGGCAGGCTGCTGCAGGAGGGCGGTGTCTGGTTGGTGGCGCCCGAAGACAAGCGTTACGGGCAGGATGTGCTGATCCCCAAGCATGCAATTGGTGCGGCCTCTGTGGGACAGGTGGTGGTGGTGGAACTGACCGAGCCGCCAGCCCTGTTTGGTCAACCGGTGGGCCGAGTGCGTGAGGTGCTGGGCGAGATTGACGATCCCGGCATGGAAATCGAAATTGCGGTGCGCAAGTATGGGGTGCCCCACGAATTCAGTGACGAAGCGCTGGCCTTGGCGCGTTCCCTGCCAGAGACGGTTCGTGCCTCTGACAGGGTCGATCGAGTGGATCTGACCGACATCGCTTTGGTGACGATAGACGGCGAGGACGCTCGCGATTTCGATGATGCCGTTTACTGTGAGCCGGCGCGTGTCGGCCGCGGCAAAGGATGGCGATTGTTGGTGGCCATTGCAGATGTCGGACATTATGTGGAGACTGGCAGCGCCCTGGATGTCGATGCCTACGATCGCGCCACCAGCGTTTACTTTCCCCGTCGGGTCATTCCGATGCTGCCGGAGAAGATCTCCAATGGACTTTGTTCGCTCAATCCGGCAGTCGACCGTCTGTGCATGGTCTGCGACATGATGATCAGCGCCAAAGGGGTGGTGCAAGCCTATCAGTTCTACCCTGCGGTCATGCACAGCCATGCGCGCCTGACCTACACCGAGGTGGCGGCCATACTGGGCAATACCCGAGGAGCGCAGGCCCAACAGCGCAAGACGCTGCTGCCGCACCTGATGAGTCTGCATGATGTTTATGGCGCCTTGCTCAAAGCCAGACGCGAGCGTGGTGCGGTTGATTTTGAGACGACCGAGACCCAGATCCTTTGCGACGATGTGGGTCGGATCGAGAAGATCGTGCCCCGCACTCGCAATGATGCGCATCGCTTGATCGAGGAGGCGATGCTGGCGGCCAATGTCTGCGCTGCCGATTTCATTGCGCAGTCCAAGCATCATGGCCTGTACCGGGTGCATGAGGGACCTACCCCGGAAAAAAAGGAAGTCCTGCGAAACTATCTCAAGGCTATCGGGGTCTCGCCCGGTATTGGCGATTCACCTCAGCCTGCTGATTTTCAGCGCATCGCTGAGGCCACCAAGGACGGGCCGGACGCCCAGCAGGTTCACGCCATGCTCTTGCGCTCGATGCAGCAGGCGATCTACACGCCAATTAACAGCGGGCACTTTGGACTCGCCTATGAGGCCTACACCCACTTCACCAGTCCGATCCGTCGTTACCCGGACCTGCTGGTTCACAGGGTCATCAAGGCCATCCTCGCGCAGAGCCGATATCAGCTGCCGGTGTTGCCCACGCCGGGCGAGGCTCAGACCAAATTGGCCAAGCGTTTGGCCGAGCGCGCCACGGCTTCGTCCAAGGCCGATCGTGCGGCCTCCACTGGCGAGCAGCGTGGATGGGAAGCGGCTGGGCTGCATTGCAGCGCCAACGAAAGACGCGCCGATGAGGCCAGTCGGGATGTCGAGGCCTGGCTCAAGTGCAAGTACATGCGAGAGCACCTGGGCGAAGAGTTTTCGGGTGTGGTGACAGCGGCCACCGGCTTTGGGATCTTCGTCACCCTCGATGCCATGTACGTTGAGGGACTGGTCCACATCACTGAGCTCGGCGGTGAGTATTTCCGCTTCGATGAGGCGCGTCAGGAATTGCGGGGTGAGCGAACCGGCATTCGATACGCGATCGGCACCCGTGTGCGCGTGCAGGTCAGCCGCGTCGACCTGGACGGGCGGCGCATCGACTTCCGTCTGGTCCACGACGGTCAGGAGGCGCTGCTGCGCGGCGGCAGGGACCGAGCCGCCGACGGCCTGGCGCCGGTCAAGCCCGGCAGCGCGCGTGCGCGGCTGCGCGAGGAGACCCCTTCGGCCGCGCCCAGACGCGGCAGCAAGAAGTCTGTCTTGCCCACTTTGCCGGTTGCACCCCTGCAGTCGCTTAAGTCAGCCGTGAAAAAGGCAGCTGCCAAGGCCGGGCGAAGAGCGAGCAAACGGCCGCGCCGTTAAAGAGGTCCTGATGCAGGTCCTGCTGATACTCATCGAGTGGTTGCTGCAGCTTTTGGTGGGGGCCGCCTTGCTGCGGGCCTGGATGAACGGGCTGCGGATCAATATGCGTCTGCAGCCGGGGCTCTTTGTGATGGCGCTGACCGATTGGCTGGTCAAGCCCTTGCGCCGCTGGATGCCTCAGGCAATGGCAAAAAGTCGCCTGGACTGGGGCAGTGTTCTTGCCGCATTGCTGTGGGCCCTGGTCTATAGCTGGGCTCTGATGATGATTTCAGGGCTGGCTACCGGTCGGCCTATGGGGGCAGTGGGTGCGGCGGGCGTGGCCCTGGTTTTTTTGCTGCGGACGGCCTTACAGACCTGGAGTCTGCTGCTGATTGCGATGGTCATCCTATCCTGGGTCCAGCCTGCCTCATTGCTGCATCACACCCTCACGCGTGTGATGGCCCCTCTTGTTGCGCCGTTTCGTCGTGCCCTGCCTCTCGTTGGCGGAGTCGATCTTTCCCCTGCCCTTGTTCTGCTGCTGCTGCAACTGGCAGTGATGTTGCTGCCCTAAACCGCCGTCCGGGTGGGGCCTGTGCTTGCCCGCGGAATCGGAGCGGCGGGGGTGCGGGCGGATGGGCTGTGCGAGTCAGTGGCCCGGTTCGTTCGCTCGCAGCAGGTCGCTTGCGACCAGGGGTTGGTGCGGTTGGGCCTGCGCCCAGGCGTCGGCCAGTGATCCATGGCGGTGAACGCTCAGCCGAGCCGCCGCATCGGGCGGCAGGCCTTGCGCCAGCGCCGCGCCGATCATCCCGACCAGCACGTCTCCTGTGCCCGCAGTGGCCAGCAGCGCATTGCCGCTGAAATTGATCCACGGCACCGCCTTGTCTGAGACGACGACCGTGCCCGACCCTTTGAGTACCACGGTGCAGGCAAATTCTTCTGCTAAGGCGCGCGCGGCGTAGAGTCGATCAGACTGCACCTGTGCGGCGGAGCATTCGAGCAGTCGAGCGGCCTCCAGGGGGTGCGGCGTGAGCACCGTGGCCTGGCCCCGCCGCCGTCGCAGCTGACGCCTCAGGGCGGGTTCGGCGCCCACCGCATTGAGGGCGTCGGCGTCCAGGACCAGGGGTCCGGGGCAAGCTGTCAGGCCAGGCAGGACCGCGGCGACGGCCTCGCCCCCTCCACAGCCGCAGACGATGGTCCAAGTCGATTCGAGTTGGTGTGGGTCTGGAAGCGCCCGCCACATCAATTCCGGCTGCGTCGGATCCAGAGAGCAGGGCACGGGTCCAAGGGGACAGAGGTAGACCCGGCCGGCTCCAGCGTGCAGGGCAGCGCGGGCGGCCAGCAGCGCCGCTCCCACCATGCTGATGCCCGTCGCCTTTGACTGTCCGCCTACCACCAAGACGTCGCCGTAGCGTCCTTTGTGGCTGTCGTGTGGCCCCAGGGCCTTGTTCAGCGCGGGCAGGCAGTCCGACCCAATCAGCTGGGCGTCTGCCGCGACCTGATCCGTGTCGACTCCGAGGCAGTCGAACCAAACCTGGCCAGCCTGATCGCGGCCTTGCCCGGTAAAAAGACCAGGCTTGAGGGTCAACAGGCTCAAGGTGTAAGCACGCTCGGCTTGGGAGGGTCGGCCTGATCCGGTGTCGGCATTTAGGCCGCTGGGCAGATCAACGCAGAGCACCGGACTGCCGCTGCGGTGCATCTGGTCCAGCCAACGCGTCATCTGGCCAGTTGTGGGGCGTTGGCTCTGAAGATCTGCCCCGAGACCGAGCAGGGCATCAATGGCCAGATCAAAATGTGCAGGCGGCTGATCGCTGACCTGCAGGCCGGCCTGCAAGGCCCGAAGTCGTGAGGCCCGTGCATCAGCGGGCTCGTGCGGCGCGCCGATCCAGGTCAGGCTGACCTCCATGCCCAGGTTTTTAAGGTGTACGGCTGCCTCGAAGCCATCGCCTCCGTTGTTACCGGGGCCGCAGGCGATCCATACCTTACGCCCATGAGGCACGATGGCCCTGGTCAACTTGGAGAGGGCCAAGCCGGCGCGCTGCATCAGCGTGTGGGGGGGCAGCGAGGCGGCGGCCAGCTGCTCCAGTTGCCGACTTGCCGACAGACCGTGCAAAGGCCAGGTTCTGTCCGCTTCGATGCGATGCATGGTGTGGGGTTCTGCGTGCGCGCTCCGGCCAGCCGAGCGTCTTAATTCCTGGCCACTGACCGGAGGGACTCAAATTCCAGGGCCAGCTTGAGCACGTTGTCGTCCCGAAGGCTGCCATGCCAGAACATCAGCCCAACCGGAAGCTCGCCCGGTGGGTGGCAGGGCACGGAGATGGCGCAGCCGTCGAGCATGTTGACCACCGAGGTGTTGCGCAGCAGCAAGGCATTGGTCTTGAAAAAACTGTCCTCATCTTTCGCCAGCGGATCGATGGCGGGCGCCACGATCGGGACCGTGGGCGAAACAATGGCGTCGAAGTCCCGGATGTGCCCCTCGATTTGGCCGATCCATCGACGGCGTGCCTCCAACAGATCCACATAGTCTGCGGCGCTCATCTGGCTCCCGCGCAGGATGCGCTTGGCCACTCGGGGGTCGTAGCGATCGCTGGCCCGCGCCAGAAGGCTTCGATGCCAAGCGTAACTTTCGGCGGCAGAAAACCCTCCGCCCGCATTGATGGAGCTCAGATCGGCGATCTCGTTCAAACTGATTTCTTCGACCACCGCTCCGGCCGATTGCAGTGCAGCCAAAGATTTCTCGAACGCGGCGGCGACCGGCGCTTCCATGTCATCGAGCATCCAGGTTTTGGCCACGGCCAGACGTGCGCCCCGCAACCCGGGCGATGTCATCCGCACCCGCCGCATCGAGAGGATTTCGTGCAGCACGATCGCATCGCGTACCGAATGGGTGATGGCCCCTACCGTATCCAGTGTGGTGGAAAGGGGCAGCGCACCCATGGTGGGCACGAGCCGGGCCGTGCTTTTAAAGCCCACCAACCCGCAGAGAGCTGCTGGGATTCGAAGCGAGCCCCCGGTGTCCGAGCCCAGTCCTGCCACGGCCGCCCCAGTGGCCACCGATACGGCGGCTCCAGAGGACGATCCACCCGGGATCCGCGGCAACAGAGGATCTGCCGGGTTCACCGGCGTCCCGTAGTGAGGGTTGAGGCCCACACCCGAGAAGGCGAACTCCGTCATATTGGTGCGGCCCGCGATCAGCCCGCCCGCTGCCCTGATGCGGCTGACCGCCGGACAGTCGCTCGCGGCCGGCGGGCTGTCTTCGAGCACCACTGAGCCCGCGCGGGTGACCTGCCCCTCGACGTTGAACAGGTCCTTAACCGATACCGGCAGCCCCGCCAGGGGGTAGTGAAGCGATGCCGGCCTTGTCTCCATTGCCTTTATCAGGCTAGGACCTGGCTCCAGCAGATAGGCGTGGCGGCAGGAGGGCTGAGTGCTGATTTCCAAGGCTCGTCCAAGCTCCCGGTGGAGCTGTGTTCGACCCGAGCGCAGATCGTCCCGGATGTGGTGGAGGTCTCGGGCTGGCTTGAGCATGGTTTAAGGACGGTTCGGAGGGCTCGGGCTGAGCTTGCCCAGTGCTATACTTTCGGTTTCCCCGCGAGCAGGTCTTTCGGCTCGCGATCCTTGGGAAAAATTCGCGAATCGGTCCTCTGCAAGGTGCCCCTGACTCTCAGAGTGTGGGGCTTCGGCCGATTCTAGACCCAACCTTCAGGAGCTTTTAATGTCAACAAGCATGCGCGAAATGCTGGAAGCGGGCGTCCATTTTGGACACCAGACTCGCTTTTGGAATCCCAAGATGGCCCCCTTTATCTTCGGCCATCGCAATCGCATCCACATCATCAATCTCGAGAAGTCGCTGCCTCTGTTCCAAGAGGCCTGCAAGTTTGCTCGTCAATTGGCCGCCAATCGGGGCACCATCCTCATGGTGGGCACCAAGCGGCAAGCCAGGGAAATTCTGGCCACTGAGGCCCGCCGCGCGGGCGTTCCCTATGTCGACCAGCGTTGGCTCGGCGGCATGCTCACCAATTTCAAGACCGTCAAGTCCTCCATCAAGCGCCTGAAGGAAATGAAGGCTCAGCAGGAAGCCGGTCTGGATGCCATCAGTAAAAAAGAGCAGCTCAATTTTTCCCGCGAAATTGAAAAGCTTGAAAAGGATATTGGCGGTATTCAGGATATGGCCAGTCTGCCCGATGCGATTTTTGTCATCGATGTCGGCTTTCACAAGATTGCGGTGGCCGAGGCGCAAAAACTGGGTATCCCGCTCATCGGAGTGGTGGACTCCAACCATTCCCCCGAGGGTATCGACTATGTGATCCCTGGCAATGACGATTCGGCCAAGGCGGTCGCTCTGTATGCCCGCGGCATTGCTGATGCGATCCTCGAAGGGCGTGCCAATGCCGTGACCGACATCGTCAAGGCGGCTGAGGGTGACGATGAGTTTGTCGAGGTCGAGAGCGCTGCCTGACCCGGGGCATTGCGCCCAAAGTAAAAAGGGGCTCAAGTAGCCCCTTTTTTACAAGTCGTGGCCCTTGCCCGGGTGGGCGGTGGCCCTTTGAACTTTCAAGTTATCAGGAGAAAAGAATATGGCAATCACCGCAAGCATGGTCGCAGAGCTGCGCGCCAAGACCGACGCCCCGATGATGGAGTGCAAGAAGGCTCTGACCGAGGCCGATGGCGACATGGCCAAGGCCGAGGAACTGCTGCGCGTCAAGCTCGGCAGCAAAGCGGGCAAGGCGGCCTCGCGCGTTACCGCCGAAGGCGTAGTGGCAGTTCATATGGAAGCAGGAGTCGGCGCGCTGGTCGAGATCAACTGCGAGACCGATTTCGTGACCAAGAACGACAGCTTCCTGGCTTTGGCCCAAGCTGTGGCGCAGGGCGTGACTCGCTCCAATCCGGCCGATGTGGCCGCTTTGGGTGGGTTGCCTTTTTCGCTGGACGGTTTCGGCCCCACGATTGAAGATGTTCGCAAGGGCCTGATCGGCAAGATTGGCGAGAACATGTCGGTGCGCCGCTTCAAGCGCTTTGCCTCTGGCAGCAAACTGGCCACGTATTTGCACGGCACGCGTATCGGCGTGGTGGTGGAGTACGAAGGTGACGAGTCGGCTGCCAAGGACGTGGCCATGCATGTGGCGGCCATGAAGCCGGTCTCGCTGACCAGTGCCGATGTGCCAGCCGATCTGATCGAGCGCGAGCGTTCGGTGGCTACGGCCAAGGCGGCGGAGTCGGGCAAGCCCGCCGAGATCGCAGCCAAGATGATCGAAGGCTCGGTGCAGAAATTCCTCAAAGAGGTTTCGCTCTTCAACCAGCCTTTCGTCAAGAACGACAAGCAGACGGTTGAGCAGATGCTCAAGGAAAAGGCTACGTGGGTGCATGGCTTTACCTTGTATGTGGTCGGTGAGGGCATCGAGAAGAAGGTGGATGACTTTGCCGCCGAGGTGGCCGCGCAGGTGGCTGCAGCCAAAGGCGCCTGATCCCGTGCGCCGGTCAAGGCGCTAAACTTCAGCGATCTTTCTGGGAAGTCCATGCCAGCTTATTCGCGTATCCTGCTCAAACTCTCTGGCGAAGCCCTCATGGGCGAGGATGCTTTTGGCATCAACCGCGCCACGATTGTGCGCATGGTGGAAGAGGTCGCCGAAGTCACTCGTATGGGTGTGCAGGTGGCAGTGGTGATCGGGGGCGGCAATATATTTCGTGGGGTGGCCGGTGGATCGGTCGGCATGGATCGCGCTACTGCTGACTACATGGGCATGCTCGCCACCGTCATGAATGCGCTGGCATTGGCCGATACTATGGACAAAGCCGGTCTGACCGCCCGCGTCATGTCTGCTATTGCCATCGAGCAGGTGGTCGAGCCCTACGTCCGGCCCAAGGCCTTGCAGTACCTCGAAGAGGGCAAGGTCGTGATCTTTGCCGCGGGCACGGGTAATCCCTTCTTCACCACCGACACGGCCGCGGCGCTGCGCGGTGCGGAAATTGGGGCGCAGGTCGTTTTGAAGGCTACGAAGGTGGACGGGGTCTATTCAGCCGATCCTCGCAAGGTTCCCTCTGCCACCCGTTTTTCGTCGATCAGCTTCGATGAGGCCATGAGTCGCAATCTGGAGGTCATGGACGCTACCGCCTTTGCCCTGTGCCGTGATCAGAAACTTCCAGTAAAGGTGTTTTCCATCTTCAAAGGCGGTGCCCTCCGGCGTGTGGTGCTCGGTGAAGACGAGGGCACTCTGGTGCATGTCTGATTTTTTCTTGTCGCGTTTTTTATCATGAGTATTCAAGACATCAAGAAGAGCGCTGAGCACAAGATGCAGCAGTCGATCGAGGCTTTCAAGTCCAGCTTGACCAAAGTCCGGACCGGACGGGCCAATCCGGGCCTGCTCGATACGGTCCAGGTCGAGTATTACGGGTCGATGTTGCCCATCAGCCAGGTGGCCAACGTGTCGTTGCTCGATGCACGCACGATCGGCGTAGCGCCCTGGGAGAAAGGGATGGGAGCGAAGATCGAGAAGGCCATCCGTGATTCGGATCTTGGCCTCAATCCAGCCTCGCAGGGAGATCTGATTCGGGTCCCCATGCCGCCCATGACCGAGGAGCGTCGCAAGGAGTTGACCAAGGTGGTCCGGGGCGAGGGTGAGCACGCGAAGATCGCCATTCGCAACTTGCGTCGCGATGCCAATGAGGGCGTCAAGAAATTGGTCAAGGACAAGCAGGCCTCTGAAGATGAAGAGCGCCGGGCTCAGGATGAAATCCAGAAATTCACTGACCGCTACATAGCGGAGGTGGATAAGCTGGTGACTTCCAAAGAACAGGACATCATGGCGGTCTGAGGACCGCCCCGTCCCGATTCATGCTACGGCAGCGCATCTTCACTGCCGTGATCATGCTGGCAATTTTTCTGCCGGCCCTCTTTCACGCTGACACGCGATTCTTCTTCGCCCTGACACTGGTCCTAATGGCCGCCGCGGCATGGGAGTGGGGTCGATTGAATGGACTTCAACGCGGGGGCGCTGCCGGCCTGAGCCTGTTATTTTTTTTGTGGTGCGCTGCGTCTTGGGCGGCTGGGCTGGCCGTCCGCGATTTATCCTGGCTCTGGAGTTTGGCTGGGCTGGTTTGGGTTCTCGGTGGTGGCTTGCTGTTGGCGCGGGGGCAGGCGGCCTGGCATGATCTGAGTCGGTTCTCTCGCTGTGCCTTGGGGCTGCTGCTGCTGTGGGCCGCTTGGCTGGCGGTCGTTCAGGCTCGTGTATTGGGGATTGACATGCTGCTTTCGGTGTTGACCTTGGTATGGATCGCCGATGTCGCCGCTTATTTCGTCGGCCGGGCCCTCGGAGGGCGCTTTATCGGCCGCAAACTGGCGCCGGCGATCAGTCCGGGCAAGAGCTGGGAGGGCGCCTTGGGGGGAGCTCTTGCGGTACTGGTGCTCGGTGTGGTCTGGGTGCTGGTTGAGATCGATCTGGCCTTGCCCATTCAAGAACGTGGCATTCAGGGTCAGCTGCTTGATCGCCACGGCGCCGTTCTGCTGGCCCTTGCGCTGCTTTTTCTGACTGCCATGAGTATCGTGGGAGATTTGGTCGAGTCCTTGCTCAAGCGCAATGCAGGGGTGAAGGACTCCAGTGGGCTCCTGCCCGGTCATGGGGGTGTGCTTGATCGGGTGGATGCTTTGCTGCCCGTGCTGCCGCTGGCGATGATGCTACTCAGTTATCGGGGGGCGACGGCATGAGGCAGGGTATTACCATCCTGGGGTCGACCGGTTCGATCGGGGTCAATACGCTCGATGTGGTGGCTCGTCATCCGGACCGTTTCGAGGTTTTTGCGCTCAGTGCGGCGACCCGGACGGATCTGATGTTCGAGCAATGTCGGCGCTTCGAGCCCGTCCACGCGGTCATGAGTGACGCGTTGGCTGCAAAGGATCTAGAGCATCGCCTTCTCGCTGCGGGCCTGAAGACTCGCGTGCTGGCTGGAGCCGATGCCTTGGAGCGCATTGCTCAGGATGAGAGGGCCCCGATTGTCATGGCGGCGATTGTGGGAGCGGCTGGGCTACCGGCTTGTTTGGCGGCAGCTCGGGCCGGCAAGCGTCTCTTGCTGGCCAACAAGGAAGCCCTGGTGGTCGGTGGCGAGGTTTTTCTTGCGGCGGTGCGTCAGGGGGGCGCCAAGCTGCTGCCCATTGACAGCGAACATTCGGCCATCTTTCAGTCCCTGCCGGACGATCCGCAGACTTGGCCCGCCCGGGTGGAAAAGATCATTCTGACCGCCTCCGGTGGTCCCTTCCGCGAGCGGGAGCTCTCCACCCTGCATCAGGTCACGGTTGAGCAGGCCTGCAAGCATCCGAACTGGGTGATGGGACGCAAGATCTCGGTGGACTCTGCCACCATGATGAACAAGGCTCTGGAGGTCATCGAGGCCCGTTATCTGTTCAGTATGCGGCCCGATCAAATCGAAGTCGTCATCCACCCGCAGAGCATCATCCATTCCTTTGTTCAGTACCGGGACACCTCGGTCGTGGCGCAAATGGGCACCCCCGACATGCGGGTTCCGATTGCCTACGGGCTTTCATGGCCCGAGCGGGTCGATTCGGGCGCAAGGGCCCTGGATTTCAAGGCGCTGCCGGCCATGACATTCGAAGCCCCGGATCCGCAGCGTTTCCCGGGTCTGGAACTGGCCTGGCAAGTACTCGACGGCCCGACGGGTTGCACCGCAGTGCTCAACGCAGCAAACGAGGTGGCGGTGCAGGCCTTTCTGGAAGGGCGAATCCGGTTTGATCAGATCCACGCGGTCAATCGTTCGGTGCTGGAGGCTTGGGCGGCCCCGGCAGTCGATGGTTTGGCCGATCTGCTCGCAGTTGATGCCCAGGCCCGCGAGCGTGCCGAAGCGGTGGTGCAGGGGATGGCGCGTTCATGACAACGGCCCTGGCCTTCCTGATTGCGCTGGGCCTGCTGATCGCGATTCACGAGTACGGACACTACCGCGTGGCGCGTGCCTGCGGCATCAAGGTGCTGCGTTTTTCAATTGGGTTTGGGCGCCCTATTTTCGGTTGGCGCTTGCGCGGTAACCCGACAGAGTTCGTCATTGGCATCGTGCCCCTGGGGGGCTATGTGAAGATGCTCGATGAGCGTGAGGGCCCTGTCGATCCGGCCGAGCGAGATCAGGCCTTCAATACCCGGCCTCTGCGATCTCGCGCGGCGGTGGTGGCGGCTGGTCCGCTGGCCAACCTGTTCCTGGCGGTGATCCTGTATGCGGTTGTCAGTTGGATGGGTGTCGAGGAGCCCCGGGCCATTCTGGCCACGCCTCCGGCCGGCTCATTGGCCGAGGCGGCGGGCCTGCGCGCGGGAGAACTGGTGGTCCAGGCCTCTATCGAGGAGCAGGCCCCTGAACCCATACGATCCCTCGACGATCTGCGCTGGTATCTGGCGCAGGCCGCTTTGGGGGGGCAGTCTCTGACCTTGACTCTGCAGCCTCAGGCGGAGCGGGCAGGGACTCGAGAGGTGACGCTCGATTTGCGGGGTCTGGAGCAGGCCGAGATGAATGCGGCCTTCTTTCGCCAAGTGGGCTTGGTCGGCACTTACAGCCGACCGGTGATCGGGACCCTACAGGCCGGGGGAGCCGCCGAGCAGGCAAGATTGCAGCCCGGTGACCTGGTGGTGCGTGTTGATGGCCGCAGTATCCAGGATGCCGCGCAGCTTCGCGAGCTGATTCGCCGTTCTAACCAGGGGCAGACTCAAATCTGGCAGATTGAGCGCGCCGGACGAGCCGTCGAACTGCAGGTCCAGCCCCAGATCCGCGAAGAAGGGGGCGTGCGTTTGGGCCGTATCGGGGCCTTCGTGGGCGAGCCACCGCAAACGGTGCTGGTGCAGGAGGATCTGCCAGGCGCCCTTTGGGAAGGATGGACCCGAACCTGGGAAGTGAGCGTGCTGACCCTGCGCATGCTCGGCAAGATGATCATTGGAGAGGCCTCGCTGAAGAATTTGAGCGGGCCCTTGACGATTGCCGACTACGCGGGCAAATCGGCGAGCCAGGGCTGGAGCGCATATCTTCTTTTTCTAGCGATGATCAGCGTGAGTTTGGGAGTGCTCAACCTGCTGCCCTTGCCCATTCTCGATGGTGGGCACCTGATGTATTATCTCTGGGAGTTCGTGACGGGACGCAGTCCCTCAGAGGTGGTGATGGAGCATCTGCAGCGTGTCGGTGTAGGTTTGCTCGTGGCGCTGATGGCGATCGCTCTTTTCAACGACATCGTTCGTTTGCTGGCCTGAACAGTCTAGTCGCAGCCGGTTTTTCCCTCAGGTTTTCATGATTGAAGTCTTTCAACGTTTGAAGCTGCGCTCGGCGATGCTGCTGCTGACCGGCTTGATGGCCTCTGCCCTGTCTTGGGCGGTCGAGCCCTTTGTGATGCGCGATATCCGTGTGGAGGGCCTGCAGCGGGTCGAGCCGGGTACGGTCTTCGCGTCCATCCCCCTTCGAGTGGGCGAGACCTTTACCGATGAAAAAGGTTCGGCGTCCATTCGAGCCCTGTTCGGACTGGGGCTTTTCAAGGACGTCAGGCTTGAGGTGCAAGGGGATGTCCTGGTGGTCGTGGTCGAGGAGCGGCCGGTCGTTGCGGGGCTGGACTTTGTCGGCATCAAGGAGTTTGACAAGGATGCGCTGCGCAAGGCCCTGCGCGAATCGGGGCTCTTCGAGGGACAGCCTTTTGATCGCGCTCTTGCTGACAAGGCCGAGCAGGAACTCAAGCGCCAGTACATCAACCGAAGCCTCTACGGCGCCCAGGTGGTCACCACGGTCACCCCAATAGAGCGTAACCGGGTCAACCTGACCTTCACGGTCACCGAGGGGCAGGTCGCCAAGATCAAGGAACTTCGTATCGTAGGAGCCAAGGCCTTCAAGGAAAGCACGCTGCTCAACCTGTTTGACCTCGACACCGGAGGTTGGTTGAGTTGGTACACCAAATCCGACCGTTACTCCCGAGTCAAACTCAATGCGGATATCGAGACTCTCAGGTCTTACTACCTCACGCGGGGCTATCTGGACTTTCGCGTCGATTCCACCCAGGTGGCCATTGCCCCTGATCGACAGCAGATTCTGGTGACCATTAATATCACCGAGGGTGAGCGTTTTGTGGTGTCGGGCGTGACCCTGGGCGGCAACTACCTGGGGCGAGATGAAGAGTTCAAGTCGCTGGTGACCATCAAGCCGGGTCAGCCCTACAACGCCGATCAGGTGGCGCAGACGACCAAGGCCTTTACCGACTACTTCGGCCGTTTTGGGTACGCCTTTGCCCGTGTAGAGGCCGTGCCAGAGATAGACCGTACTCGCAATCAGGTGGCTTTTGTTCTGCAAGCCGAGCCCTCTCGTCGTGCCTATGTGCGCCGTATCAATGTGGCTGGCAACACCCGCACCCGTGACGAGGTGGTTCGCCGTGAATTCCGTCAGTTCGAGTCCTCCTGGTACGACAGTGATCGGATTCGTATCTCACGCGAGCGGGTCGATCGTCTCGGGTTTTTTACCCAGGTTGATGTCGAGACCCAGGATGTGCCGGGGACGCCCGACCAGGTCGACCTGAACTTTACGGTCGCCGAAAAGCCGACCGGCAACCTGCAAATTGGAGCGGGCTATTCGACCTCCGAGAAGATCACGCTCATGGCGGCCATTCGTCAGGAAAACGTGTTTGGCAGCGGGAACTATTTAGGTCTTGAGCTCAACACCAGCTCCTCCAACAGGCAGTTGGTGCTGACCACTGTGGATCCTTACTTTACTGCCGACGGCGTCTCGCGGGCTTTCGATGTTTTTAGCCGCACCAGCAAGCCCTTAGCCGGCGAGGCCACCGACTACACCCTCAAGACTCAGGGTGGCAGCGTTCGGTTCGGTGTGCCCTTTACCGAGAACGACACGGTTTTCTTTGGTCTGGGAGCTGAAACCTGGGACATCACCCCCGGCTCCAATCCCGGGTTGCAGGAATTTACCCAGCAGCATGGCAACAAGGCGCAGTCGTTTCCTTTGACGGTAGGCTGGCAGCGGGATCAGCGAGACAGCGCCCTTGTACCCACCCGGGGCTGGTACCAACGTCTGAGCAGCGATTGGGGTGTGGGCGGCGATGTGAAATACATCCGGGCGGTGTATCAGGTGCAAAACTACATTCCGCTCGATCGTCGCTTTACCGTGGGCCTGAACAGTGAGTTAGGCTGGGGCAAGGGACTTGCAGGACAGCCATACCCGGTGCTCAAGAACTTCTATTCTGGAGGCTTGGGCTCCGTGCGCGGTTTTGAGCAGGGCTCTCTGGGCCCCCGCTACTCCAATGGCGCTGCGCGCGGCGGCGCCAAAAAGATCACCCTCAATGCCGAATTGATCACTCCCTTCCCGGGTGCCGGCAATGATCGCACCCTGCGGATGTTCGGTTTTGTGGATGCTGGCAATGTATTTGCGGACGGGTCGCCCCTGCGTTTTCAGGATTTGCGCGCATCTACCGGTGTGGGTGTGAGTTGGATTTCGCCCGTGGGCCCCCTGCGTTTTGCGTTCGCCCGCCCCTTGAAGCGCGAGCCGCAAGATAGAATGCAGTCCTTCCAATTCCAGATCGGAACGGCTTTCTGATGATCCACCGAATTCGCTCCCTCTTCATGTGCGCTGCGCTTGTGGCGGCAGCCCAGGCCAGCTTGGCCCAGGAATTCAAGATTGGCATCGTCAATCTCGATCGCATCGTTCGTGAATCGGGACCAGCCAAGAGCGCGCAAACCAAGCTTGAGGCTGAATTTGGCAAGAGGGAAAAAGAGATCAACGATCTGGGCAATCAGATCAAGGTGCTTTCAGACCGGCTCGAGCGTGAGGCGCCGACTCTGTCGGAGAGCCAGCGGGCCGCGCGTCAAAAGCAATTGGTCGATCAGGACAGAGAGTTCCAGCGCAAGCGTCGTGAATTCCAGGAAGATCTGAACAACCGCAAGAACGAAGAGCTGCAAGCCATCATTGACCGTGCCAATCGGGCCGTCAAAACTTTGGCCGAGACTGAAAAGTTCGACCTGATTGTTCAGGAAGCGGTTTACATCAACCCCAAGCACGACATCACGGACAAAGTGATCAAGCTGCTCAATGCCTCTGGCTCGCGCTGAGCCGAGTTCCTGCCTTGCGCCGGTGGGCTGATGCTCCTACTCGGTCACATTGTCCAAGCGCTGTCAGCCGATTTTCAGGCTCGGCTCATCGGCCCCGCCGAGCTCCCTGTAGAGGGCCTTGCGCCTCTTGAAGCGGCAGGCCCGCGGCATCTGACTTTCCTGAGCCATCCCAAGTACGAAAGTCAATTGGCTGCATCCCGCGCGGCCTGCGTGATCGTGTCGCCAGCGCTGGAGCCTGCTGCTTTGCGCCGAGGGCCAGCTATTGTGGTGGAGCAGCCCTACCTCTACTTTGCCCGGGTGACTCAGCTTTGGAAAAAGCACCACGCACGAGCCGCCGAACCCGGCGTTCACCCCTCAGCCTTCGTGCATCACCTGGCGCGGGTGCAGCCCGGTGCCAGTATCGGGGCGTTTGCCGTGATTGAGGCTGACGCGGTGGTGGGTGATGGCGCGTCCATCGGGGCGCATTGCGTCGTCGGTGAGGGCGCGTCTATCGGGGCGGGAACAGTCCTGGCTGCACGAGTAACCGTGGGGGCCGGCTGCCGCGTGGGCGAGCGCTGCATCCTTCACTCGGGCGTGGTGATTGGCGCTGACGGATTCGGATTTGCGCCTGCTTCGGGGCGCTGGGAGAAGATTGAGCAGTTGGGTTCCGTCCGTATTGGGGATGAGGTGGAGATCGGCGCCAACAGCTGCGTTGATCGAGGCGCCCTCGGCGACACGGTGATCGAAGATGGCGTCAAGTTGGACAACCTGATTCAAATCGGCCACAACGTGCATGTCGGGGCGCACACGGCGATGGCCGGGTGTGTGGGAGTGGCTGGCAGTGCGCGCATCGGGGCCCATTGCAGTCTCGGGGGCGGTGCAATAGTGCTCGGACACCTTACTTTGGCCGATGGGGTACAGGTTTCTGCAGCCTCAGTGGTCACCCGCTCTATTTCCCGCCCAGGCCTCTACACCGGTCTTTTTCCCATCGACGACAATGCAAGTTGGGAAAAAAATGCGGCCTCCCTCAAGCAGCTACACGGTTTGCGGGAGCGAATCAAGCACTTAGAGACCCGCCTCTCATCAGACAACAACAAGGACGCATGATGGACATTCATCAGATCCTCAGCAAGCTTCCGCACCGATACCCCTTCCTGATGGTCGATCGAGTGCTTGAACTGGACAAGGGAAAAAGCATCAAGGCTTTGAAGAACGTCAGCATCAACGAGCCATTTTTTCAGGGACATTTTCCCTACCGCCCGGTGATGCCAGGCGTGCTGATGCTCGAGGCGATGGCTCAGGCTGCTGCCCTTTTGGCCTTTGACGCGGCTGGCGTCGAGATGGACGACAAGACCGTTTATTACTTCGCGGGCATTGATGCGGCCCGCTTCAAGCGACCCGTTGAGCCGGGCGATCAGTTGGTGATGGAGGTTGTTCTCGATCGTGCCCGTGCGGGCATCTACAAGTTCAAGGGCGTGACCCGTGTAGCCGGTGAACTCGCCTGCGAGGCTGAACTGATGTGCACCATGCGCAGCGTCGGCTGAATCGGCTGGCAGTCCCGTAGCTGATATGACAAGGATTCATCCCTCTGCGATCGTTGATCCCGCCGCCCGCTTGGGCGAGGGCGTGACCGTTGGTCCCTTTACGACCATCGGCCCCGAGGTACAGATCGGAGAGGGCACATCGATAGGCGCACACTGCGTGATCGAGGGGCGTACCGTGATCGGTCGCGAAAATCGGATTTTTCAGTTCAATTCGATAGGAGCCATCCCGCAGGACAAAAAATATGCGGGAGAGCCATGCCAATTGCATATTGGAGACCGCAACACCATTCGTGAGTTCTGTACTTTCAATATTGGCTCGCCTGGTGGCGGGGGACTAACCCGGATTGGGCATGACAACTGGATCATGGCCTATGTGCATGTGGCCCACGATTGCATCGTGGGCAATCACACCATCATTGCCAATGCCACCCAGCTCGGGGGCCATGTCCATGTCGGTGATTGGGTTGTGCTCGGTGGACTGACCGGTGTGCACCAGTTTGTCCGCATCGGAGCCCATGCGATGGCGGGCTTTCAGACCCGTCTGTCCCAAGACCTGCCCCCCTTTGTCAATGCGGTGGGCAACCCCGCTCAGGCGCAGGGCATTAATGCCGAGGGCTTGCGTCGTCGTGGCTTTGGCGACGATCGCATCGCGGCGGTCAAGCGCATCTACCGCATTTTGTATCGGCAGGGGCTGACCTTGGCCGATGCCAAGGAGGCCTTGCGGGCCGAGCGGGGTCAGTCCCAAGATCGCGACGCCGATCTTGACCTGGTGCTGTCCTTTTTGGACGCCGCCGAGCGCGGCATTGTTCGCTGAGTCCATGCCCCGGACGCCGTCCTTGGCCATGGTCGCAGGCGAGGCCTCCGGCGATCTTTTAGGTGCGGCGGTCTTGCGGGCCTGCGGGCAGCGCTGGCCGCATATGCACTGCGCCGGCATTGGCGGTGCCGCGATGGTCGGCGAGGGCTTTGAGGCTTGGTGGCCGGAGCAAAAGTTGGCCGTTCGTGGTTATGTGGAGGTTCTGCCTCATCTGCCCGAACTCTTGTCCATTCGCCGTCAGTTGAGGCGACGGCTTCTGGCCCGCCCACCCCATCTTTTTATTGGAGTGGACGCGCCCGATTTCAATTTGGACCTGGAGATTGACTTGCGCTCGGCAGGCGTGCCGACGCTGCATTTTGTCTGTCCTTCCTTTTGGGCCTGGCGCGCGCGCAAGGTGCACAAGCTCCGGCGTGCCGCCGATCATGTGCTGTGTATTTTTCCGTTCGAGCCAGATTTGCTGGCCGAGCATGGGGTGCCTGCAACTTTTGTGGGCCATCCCCTGGCCCAAGTAATAGCCTTACAGCCTGATCGCCAGGCAGCACGCGAGCGTCTGGGTCTGGCCACCGAAGAAACGGTGGTCGCGGTGATGCCGGGCAGCCGGAGGGCCGAGATCGCCCATTTGGCGCCCCGCTTTTTTGCCACGGCCAAGCGGATGGTGGCGCAGCGCCCTGATTTGCGATTCGTCGTCCCAGTGCTTCCTTCCCTGATGCAGCATGTTCAGGCTGCCGCCGCCCAGGCGGGCTTCCCCTCGGGGCAGCGCAGCAGCTTGTTACTTGTCGAGGGGCAGTCGCATGCGGTCCTGGCGGCCTGCGATGTCGCACTGGTGGCCAGCGGTACGGCGACTCTGGAGGCCGCGCTTTTCAAGCGTCCGATGGTCATTGCCTATCACATGCCTTGGCTGAGCTGGCAGATCATGCGCCGCAAGCAGTTACAGCCCTGGGTGGGCTTACCCAACATCTTGTGCCGAGATTTTGTGGTGCCCGAACTGATTCAGGAACGCGCAACGGCTCCTGCTCTGGCAGATGCACTTTTTCAGTGGCTCGATGATCCCCAGCGGTGTCAGGCCCTCGCCCATCGATTCGAACAACTCCATCTGCAGTTGCGCCGTGATACGGCTCAATTGGCCTGTGATGCCATCGAAAAAGTCATGCGCTCCTGAGCAGGGGGTATTGGGTTGGGACCCCCCGGGTCTGCAGGCTGGCGTCGATGAGGCCGGCCGCGGTCCCCTGGCCGGTCCGGTGGTTGCCGCTGCGGTGATCCTCGATGACTTGCGGCCGGTCCAAGGCTTGGCAGACTCCAAGGCATTGAGCGCCGCGCGACGGGAGCGGCTGTATGAGCAAATCATGGCCACCTCGCTGTGCTGCTCGGTTGGCCAGGCCAGCGTAGAAGAAATTGATGCACTCAACATCTTGCAGGCCACACTTTTGGCCATGCAGCGGGCAGTTCAGGGCTTGCGCCTGAGGCCTGCCAAGGTCCTGGTGGACGGCAATCGACTGCCACGCCTGCCGATGTTGGCCGAGGCTATTGTCGGCGGCGACGCGCGGGTGCCTGCGATTTCGGCGGCATCGATCGTAGCCAAGGTGACGCGTGATCGCTGGTGCGAGCAGTACCACCAGCACTATCCTCAATATGGCTTTGCGGCTCATAAGGGTTACGGCACCGCAGAACATTTGGCAGCCTTGCAAGTGCATGGAGCCAGCCCTGAGCACCGTCGAACATTCGCGCCCGTGGCAAGGGTCTTGGCAGCCCGGCGAGCCGATTGAAACCATGAAGTCCCCTGAATTCATTCATTCGCGCGCAAATCCGTGGCTCAAGGACCTGCGACGCCTGGCGCACGACAGCGTGGCCTATCGGAAAAAGGGGCAGATCTGGATCGAGGGAGAGCATTTGCTGGCCGCAGCGCTTGCCAGCGGACTGCGTTTGCAGACTCTGGTTCTGGCCGAGTCGGTTCAGGAAACGGTTCTGCCCCGATGGCAGAGCCAGGCGGAGCGAACGGTGGTATTGCCCGATGTCCTCTGGCGCGAGTTTTCGACGCTGGATTCACCGGCGCTGCTAGGCGCGCTGGTGGCCTGGGAGGCGGTGGAGTCCTGGCGGCCCGACGTGGCCACTGTGATTCTTGATCGTGTGCAGGATGCCGGCAATGTCGGCTCTATCCTGCGCAGCGCTGCGGCCTTCGGATTTGCTCAGGTGCTGGCTCTACAGGGGTGCGCGGCTTTGGGTTCGCCTAAAGTCCTTCGGGCGGGTATGGGCGCACATTTTTCCCTGCAACTGTTTGAAGGGCTGCGGGTCGAAGACACCGAGTCTCTGGCCCTTCCGGTGCTTGTGACCAGTTCACATGCTGACCAGGCGCTGCACGAGCAGGCCTTGCCCTGGCCCTGTGTCTGGGTTTTCGGTCATGAAGGGCAGGGCGTGGCCATGCCTCTGCTGGCCCGCGCCACGCGGGCGGTGCGGATCATCCAGCCTGGCGGGCAGGAATCTCTGAATGTGGCCGCGGCGGCCGCCATTTGCCTGCATGCCAGTGCCCTGTCGAGTCTCGGGCAGTCACGAGAGCCTGCTGCGGCCAGACTATAATCAGAGGCTTTTCAGTTTCAGCCTCGCCCGGGCGCCGCAAAAGCCGACCTTCACACAAGAAACAGCCAGCGCCGCAGGGATGCAGGCATCCTCGCGCGCGAGCGACCGGGCGAACCGTCAACCACACGGAGAACCCAGTGCTCTTGTCCCTACAGGCAAACTATCCAGCGGCGATCCTGGCCCTTGCAGACGGCACGGTTTTTGTGGGCAATTCCATCGGAGCCAGTGGCTCTGCGGTCGGCGAAGTGGTGTTCAACACCGCCATGACCGGCTATCAGGAAATCCTCACCGATCCGAGCTATTGCCAACAGATCGTCACGCTCACCTATCCCCATATCGGCAACTATGGCGTCAACCCGGAAGACGTGGAGGCCTCGAAAGTTCATGCTGCAGGTCTGATCATTCGAGACTTGCCTCAGCGAGCGTCCAATTTCCGTCAAACCCAGGATCTGTCGGCCTACCTAGAGGCCAGCTCCACGGTGGCTATTGCCAACATTGATACCCGTGCCCTCACCCGTCACCTGCGCACCCACGGCGCGCAAAACGGTTGCATCCTGAGCCTGCCGCCAGGGCAGGCTGTGACCGAAGCCCAAGTGGCCCAGGCCCGGTCGGCCGCTCAGGCGGCCCCGAGTATGGCTGGATTGGATCTGGCCCGCGTGGTGACGGTCGCGCAGCCCTACCAATGGAATCAGACCGAGTGGAAGCTCGAGGGTGGCTATGGCCGCCTGGATGTCCCGCGCTTTCATGTGGTGGCCTACGACTTCGGCGTCAAGAAGAACATACTGCGCATGCTGGCCGAGCGTGGGTGCCAAGTCACCGTAGTGCCTGCACAGACAACGGCGGCCCAGGTTTTGGCTCTGCGGCCTGACGGCGTTTTTCTCTCCAACGGCCCCGGTGATCCGCAGCCCTGTGACTACGCGATTGCCGCGGCACGCGAACTGATAAACAGCGGCTTGCCGACTTTCGGCATTTGTCTGGGTCATCAGATCATGGCGTTGGCCTCCGGAGCGCGCACCTTCAAGATGAAGTTCGGCCA
>JBEIHE010000043.1:0-21999 GCA_040381515.1 Polaromonas sp.
ACTCCAGGCAAATCGGCCTCCACCTCATAGGCTTGCGGCGTCTCTGTGACATCGATTCGCATGCGCAGGGATGGCGTGTCGACCTCCCCATTCCACGGGGCAAGCAAACGACGAAACGCCGATTCCATCGAATCGCTAAAACCCGGCTCAATCAAGCGAAGTTGGTTCATACAGTCCTCCTCGTAGTCAGTCAATGGTTGATTCATCAGGCTCACCAGCGTGGGCCTGCCAAACGACTCTAAGCGAGAAAAAACGCCGGATCGACGGGGCATGTGCACCCCTTGCTCATTTTTCGAAGGCTTACTTGCTCAACAGAATGCGGTTCCTCGATCATTCAATGACACCCTCACGAAGACCGGCATGATGCTTTGATCTGTCTCAAGGCTCAGCAGAGTGCTGGTGCTTGGACTCTCATTGCTTCCACTGGTTTACTGCGCATGACGATTCGAAACTTGCATTCCTTCTTCGCGCCTAAAAGCGTAGCGGTCATTGGTGCCTCGGAGCGACCCGGCCGACTCGGTACGGTGGTGCTGACGAATCTGCGAGAAGGTCAATTCAAGGGCGCGATTTGGCCGGTCAATCCCAAACGCGATCAGGTTCAAGGCCTAGCCGCCTGGCCCGATGTCAACCGCCTTCCGCAAGCACCAGATTTGGCCGTGATCTGTACACCCGCCGACACGGTGGTGGGCCTGATCGAGCGACTGGGGCGCCTGGGTACGCGGGCGGTGATCGTAATGACCGCCGGACTGCGACAAGCCGACTCGCAAGATCCTTCCCGCACTCTGGAACAGGCCATGCTGCAGGCCGCCCGACCTTACCTGTTGCGGATCCTCGGACCGAACTGCCTAGGCCTGCTGGTGCCCGATATGAGTCTGAACGCCAGCTTCGCACCGGCGCAAGCGCTCTTCGGTCCGTTGGCATTCGTGACCCAGTCAGGAGCCCTGGCAACGGCCATGCTCGACTGGGCCAATGAGCGGGGGATTGGCTTTTCACACTTTGTCTCCATCGGCGACAGCGCCGATGTGGACGTTGGCGATATGCTGGACTATCTGGCCACCGATGCCCGCACGCGCGCGATCCTGCTCTACATCGAATCAGTTCAAAACGCACGCAAGTTCATGTCGGCGGCCCGCGCGGCCGCGCGCAACAAACCGGTCATCGTCGTCAAAGCGGGTCGGGCGCCGGAAGGCGCCAGAGCCGCCGCTTCGCACACCGGAGCTCTGGCTGGATCGGATCAGGTGTTCGATGCCGCCGTGCAACGCTCAGGTCTGCTGCGGGTCCAAACGCTAGAGGCCCTTCTGGATGCGGCGCAAACACTGTCGCACTTCGACTATGCCAGCAGGTCCTCATCACTCAAGCCCCCCTATCAGCGATTGGCTCTTTTAACCAACGGCGGAGGGGCGGGCGTATTGGCGGCCGATGCACTGGTGCTGGGGGGAGGGCATTTGGCCGAGCTGGCACCGGAAACTCTGGCAGCACTGAATCAGCAGCTACCGTCTACCTGGTCGCACGCCAATCCGGTCGACATCATCGGCGACGCACCGGTAGAGCGCTACCTCAATGCCCTGCGCATTCTCATCAGCGCGAAAGAGCTCGATGGCATTTTGTTCATGCACGCCCCAACGGCCGTGGTTCCAGCTGCCGAGATCGCTCAGGCCTGTTTGCCCGTGCTCAAGGCCGCTGGCAAGCCGGTCCTGACCTGTTGGCTGGGCGGCTCCTGCGTAGCCCAAGCTCGTGCGCTCAGCCATGCGACCGGTATCGCCAGCCATGACACTCCAGAGCGGGCTGTCGCGGCCTGGCTTCAGTTGTGCGATCACGCCCGTCATCAGCAATTGCTGGAGCAGCTGGTCAGCGTTGCGCTGCCCGATATCGAGGCCTCACTTGAACCGTCGCGGGCCTTGTTGGGGCGTGTTCGGGAGCAGGGCAGGGCCTGGGCTGGTGACGCCGACAGCATCGAACTGCTGCGTCTGTGGGGCCTACCAAGCTTGGCCACGCAAGCCTGTCCCGATGTGGAGCAAAGCGTGACCTGTGCCGACCAGATCGGCTATCCGGTTGCCCTCAAGCTCATCTCTGCTCAGGTCCTGCACAAGAGCGATGTCGGTGGGGTTGTCCTCAATCTCCACAATGGCCAGCAGGTGCGGCAGGCGGCCCTCCAGATCCGCGAAGAGTTGGCCAAGAGACAACCCGAAGCCAGTTTTTCCGGGTACACCGTGCAGGCCATGGCGCGTAAGAATGAAGGCACCCGGGAGTTGATCCTGGGTCTGAAGGTCGATCCGGTCTTTGGTCCCGTCCTGCTGCTGGGTCAAGGAGGCGTGGAGGTGCACCTGCACGGCCGACACGCGCTGGCACTGCCTCCCCTCAATGACCATCTGGCCCAGGACTTGATCGAGCGCAGTGGCATTGGACCGCTTTTGGCCGCGCACCGGGGGCGATCGAGCGCCCAAGTTGCAGCGCTGGTGGAGGCCCTGCTCAAGCTGTCGCTGATGGCCACCAGTCTCACCGAGATCGCTGAGCTGGACATCAACCCCCTGTGGATTGACGAGGCCGGCGTTCTGGCGGTCGACGCCCGGGTTCGCCTGCGCGGGGCATCAGAAGCGCGGGTTCAGCCGGCCATCTTGCCTTATCCCCGGCATCTGGAGGAGAGTGTGGTTTGCGGCTCGGAGCAATTGGAGCTGCGGCCGATTCGCCCCGAAGACGGGCCAGCCTTGCAACTGTTCTACGCGCAGGCCAGCGAGGAAGACTTGCGCCTGCGATTTTTTGCGGCCCGAAGATCGATACCGGTCTCCGAGCTGGCCCGCTACAGCCAGATCGACTTTGACCGCGAGATGACCTTCGTGCTCATGCGGCCGGAACACCCAAAAGACCGGATGATTGGCGAAGTGCGCGCAGTCTGCGACCCCGACAACCAGGGGGCAGAGTTCGCCATTCAGATCGCCGCCCCCTATCAGTCACAGGGCTTGGGCCAACGTCTGATGAACAAGCTTATTGCCTATCTTCGTCAACGGGGCACTCACGAACTCACCGGCCTTTGTTTGTTGGAAAACCGGCCCATGCTGGCCCTGGCCCGAAGGCTGGGTTTTGCCATCCAAGATCCAGCACAGACGGGGGTGGCCTCGCTGCGGATGATGCTACAGCCCGAGGCGCTACAGCCGGAAACGTTACAGCCGGAAGCGATCAGCCCCCAAAAGGGCGAGCTGAAGGGCGAACGCTTGGACTCACAAGCACACCCCAGCTAAGCACACGCCGACGTCACTTAACATAATATACATCGTACGCACAAACGGCCAAAGGGAAGCGCTGGCGAATTCGGTCCCAGGATCAGTCGAATCCAAGGTCAGCTGCAGCGCCCGAGGCTGCCGCAATCACCAGCGACCCGTCGGAGTCGTTGAACCAGGACGAGGACTGGTCACCGGCTCCACCGGTTTTTCAGCTGGCTTTTCAATCGGCCGACTCGGTGCGACGGTCGGCCTGGCGGGCGCCGCCGGTGCTGGGCTGGGACTGGGGTTCGAATTGGAAACCAATGCGGCGCAGGCGGCCTCGCGGTCCACCCGCTTGTCCTTGACGCCCGGCCGACCGGGCATCAGCGGGGCCAGCATCGTGATCGCATCGGGACGCTCGCCCAGGCACGCGAATTCCAGGGCGCTTAATCCGAGCTGATTGCGGGCGGTCGGCACCGCACCTTCCTCCAGCAGCAACTTGACCGCCTCAGGGCTACCGTATCGAGCCGCCATCATCAGCGGCGTGGTGCCGTTGGGTGACTCAGGGTCAATGTAAGCATGGTGCTCAAACAGCAGCTTCATGATGCCCACATGACCGCCGGTCGCCGCATAGTGAAGCGGCGTCCAGCCCGTCTTGTTGACATCAGCCCCGCGTTCGATCAGCTTTCGAACCGCGGGCTCCAAGCCCTTCAGACTGGCCAGCATCAGAGCGCTTTCGTCATTGCGATTGAGCAGATTGACATTGATCTGATTGACGGACAGGAGCACCTGCAGCACCCGAGGGGAAGGCTCCTGAATGGCCATCATCAGTGCGGTACTGCCATTGGGATTGAGCGTGTCCGGATCAAAGCCTCGGACCAACAATTCCAGCACCTTGCTGTGCGCATCTTTTTCAACGGCCTTGAAGAAGTCCTCATACACCCCAGACCAGGCGTTTGAAAACCCAATAAAAATAAATGAAATAAGGAGATACTTCAAAAAATACTTGAAGTCTTTCTTGCCTCGGGAGCGGCGCTGCTTGATCTGGCGCTCCACGTCCGCGGGGTCCACTTTCCAGGCCGAAACGAACTCAGACTTTACTTTAAGAATGTAGGAAAAAATCAATCTAATCAACATACTATTTGAGTAAATTGAAGTTTTACAGAAGGATATGTAAAGAGGGTCGGGGCGAAAACAGTCAGCATGATGCACCTGTTTCGGAAACCACACGGCCAAAGAGACGATCAAAGTTGTCTGAACTGAGCCGACCCACCTCCTCCACAGCGACTCCGCGCAGCTCGGCCACCTGTCGGGCCACCCAAGGCACCAAAGCCGGCGTATTGGTCTTGCCTCTATAGGGGACCGGGGCCAGATAGGGACTGTCCGTCTCGATCAAAAGCCGATCCAGGGGGACTTGTCGCGCGACCTGCCGCAGATCCTCGGCGCTTTTGAAGGTCAGAATGCCTGAAAAAGAAATGTAGAAGCCCAGGTCCAGCGCCGCACGCGCGACCTCCAGGGTCTCGGTGAAGCAGTGAAACACCCCGGTCGCCTCGGGCAGACCGCCTGACCTGGCGCTTTCCCTCAGAAGGGCCAGGGTGTCCTCTGACGCACTGCGGGTGTGCACCACCAAAGGCAGGCCGCTGCGGCGTGCGGCCTCAATATGCGCGGCGAACCGGTCCCGCTGCCACTGCATCTGCGAAACGGTGCGCTCCCCCAAGCGATAGTAGTCAAGCCCCGTCTCGCCAATTGCCACCACCCGGGGCAAGGCGGCCCGAGCCAGCAAATCATCCACGGTGGGCTCCCGAACCTCCTCCTGATCCGGATGCACACCAACGCTGCACCAAAAATTGTCGTAGGTCATCGCCAAGCGGTGAACCGCCTCGAACTCCTCCAGCGTGGTGCAGATGCACAGAGCCCGGTCGACACCCGACTCAGCCATGGCCTGCCGGATCTGCGGCAACTGCTCGCGCAGCTCGGGAAAGCTCAGATGGCAATGCGAATCGACAAACATGGTGGATCGAAACCTTCGGTTCAGGCCTGACGCAAAACCTGCTGCGCGCGACTGGTCAGCGCCTCGAACAACAGGCCAGCATTGAACGGGTGCTCCGCATGACGGGCCTGCGCCGCCAATTCCCTGGACCAAGCGCTGAGCAGATGCAGTGATCCGGTCTTGGCGGGAATCGGGAGATCCGAGGTCTGGAAATACCTCGGCGCCGCGCCCACCCGAACACACCACACGTCATGACAAATCTTTTGCAGCACGCCGATGGCCCGGGCCGGGCTGAACACCGAAAGGGCGGCCACATGACCCTGGGCCAGGGCTCTGGGCAAAGCCCGCCAGCCCTCAGCAGCCGCCTTCGCCCCGCCCTGCTCCATCATCTCCAGCGCATCGGCGGGCCGCCCGCCACTGGCGGCCCACAACACCTTGAGATGCTCGGGGTCCGCCGGTGCACCCTTGGGCGAGGCCGCGGCCAGCCAGTGCAGACACTCCTGCTCGCTTGGCCAGGCCAAGGTATGGGTCTGACAGCGGCTGCGCAGCGTGGGCAGCAGGCGGTCAGCAGCCTCACTGGCCAGGATAAATCGCACTGCGCCCGTGGGCTCCTCAAGGGTCTTGAGCAGGGTGTTGGCGGTAATGGCGTTCATGCGGTCGGCCGGATACACCAGCACCACCTTGGTCGTGCCCCCGGATCGACTGAGCTGCGTGAAGGCCACCGCCTCACGCGCCGCATCGACCTTGATCTCCTGGCTGGGCTTGCGCTTGCCGCCTTCGAGTTCAGCCTGAAGCTTTTCGTCCATCGGCCAACCGTGCTGCAGATTCAGGGCCTCGGGCATCAACACACAGAGGTCGGCATGCACGCGCGCCGCCAAGCCCTGGCAACTGCTGCACTGGCCGCAGGCACCCGTTGGCTGCGGATCCAGACAAAGCCAGGCGCTCGCCAGGGCCAAGCCCAATTCGTACTGGCCCAAGCCGGACGGCCCACGCAGCAACAGGGCATGACCCTGGTGGCGCATCAACGTCTCCAGCTGTCTTTGCAACCACGCAGGCAAGGGCCGCTCAAGGGTCTGGCTCATGGCAGAAAGCCCCGCGAACGGACCGCCGCCTGCACATCGGCCCAGACGGCCTCCACCTCCTGGTGGGCATGAATACGCGCAAACCTTTCGGGGTCAGCCCGCAGACGCGCGGCATAGCCCGCAGCCACCTGTTCGAAAAAAGCTTGCGGCTGCGATTCAAACTTGTCCGGCACCCGAGCGCCCGCCAGGCGCTGCGCGGCAACCTGGGCGGGCAGATCAAACCAGAGGGTGAGTTCAGGTTGGATTACCTTCGGACCTGCGAGGGCCTGGACCCACTGCTCAAGCTGCGACAGAACCCTCAGGTCAAATCCCCTGCCGTAGCCCTGATAGGCAAAGGTGGCATCGGTGAAGCGATCACAGAGCACTACCTCGGATCGCGCCAGCGCCGGCGCGATCACGTTCAAGAGATGGTCGCGACGGGCCGCGAAGATCAGCAGGGCCTCGGTCAGGGGGTCCATGGCCTGATTGAGGATCAGCCCTCGCAGCTGCTCGGCCAGCGGCGTTCCGCCGGGCTCGCGAGTGACCGTGACCTGACGGCCGGCCGCACGAAAGCAATCGGCCAGACGCCCCACATGCGTGGACTTGCCGGCACCGTCTATGCCTTCAAAGCTGATGAAAAGACCGCCGTGGGACATGTCCAAAACTCAAGAGGCTCATCGCCCGCGAATGTATTTGTCAACCGCCCGATTGTGCTCTTCCAGCGTGGCGCTGAACTGACTGCTGCCATCACCGCGGGCTACAAAGTAGAGCGCAGGCGTTCGAGCCGGTTGCACCGCCGCCAGCAGCGCTGCCTTGCCGGGCATGGCAATCGGTGTGGGCGGAAGCCCGGCCCGGGTGTAGGTGTTGTAAGGGGTGTCTGCCAGCAGGTCGCGTTTGCGCAAGTCGCCATCAAACCGCTCGCCCAGGCCGTAAATGACCGTCGGGTCGGTCTGCAGCCGCATGCCGATGCGCAAGCGGTTGACGAACACGCCCGCGATCAGGGGGCGGTCCGAGGCCTTGCCGGTTTCTTTCTCAATGATGCTGGCCAGAATGAGGGCCTCCTCGGGCGACCGGATCGGCAGGCCAGGTTCGCGCTGGGCCCAGACCTGGGCCAGCCGCTTGTCCATGGCCCGGGCCGCGCGCTGCAGCACCTGTAAATCGCTGCTGCCTTTGCCGTAGCTGTAGGTATCGGGAAAGAAGCGTCCCTCCGGATGAACCCCAGGCCATCCAATCCGCTCCATGACCTGCGAGTCGCTCAGATCGCGCGAATCGGGTCTTAGCATCTCCGCCCGCGCGAGCACCGCGCGCACCTGAGAAAACCGCAGACCTTCAGGGAAAGTCACATGGCGCAAAGCCTCCTCACCGAGGACCAACATGCGCAGCAGCGAGCGCGGGCTGGTTCCTGGCGCAATCTCATAGTTGCCTGCGCGAATCTGCCGCGCCTGTCCCGATAGCCGGAACCAGGCAAACAGCAGCGCTGGGTTGACCTCGGCTCCGGCTCGTCCGACATCGCGGGCAATCTCCCGCGGCGTCGTTCCGGGTTCAATCAGAAGATCCAGCGCCTCAGAGCCCGCCGCAAGCCGCAAGGTGATCGGCGCGTGCAGCCACCAGACCACAGCGGCAGCGGTCAGGGTCAGCCCCAGGAGAATCGCGGCCAAAAGCCAGCGCAGAGTTCGCACGGAAAAACTTGTCAGGTCAGGCCCACGCATGGGCGGGAAAACAACGCAGGATCATAATTGAGCATGTCCGATTCAAGCTCAATTCTTCAGGCCGCCTCTGCCGTCCAATCGGGTTGCGTCCATCTGCCCCATATGGGGGTGATCGAAGTCAGCGGGGCCGATGCCACCACCTTCCTGCAAGGGCAACTGACCCACGACGTGGCCCTCCTCGGCTCTGATGCGGCGCGGTTGGCCGGCTACTGCAATGCCAAGGGACGCATGCAGGTCAGCTTTATCGTCCTCAAGCCCAGCACAGAACAAGTCTTGCTGCTGTGCGCGCGCGACAGCGTGGCCGCCATGGTCAAGCGCCTCTCAATGTTCGTGTTGCGGGCAAAAGCGCGCATTGAAGATGTCACCGATCGCTACCGCATGGTCGGATTGACCGGCTCGGCCGTCGATGCGGTGGCCCCCGGGCTTTCCAGCCAGCCCCCCTGGGCGCGGCAAGACTGTGGCTCCGCTTGGGTGATCCATCTCTATCCGGGGGCGGGGGTGGCGCGAGCCTGCTGGCTGGCCCCGCTGGACACCGCAGCACCTGAAGGCCTCAATGAGGTGCCGCTGGCCTACTGGCACTGGCTGAGCGTGCGATCGGGTATTGCCATGGTGGGCGCGGCCACCTTTGAAGCCTTCGTGCCCCAGATGCTCAACTACGAATCGGTGGGCGGCGTGAGTTTCAAGAAGGGATGCTACCCCGGCCAGGAAGTGGTGGCCCGAAGCCAGTTCAGGGGCAGCATCAAGCGCAGGGCCTATCTGGTGCATGCCGATGGCCCACTAGCCACCGGCCAGGAGGTGTTTCACGACAGCGATCCACAGCAGGCCTGCGGTTTGGTCGCTGCCGCCGCCCCTGCGCCTGATGGGCGGGGCTTCGATGCCATCGTCTCCATACAGGTCAGCGCCGCTTCACCGCAAGCCGGTCAATTGCGCGCCGTCGACCCGGCCACCGGTCCCGCTCTCAGCCTGCTGACGCTGCCTTATGCGCTGCTTGAGGACATCTAAGTCCCAAGGTCATCGGGGCGGTGCTAAAGGTCTGTGGCCGTGTGCCTAATCGCTTTTTCGATTGGGGCCCATCCGCGCTGGCCGCTGCTGCTTGCCTCCAATCGCGACGAATACTTTGACCGCCCTACCCTGCCTCTGCAAAGATGGATCTCGCCAAACGGGCAGACGGTGATCAGTGGGCGCGATGTCCGCGCCGGCGGTACCTGGTTGGGTCTGAGCGAAAACGGTCGGGTGGCCTGCTTGACCAATGTAAGGGAGGTTGAGCGAGGCGGTGGCGACCGATCGCGAGGCGAACTGCCTCTGGCCTGGATCGATGGGACTGAATCCCCAGAAGCCTTTATGAGCAGGCTCGATCCACGGGCCTACCAGGGCTTCAACCTGGTGGTGGGTGACCTAGTGCAGCAACGCTGGCACTGGATCAGCAACCGGCGTGCGGGCCCGGCGCAACTCGAAGTGCATTTGCAGCACCAGTCGTTGACTCCCGGCGTCTATGGCCTGTCCAATGCCTTTCTCGACACGCCCTGGCCCAAGACAGTCAAGTTGCGGCAGGAGCTGGCACGGGCCCTGGACGAGTCGGGGCACGCCCAATCCCTTCAGGAACGTCTATGGGCTGCCTTGAGCGATCACCACCCTGCCCCGGACCATGAATTGCCCCAAACAGGCGTTCCCGCCGAGGCGGAACGGGCCCTTTCGTCGGCGTTGGTTCGCTTTGCGGACGGCCGCTACGGCACGCGCAGCAGCACCTTGCTGATGGTCGAGTCCGCAAGCAGCGGCCACTGGCAGGTGCAGATGGAAGAACGAAGCTGGGATCCACAGACCACCGGCCAAACTCGCCGCGAGCTTCTGGCGATCAACGGTGCCTGCCTCTGAGCGGCTGAGCACGCGAGCCCAGCGTCCGGGCCTGGAGGTGGCGCAGGCCCACGCCAAGGGGCTCAGAGGGCCCGCACCATCTCGATGTGCGGCAAACCGTCTTCTTCGAAACCCTCGCCCTGGGGTTTGAAGCCTCTGCGCGAATAAAACTCGGTGGCCGTCTGTTGGGCATGCACCAGAACCTGGCGGTCGCCACGATCGCGAGCCGAGTCGATCAGAACGGCCAAGACCTGCGAACCCAGACTGGCGTGCCGCAGCACGCGCTTGACCGCCATGCGACCGATGCGCCCTGTGCCCCCCTGAGCCGGCAGAAGACGGCCGGTGGCCACCGCTTGGCCCAGACGGTTGTAGGCCACCAGATGCAGCGACGCCGCATCGGCTGGGTCGCGCTCCATGTCCAGGGGAATTTGCTGCTCCTCCACAAAGACTTCAATGCGCACCCGCATCGCATCGTCCTCCATCTGCCACCAGGGCCCGGTGCGCAATTGCACCACCGGCTCACCCGCCTCGTAGCCCAGCAAGGTGTCGCGCAGCGCCTGGGGCACCGGCCGGGAGGTCTGGGTGGCCGGGTCGGCGTAAACGTAGATCAGCTGACCGGAGATCAGCAGCTCTTCACCCCGGTAAATAGCACCTAAGAATTCAATGGAGGAATTGCCCACTCGAACGCACTTGAGCCCGACATCCAGCACATCGTCATAGCGCGCAGATCCGTGGTATTCAACGCTGGCCTTCTTGACGTACAAGTCGCCACCAAGTTGGTGCATGGCCTGTTCATAGGGGAGCGCCAGCGCGCGCCAGTAATCCGCCATGGCCGTGTCCAGGTACATCAGATAGTGACCGTTGAAGACGATCTTCTGCATGTCCACTTCGGCCCAGCGCACCCGCAGGCGATGAAAGAAGCGAAGATCTTGTCGTTTCATGGTGAACCCTAAACACAGCGAGACGATGCCCCTGAGGGCAATGGCCGCGAGTTTAGCGGCCTGGCTACCGTGCCCTGCCCCAGGCGCGCTGCAGGGCATCACCCGCATCGGAATGGGCCTTCCGCGCAGGCGTCAGCGCCCTGCCCATGGTCATGAACCCGTGGATCATGCCCCGGTAGATTTCCAGATCGACCGGCACGCCCGCCATGCGCAGGGCGTCGGCATACGCAATGCCTTCGTCCACCAAAGGATCGCATTCGGCCAGACCCACCCAGGCCGGCGCCAACCCACCATGATCGTCCGCGTTAAGTGGAGAAAACCGCCAGTCGCTCCGGTCGGATGCATCGATGTAGTGACTGAAGAACCAAGAGATGGTTTCCTGGTCGAGCAAAAAACCCTGTGCGTAGCGTCGATGCGAGTCGGTGTCCTGGTGGGCGGTGGTGCCTGGGTAAATCAGCAATTGAAGCCGCAGCGCAAGGCCTGCATCTCGCGCCAATAGCGCACAAACGGCCGCCAGCGTACCGCCGGCGCTGTCACCGCCAACCGCCAGCCGGCTGCAGTCCAGGCCCAGGGCTGACCCTTCGGCGGCCAGCCACTGCAGGGCGTCCCAGGCATCGTGCACCGCCGTCGGAAAACGGTGCTCCGGCGCCAGGCGGTAGTCCAGGGAGACCACCGCACACCGCCCCAGCAGGCAAAGCTGGCGGCACAGCACCTCATGCGTATCGAGGCTGCCCACCGTAAATCCCCCGCCGTGCAAATACAGCAGCACCGGCGGCTGATGCAGATCGGCCGGGGCATACAGCCGAGCGGCCATCAGATGTCCGTCACGGGCCTTCAGGCGCAGGGACTCCAGCCGCCCCACTGGGGGCGCGGGCAAATCCAGCAGGGGCGCGCCGGCCTCGTAGAAGGCTCGCGCCTGGGCCACCGTCATCTCGTGCATGGGCGGCCTCCCGGCTCGGTGGATGTTGTCAATCAGGCGCCGGGCCTGCGGCAGCAGTTGTGACTCGGGGTGAGATTGGAAATCGCTCATGCAAATCGGGGTCGGTCATCCCTTGGCCTGACCTGGTGTTTTTTGGCGGAGAATCAGGCCGATTTTGCAGGAGACGCGCGTGGCTCTGATTCAGTACATCACACAAGTCCAACTTGACTTTGGCGTTCTTCGAATGCTCAGGGAGGAGTGCCAGCGACTGGGCATCAGTCACCCGCTTATCGTCACAGACCCCGGCGTCAAGGCGGCGGGGATTTTGCAAAAGGCGCTCGACGCCCTGGCCCAGACCCGCGTATCGGTCTTTGACCAAACCCCCTCCAACCCCACTGAGGCGGCGGTGCGGGCGGCCGCTGAAATTTACCGGCAGAACCACTGCGACGGGCTGATCGCCCTGGGTGGCGGCTCGGCCATCGACTGCGCCAAGGGCGTGGCCATTGCGGCCACCCATGAGGGCCCGCTCAAGTTGTACGCCACCATTGAGGGCGGCTCGCCCAAGATCACCGAACGGGCCGCCCCGCTGATTGCGGTGCCCACCACCGCCGGTACCGGCAGCGAAGTCGCCCGAGGCGCCATTCTGATTCTTGACGACGGCCGCAAGCTGGGCTTTCACTCTTGGCACATCGTGCCCCGACTGGCCCTGTGCGACCCTGAGCTGACCCTGGGCCTACCCCCCATGCTGACCGCCGCCACCGGCATGGATGCTATTGCGCATTGCATGGAAACCTTTATGGCAGCGCCCTTCAACCCGCCGGCAGACGGCATTGCCCTCGATGGCCTGCAGCGCGCCTGGGCCCATATTGAAAAAGCCACCCGCAACGGCCAGGACCGCGAGGCCCGCCTGAATATGATGAGCGCATCCATGCAAGGGGCCATGGCCTTTCAAAAGGGGCTGGGCTGCGTGCATTCGCTCAGTCACAGCCTGGGCGGTGTCAATCCCAGGCTGCACCACGGCACGCTCAATGCCATGTTTCTGCCGGCAGTCCTGCGCTTTAATGCGCAGGCCGAATCGGTGCGCAAAGACCAGCGCATGGCCCGCATGGCTCAGGCCATCGGCCTGAGCGGCGGGTCGGCGGCCGATCTGGCTGAGGCGGTGCGGGACATGAACGCCCGGCTCGGTCTGCCCTCGGGCCTGCAGGCCATGGGGGTGGAGGCTTCGGCCTTTGACCGCATCATCGACGGCGCCTTGGCCGACCACTGCCACAAAATGAACCCGCGACTGGCCAGCCGGGACGACTACCAGGGCCTGCTCGAAGCCTCAATGTAGGGCGCGGTGCGGACCTAAAGGGCCTGCACCTGGCTCGGATCGGGGTTTTCCAACCAGCCCTCAAACTCTTCGGCCAGGATCTCACTGGCTCGTGCTGCCTCGGTCCAGACCCGTACGCGTGTGCTCAGATCGTTGGCATAGCGGGTGAAGTCGGTGCGATCGGGTAGCTTGCCATTGGGCAGACTTTGAACCCATTGCGGGTTGGGTGCCAGCAAGAGCATGCGGTCTAGATAGGGGGTGGCGTGATGACGCCAGCGCAGCGCCTTGTCCAGCCAGCCGGGCACCACCTGCCTTTGGAAATGCGGGTAGAGCACGATACCCGGGCCCGGATGCGGGCTCTGGTAGTTCAGGTGCAGGTGGTAGTCGGTGATGCCACCGTCCCAGTAGGCGCCCCGCGGCGCGCCCGGGATGTGGTGCACCGCCCGCAAGGCAAAAGGGATGGCACAACTGGCCTGAATCGCCGCCATGAAGTTCTCTTCCGTCAGGCCCCTCTGGCGGGTGCGGTAGTCGTCGGTGGCAAAGGGCAAAGGGTGCATCTGATCGCCCTGCCCGCTGGAAAAAACCACCCTTTCGAGCCAGGCGTCGAGCAGGCCGCGGCTTAAGACGTTGCTCAGATACGCACCCGCATAACCAAGCGGCGTGAACACGCGGTGCTCGCGCGCAAGCATCCCGATGCCACGGCTGGTCATGATGTGCAGGCGATAGCGGGGATGACCGAGCACTTGCGGGATGCGACCGCCGTAGAAGGACTGCAGACTGCGCCCAAACTCCAAACTGACCTGATCGGCCGTCGGCCGCTTGCGTCCGGGAGGCAGTTCATAGTGCTGGGCAATGTAGTCCCGCTCAAGCCGCTCAAAGGCGCTGACGCAGTCCTGCAGACAGGCGGTGGCCAGGCGCCAAGCACCGATGGACGCGCCCACCAGATCGACCGGTTGCGTGCTGCCAGCCAGCCACTGACCAAACACAAAGCGATCGAGCGGCCCCAGAATCAGGCCCTTGGGACCGCCCGCAGCGCCAGGGATGGTGGCCACGTCTTGCGGCCGCAGACCCTGACTGCGAATGTGTGCCAGCGCCAAGGGTCCTGCATAAAGCCGCAGCGCTTTCATGCCCGCCCGCTTCCGGACTTGCCTGCCCCGAGCTGAACTTTGGCAAAGGCAGCCGCCAGGGCGGTGCCTTCGGGGCTTGACCGATCGGGCGCGCGCACGGGGTATCCCCCCCGCTCTTTAGTCGCAGGACGCATCGAACCGGGCCGGCTCGCACCCGGCTGTGCATCGGGCGCACGCATGCTCAGCGCAATGCGCTTGCGGGTCAGATCGACCTCCAGAACCCGCACCTTGACCACATCGCCCACCCGAACCACCTCGCGGGCATCGCGAACAAACTTGTTGGCCAATTCACTGACATGCACCAGACCGTCCTGGTGCACGCCCAGATCGACAAAGGCGCCGAAAGCAGCCACGTTGGTGACTGTCCCCTCTAGCTGCATGCCGGCTCGCAGATCGGCCAGATCGTGGACATCCTCGCGCAAGCGGGCCACCTGAAAGCCCGGTCGCGGGTCGCGGCCCGGTTTCTCAAGCTCCTGCAAGATGTCGCGCACCGAAATCACCCCAAAGCTGTCGTTGGCAAAAAGCTCGGGCTTGAGCGACTGCAAAAGCGGTGCATTGCCCATCAGTTGCTCAATCGGCCTCCCGGTGTGCGACAGGATGCGCTGAACCACCGGGTAGGTTTCGGGATGAACGCCGGTCATGTCCAAGCGGTTGGAGCCACCGCGTATGCGCAAGAAACCGGCGCACTGCTCAAATGTCTTGGGGCCCAGGCCACTGACCTTGAGCAGGTCGCTGCGGCACCCAAAGGCGCCGTGGCTGTTGCGCCAGTTCACCACCGCCCGGGCGGTGGCGGGCGTCAAGCCCGAGACGCGGGCCAACAGCGGCGCGCTGGCGGTGTTCAGGTCCACCCCCACCCGGTTGACGCAGTCCTCCACCACCGCATCCAGGCTGCGGGCCAGATGGCTCTGGTTGAGGTCATGCTGATACTGGCCCACGCCAATCGACTTGGGTTCAATCTTGACCAATTCAGCCAGCGGGTCCTGCACCCGGCGGGCGATACTGGCCGCCCCGCGCAGGCTCACATCCACATCGGGCATCTCCTGCGAGGCGTATTCGCTGGCCGAATACACCGAGGCCCCCGCCTCGCTGACCATGACCTTCTCGATGCCCGGCCCCAGCCGGCGCAATAAATCAGCGGCCAGGCGATCGGTCTCGCGGCTGGCGGTGCCGTTGCCAATAGCCACCAACTGCACCTGATGCCGCCGGCACAAGCCCTCCAGGCTGTGCAGCGCGCCGTCCCAGTCGCGCCTGGGCTCATGCGGATACACCGTGGCGGTCTCCACCAGTTGCCCAGTGGCATCGACCACCGCCACCTTTACGCCGGTTCGGATGCCCGGGTCCAGCCCCATGATCACCCGTGGCCCTGCCGGCGCAGCCAAGAGCAGATCACGCAAGTTGTCGGCGAACACCTGGATCGCCACCTGCTCGGCCTGCTCACGCAGTCGGCCGAACAAATCGCGCTCCAGCGACAGGCTGAGCTTGACCTTCCAGGTCCAGGAGACGGTGCGCCGAATCAGGTCGTCGGCCGCGCGACCCTGGTGCGACCAGCCCAGATGGTCGGCCACGCGGGCTTCGGCCAGGCCCGGCACAACCGGTCGGCCGCTGCCGTCCAAGAGCTCCGGCACTTGTAGCTTGACCTCCAGGATGTCGAGGCTGCGCCCCCGAAAAATAGCCAGCGCACGGTGCGAGGGGACCCGGTGAATGGGCTCGTCATGCTCGAAGTAATCGCGGAACTTGGCATGATCGGGGTGGTGCCCGTCCTGCTGGCCACGCGTCGCACCGACAAAACGCCCGACTCCCACAACCACTGGCGCAGCGCCTGCAGCAGCGCAGCGTCTTCAGACCAGCGTTCGCTGAGCAGATCGCGCACGCCATCGAGCACCGCAGCCACGGTGGTGAAGTCATCACCGGCCGGTGTTTTGTCAGGCCGCACATAGGCCTTGGACTCCTCTTCCGGCACCCGGGTGGGGTCGGCCCACAGCAAGTCGGCCAGTGGTTCCAGGCCGGCCTCGCGGGCGATCAGCCCACGGCTGCGCCGCTTGGGTTTGAAGGGCAAGTAGAGGTCTTCCAGGTCAGCCTTGGAACTGGCGGCCTCAAGGGCGCTGCGCAGCGCGGGCGTGAGCTTGCCCTGCTCTTCAATGCTGCGCAGGACGACTGCGCGCCGTTCCTGCAATTCGCGCAGATAGCCCAAGCGCTCCTGCAACTGCCGCAACTGCACATCGTCCAGGCCACCGGTGGCCTCTTTGCGGTAGCGGGCAATAAAGGGAACGGTGGCCCCACCGTCAAGCAGATCAACCGTGGCCTGCACCTGGGCCGGCTGGACCGCCAGCTCTTGGGCGATTTGCTGAATAAGCGATGACATGACTGATTTTTTGGGGGAATCGGCGGCTCCACGGCCAGCCGGAAGCGCGGGATTCTCCCATAGCGTGTTGACGGACTGGGCTTGACTTGCGCAGTGGCGCGAGGTGAATGAACGCAGTTTGAACGGCTGATGTCGCAGTGCACTGGGCCTGACGCAGCGAAATAAAGGAGGAGAGTCGGCTCTAGCCGACTCGGGGGACATTCGCGGAGTCAGGCCCAGCGCATCCGCGGTAACCCGTTCGCCTGAACTTGTCGGCAACTGCCCGAACGAAGCACCCGCCCCTACTCCCCCCGCAGCGCCGCCTTCAACTGCTCGCGGACTTCGGCGCGCCCTTCAAAGGGATCAGCCGGTGTTCGGCCCTCGACCACATCAAGCAGGCGCTCGCGCACCGAGGCCAGGGCCTTGGGGTGGCTGTAAATGTAGAACTGCCGGGCGGCAATGGCGGCAAAGGTTTTTTCGGCCACCTCTGCCGCGCTCACCTTGCCGGCCTTGACGGCTTTGTCCATCATGGCGGCGCCCACCTTCTGGCTCAGGGTCGGCTTGCCCGATGGCCCCGGCCGGTTGCGCTGGCTTTGGCTGATGCCGGTGGCCACAAAGAAGGGGCACATCACCGACACCCCAATTTGCGTGGTGACCAGTTGCAGGTCGTGGTGCAAGGTCTCGGTGAGCGAGACCACCGCATGCTTGCTCACGTTGTAGACGCCCATATTGGGCGGGTTCACCAGTCCGGCCATGCTGGCGGTGTTGACGATGTGGCCGCGCCAGGCCGGGTCCTGGCGCGCGGCCTCGAGCATCATGGGGGTGAACAGGCGCACACCGTGCACCACGCCCATGAGATTGACACCCAGCACCCACTGCCAATCATCCAGGGAGTTTTCCCAGACCAGGCCGCCGGCTCCTACCCCCGCGTTGTTAAACACCAGATGCGGCGCGCTCCAGTGCTGCTGCACCGTTGTAGCCATAGCCTGCATGCCCTGGGCGTCGGCCACGCTAAGGCCAAAGGACAGCACCTCGGCACCCGCCGCCCTTTGCTCTTGCGCGGCCTGCTCCAGGGCGTCTTGCTGCACATCGATCAACACCAGCCGCATGCCCTGGCGGGCGGCGATGCGGGCCAGCTCCAGACCAAAACCTGAACCGGCCCCAGTGATGACGGCCGTCTTGCCTTGCCATTGCATACGCTTAACTCCTCACGGCCCGCAGCACATAGCCAATGCGCGGGAAGTGCACATGCACCCGGCCGGCCCGTTCGTCCTCACGCGCCAGGGTGTAGCGGCCTGGTGCGGCGGCCACCAGCACACCTTCGGTGGCCTCGGTGCCGAAACTCTCGGCCGCCACCGTGACCCGGCTGCCCAGGGCCAGGCCGTGGTCGTTCTGGAAAGACCCAGCGTCCACCGCTGCGGGCGGCTGCGCCCTGGCCTGTTCGATGGCCGCTTGCGAGCTGGACCGCTGCACTTGTCCATGCCCGATCGCGGCCATGCGATCCATCCAGGCGGTCAGCAGCGGCCGCTCCTCAATCACGCCGGCCAGGGCCGGCGTCTGCTTGCGGGTGAACCACAGCGGATGGTAGGCCGAGAAATCGGCGATGCAGGGCCGATCGCCCAGCAGATAAGGCCCTGCACTGGACAACATATCGTCCAGGCGGTCCAGGTAGGTGCGATAGGCCGATGTGGCGTCGGCCGGCCGCAGTGAGGGCGCGCCGGCCGACATGGCCTTGCGGTCGGCCGCGAAACTTTGCAAGGCTTCGGCCGGGGCCTTCTCAAACATCTGGGCCATGCCGGCGGGCTGGGTGCTGTAGGCCACGGCCGCCCAGAACAGCGACGAATCGGCCCACTGGGCCACGGTACGGGCCAGACCCTGGCCACCGGCCGGAAACAGGGCCGGGGCCGGCTGCAACTCTTCGAGCTTTTCTGCAATCAGGGCGGTGTCGCAATAGATGTCGGCCCCAATCTGCAGGATCGGCGTCTTGCGATAGCCGCCGGTCAGCGCCACCACATCGGGCTTGGGCATGACCATGGGAATGAAGACCGACTGCCAGATCAGGCCCTTGTACCCCAGCATGAGGCGGGCTTTTTCGGCGAAGGGCGAGCCCGGGTAGTGATGCAAAAAAATGGCTGGCGTCATAGAGCGTTTCCGGGCAGGTGGCTGAAAAAAGTTTGGGCTTACCGGGGCATGGCTCGGGAAACAATCGCCTGCAAATCGGCGCCTGGCTCCAGGGTGCCAAAGCTGTGACCCCACTGGCCGCCCAGACGCGATTGACAAAAGGCGCTGGCCACGGGTTCGGGTGCAGACTGAAAAAGCAAAGCCGCTTGAACCAGCAGAGCCAGTTCTTGCGCCAGCCGACGGGCTTGCACCGCAGAGGCCATTTGCTCCAATTGGGCCGGCAAGCGCTGCAGGGCACGGTCTAGCGCCGGGTGGGCACCGCGAACGGGCTGCAGTTCGGCTTGCAGGCAGGCCAGTGCGTCGTCTTGCCGCAAGGCGCGCAGCAGGTCCAGGGCCATGATGTTGCCGGCCCCTTCCCAGATGGAATTGAGCGGGATCTCGCGGTAGATGCGGGCCATCAGGCCTTGCCCGCCCTCCTCCACATAGCCGTTGCCGCCCAGGCATTCCATGGCTTCTTGGGCAAAGGCGCTGCCGCGCTTGCAAATCCAGAACTTGGCCACCGGGGTGAGCAGACGAGAGAGCAAGGCCGCCTGCGGGCTTTGCCCGCGCTCGTCAAAGGCACGGGCCAGCCGCAGCGACAAGGCGGTGGCGGCCTCCGATTCCAACGCCAGATCGGCCAATAGGTTTTGCATGGCCGGCTGGTCCACTAGCGCACGGCCGAAGGCCTGGCGCTGGCGCGCATGGTCCAGAGCCAGGCTAAGGGCGGCGCGCATCAATCCGCTGGTGCCCAGCGCGCAATCGAGGCGGGTGAGTGTGCCCATCTCCAGAATCTGCGTCAGGCCTCGCCCTTCCTCGCCCACCCGCCAGGCCCAGGCCTGATCAAACTCCACTTCTGAGCTGGCATTGGCCTGGTTGCCCAGCTTGTCTTTCAGGCGCTGAATCTGCACTGCATTGAGCGAGCCATCGGGCAGCACCCGCGGCAGGAAGAAGCAGGTCAGGCCCGCCTGCGTCTGCGCCAGCACCAGAAAGGCATCGCTCATGGGGGCGGAGAAAAACCACTTATGGCCGGTGATGCGGTAGCGGTCACCCCAGTTGTCATGCCCGTCGGGCTGGGCCTCGGTGGTGTTGGCCCGCACATCCGATCCGCCCTGCTTTTCGGTCATGCCCATGCCCATGGTCAGACTGGTTTTGGCCGGCCAGGGCAGCAGGTCGGGCTGATAGCTGCGATGGCCCAGCCTTGGGGCCAAACCCTCGAACAAGGCGCCATGGCCGCGCAAAGCCGGAAGCACCGCATACGTCATGGAGACCGGACAGAGCACCGAGCTGTCGAGCTGGGCGAACATCAGAAAACCGGCGGCCCGTTCCACATGGGCATGCGCACGCCCTTCCACCCAGGCGCTGCCGTGCAGACCGGCTGACAGGGCGTGCCCCATCAGGGCGTGGTAGGACGGATGGAACTCCACCTGGTCAATACGCCTGCCCTGCGGGCTGTGGGTGTGCAGCACGGGCGGGTGCAGGTGGGCCTGCCTGGCATGCGCTTGCCAGTGCGCCTGGCCCAGCGAGCGGCCCAGGCCTTGCAGTTCCGCGGTATCAAGCCCTGGGGCCTGCAGACGCAAGGCGTCCTGCAGGCCGCGGTCACCCGCGAAAAGATCGTGGTCCTGAAGTGGCTCGACCTGGTTGAAAACTTCGTGGGTACGGGCCATGCGTGCGGAGGCAGAAACTTCAGATCAGACGCACCAGCTGCTTGCCAAAATTGCGCCCCTGCAGCAGATCAAGAAAAGCCTGCGGGGCCGATTCCAGGCCCTGCGCCACCGTCTCGCGCGGACGGAAGCGACCGCTGCCGACCAGTTGCCCCAGTTCCTTCAGAGCCGGGGGCCAGTCTTGCATGTGCTCGCTGACGATAAAGCCCTGCACCTTGAGCCGCTGCACCAGGATGAGGGCCGGATGGGCCATGGGCAGCGGCTGCCCATCGTAGCCGGCAATCATGCCGCAAATGGCAATGCGGCCAAACGCATTCATGCGCAACATGACGGCATCGAGCACCTTGCCGCCCACATTCTCGAAGTAGCCGTCCACCCCGGACGGACAGGCCGCCTTGATCGCCTTGGACAGGGCAGCGGTGTCGGCGTGGGCGCGGTGGTCCACACAGGCGTCAAAACCAAGCTCGCGCACCACGTAATCGCACTTGTCGGGACCGCCGGCAATGCCGACCACGCGGCAGCCTCGCGCCTTGGCCAGCACGCCCACCGCGCTGCCCACGGCCCCCGAGGCGGCGCTGACCACTACCGTCTGGCCCGCTTGCGGCTCGATGATGCGCACCAGCCCATGCCAGGCTGTCACGCCGGGCATGCCCACCGCGCCGAGATAGTGAGACAGCGGCACATGAGAGGTGTCCACTTTGCGCAAAGCGCCCGGCTGCTCGGCATCGACCACGCTGTAGAGCTGCCAGCCGCCCATGCCCACCACCTGATCACCCACCGCAAAACGGCCCGACCGGCTCTCCACCACCTCGCCGACGGTGCCGCCAATCATGACCTCACCAAGGGCTTGTGGGGCGGCATAGCTTTTGCCCTCGTTCATGCGGCCTCGCATATAGGGGTCGAGACTGAGATAGTGGTGACGCACCAAGACCTGGCCGTCCTGCAAGGCGGCAGTGGGTTGGCTGATCAGCTTGAAGTGATCGAGGCTGGCAGCGCCCTGCGGACGGGCGGCCAGAATGACGAGCTGGTTTTGAGGCATGGGGTTTCCTTGAGGCTGTACCGTCCGGACTCAGATCGGTGCCGTAGACAGCGGAGAGTACTTGAAGGTTCCTGTGGCATGTGCACAGGCTTGACCGGATTCGTCGTAGATCGTGGCCTCGACAAAGGCCATCGACCGGGTGCGATGCAGCAGTTTGCCTTTGGCCAGCACCGGGGCTCTGCCCTCGGCCGGCCGGAAAAAACTGGTCTTCATTTCGATGGTGATGGCCCCATGGTCAGGCTGCACACTGCGGGCCGCCTGAGCCATGGTGGTGTCCATCAGCGTCATCAGAACGCCGCCGTGGACCTTGCCAAAAATATTCAGGTGTTCAGGCCGCGGGCTGTACCGGACTGTGGAATCACCAGCCTCAAAGTGCAGGAGCTCAAACCCGATATGCTCCACGAAGGGAATGTGAACACCAAAATTCATGGGCAGGCCGATGGTTAGAAAACAGCCAAGGCTGGGCCAAAGACCGGATGAGGTTCAGCCGCCGGTGACGACCGACACGCCACCGTCGACCGCAATCCACTGGCCGGTGATGTGCTTGCCCGCATCGGAGGCCAGCAGCACGCAGACGCCCTTGAGATCTTCGTCGTCGCCCAAGCGATTCAAGGGCGCGTGCGAGGCCATTTCATCGAGTCCGATGGACTTGAGCAGGCCGTCAGACATCTTGCTCGGAAAAAAGCCCGGG
>JBEIHE010000044.1:0-21901 GCA_040381515.1 Polaromonas sp.
CAGACGGTCATTGGTGAATTGCTGGCGCATGTGCGCCGGGGCGATGTGGTGGCGGTTCACAGCTTGCGGCGCGGCGCGGCCGAAGCCCTGGAAGGGGTCGCGCGCGGCGATGCGCAGACCTCGCGGCTGGTTGGCCGCAGGGTGCAGGAGGTCGGCCTGCCCCAGGGCGCCCGCATTGGTGCCATCGTGCGGCAGCGGGGGCAGGAGTCGGAGGTCTTGATGCCGCATCACGACACCCGGATCGAAACCGACGACCACATCATCATCTTCATCCCCAGCAAGCGCATGGTGCGCGAGGTGGAGAAGCTGTTTCAGGTCAAGGCCACCTTCTTCGGCTGATGCTGCGCGATACCCTGCCTGTTCTGGCCGTCATGTCACGAATCATCGTGGCGTTTTCCTTTGCCTTCATCGTGCCCATCGTCTGGGCCTGGTTTGAGGACGACACCTTTGATCTGCTGGTTTGGGAGGCGGGCTTTGTGCTGACCCTGGGCAGCGGGGCCTTGCTTTGGTGGCTGACCCGGCGCCATCGCCGTGAGCTGATGGCCCGCGATGGCTTCCTGCTGGTCAACCTGGTCTGGTTGGTGCTGCCGGCTTATTCAGCGGTGCCGCTGATGTTCAGCGTGCCCGAGATCACCTGGACCAAGGCCTATTTCGAGGCCATGAGTGCCTTGACCGCGACCGGAGCCACGGCGCTGTCCGGGCTCGATGCCTTACCGGTTTCGGTCAATGTATGGCGTTGTTTTCTGCAACTCATTGGAGGCCTGGGCATCATGCTGCTGGTGGTTGCGGTGCTGCCTTTGCTGGGGTTGGGCGGCATGCAGCTGTATCGGGCCGAGACGCCGGGGCCGATGAAGGACACCAAATTCACGCCGCGCATTGCCGAGACAGCGCGCGGCTTGTGGGGGGTCTATTTCCTGTTTTCCCTGGCCTGCTTCCTGGCCTACCGGTGGGCGGGCATGAGCTGGGCCGAGGCCTTCATGTACATGTGCACCACGATGGGACTGGGCGGCTTTTCCCCCCATGATGCCAGTCTGGGGCACTTTGATTCGCCCCTCATCGAGACAGTTGCCACAGTGTTCATGACCTTGGCCGGTATCAGCTTCCTGCGTTACTTTGTCGTGCTGCGCAGCCGATCGATCCGACCGATCAGCGGCGACCGGGAGATTCGCACCTATCTGGCGGTGCTGGCTGCCTCCACCCTGGTGGTCACCTTGCTTTTGTTGACGCATGGGGTTTATGACGATGGACTGGAGGCCCTGCGCGCCAGTGCCTTTCATGTGGTGTCGCTGGCCACCACGACTGGCTATGCCGCGACCGACTATTCGCAGTGGCCTGTTTTTGCACCGGTCCTGTTGTTGTTTCTGGGCTGCTTTGCCTCTTGCGCGGGCTCCACCGGCGGCGGTATCAAGATGGTGCGCATGATTTTGTTGGTCAAGCAGGCGCGGCGCGAGCTGGTGCGCATCATTCATCCGCGGGTGGTCAATCCGGTGACCTTGGGCCAGGCGGTCGTGCCGGTGCCGGTGATGACGGCGGTGCTGGGCTTCATGCTGATCTACGGCGCAGCGACGGTAGGCCTGAGCATGCTGCTGCTGTTCTCGGGTCTGGATATCGTGACCGCCTTCTCGGCGGTGGTGGCCACGGTCAATAACATTGGCCCTGGCTTGGGTCAGGTGGGACCGGCCGGTAATTTTGGCGGCCTCAGTGCCTTCCAGACCTGGGTGCTGTCCTTTGCCATGTTGCTCGGTCGACTTGAGCTGCTTTCGGTGCTGGTGCTGCTGACCGGCCATTTCTGGCGCAAGTGATTTTTTCAAGGAGAGGCAAGCATGCCGATTACCAAGGGATACCGTCAGCTTGTGGATGAGGCCATGGCCCAGGTCACGACCTACAGCGTGGACCAGGTGCGCAGTCGCCTGGATGAGGGCAAGGTGCAGATGGTGGACATCCGTGATGTGCGCGAGCTGGAGCGTGAGGGCACTGTGCCTGGCGCTTTGCTCGCTCCGCGCGGCATGTTGGAGTTCTGGGTGGATCCTGCCTCGCCCTATCACAAGCCGGTGTTTGCCGATGAAACCCGGCAGTTTGTTCTGTTCTGCGGGGCCGGTTGGCGCAGCGCCTTGGCTGCCAAAACGCTGGAGGACATGGGTATGCGCAACGTGGCCCATATCGATGGTGGCTTTGCGGCCTGGAAGCAGGCCGGCGCGCCTGTGGTCAGCCTGGAGGCGCACAAAAACGAAAGCGCCACCCGCAAGAGCTGAGCGGGGGCAAGAAGGCGCGATCGCGACAGCGGTGCGCAATCGCATGGGCGCTTTAAGGCTTTCGTCCTATAGGGCTTATTGATTTTGGTTGGCCATGCACAATCCGCGCGTCCTCGCTGCGGGGACAAAATTTGGCATGAGGCGACTCGGGGGAGAACGGTCTTGAAAGCGGGTCTGTGGTTGCTCACCGGCTTGTTGCTGGTGCTGTGGTCGGTCGGGATGGCCGGTATGGCTGAATTGGCCCGGTGGTTGGCTGCCGAGCTGCCGCGCTGGATGGGCACGCTGGCGCCCTTGCCGCAATGGCCTCAGCCCGTCTGGTTGTCGGTCTGGTTCGACCCGGCCCTGGTTCAGGCGGCGCAGGCCTTTCTGGTCTGGCTGCTCGATCTGTGGCGACTGCTTGGCCTGTCGTTTGAGGGGCTGGGGACTTTTCTGGTGGTGATCATTGGCCTGGTCTGGGTGCTGGGCGCCTTGGTGCTGTTGGCCCTTGCGCTGGCCGCGCATTGGCTTTGGAACCGTCGCCAGCGTCGCCGGTCCGCTGCCTTGTGAGTGCCGTTTTGTCACGGCCTCCTGTGAGTTTGCTCAGCAGCGGTTTTATTCGCCGTTTTGTGCGTGAGTCCAGGCGCCGGCGTCTGGACCTTCAGCAGGGCAGGCCCGGTGATCCTTTGTCGCTGCGGCAATTGCTGGAGATGCATGGTCAGGCCACCATGGCGGTGCTGTTGATCGTGTTGGCGCTGATCACGACGATACCGGTGGCCGGGACCGGCACCGTGTTCAGCTTTGCGATCATGGTCTGGGCCTGGCGCTGGGTCCGCCAGCGTGAGGGTATGCAGGGTATCGGCCGCCTGGACTTTTTGCAGATCTCCCCGGCAGCGGCCAGCCGAAGTTTGCGCTGGCTGGCCTGGATGTACCTGTTTGCGCACAGGCGATTGAGGCCGCGTTGGGCGCTCCTGTATGCCTCTTCAATGCGCTGGTTCTGGGCCCTGTGGGTGCTGCTCATGGCCTTGATCATTTTTCTGCCCATTCCTTTTGGCAATCTGTTCCCGGCAGTCAGTCTCCTGATGCTCGGCCTGGGCCTGCTCACTCGCGATGGTCTGATGCTGGTGTTGTCCCTGCTTTTGGGCCTGGCGGGCCTGACCGCCCTGATCTTGGCCGGTGGCTGGATCTGGCACTTGATCGTTGAGTTCTGGTCTTCGGTGGTTCGTTGAGCGGTTTTTCTACAATGGCTTGATGCGGTTCCAAGCCTTGCTTTTCGATTGCGATGGAGTGCTGGTTGACAGTGAAGCCATTACCTGTGGTGTGCTGCGCGACATGCTCGAGGAAAGGGGCTGGCGGTTGACCCTGGCGCAGTGCATGGCGCATTTTGTGGGGCATACGGTGCGCAACCGGGCCGACTTGGTGCGCCAACATACGGGCTGGGAGTTGACCGAAGAGTGGCTGCAGTCTTTCTACCAGCGCCGCAATGTGGCGCTTGAGCAGAGCATTCGAGCGATTGAGGGCGTGCATGAGCTGCTGGCTCAATTGCAGGTCCGTTATGGGCGGCGCATGGCCGTGGCCTCCGGGGCGGATCGCTACAAGGTCGAGATGATGCTCGGTCGAGTCGGTTTGCTGGAATTTTTCAGCGGGCGGGTTTTCAGCGGCCATGAGATGCCACGCAGCAAGCCGGCGCCCGATGTCTATCTCGCCGCTGCGGCCCATCTGGAGATCGACCCGGCGCATTGTCTGGTCATTGAAGACACGCCTACCGGCATCACTGCGGGGGTGGCCGCTGGAGCGACGGTGTGGGCTTACTGTCCGCCTGGGGCTGCGGCGCAAGACTTGCTGCAATCCGGTGCGGAGCGGGTTTTTGAGCGCATGGATCAGTTGCAGCAGGCTTTGGTATAGCCGCCTGCTGTCGCAAAAGCCCGCCCCTCCCCGCCCTAGCGAGCCGCCCGCCAGGCGGCCGGGGTCGAGCCGGTCCACTTCCTGAAGGCGCGGACAAAGCTCTGCTCGCTGCGGAATCCCACCTTGGCCGCGATTTGTTTGATCGGCTGTTGTGTGCGCTTGAGCATCTCCCGGGCCCGTTCCTGTCGCACCTCGTCCTTGAGCGTTTGAAGCCGAACCCCTTCTTCTTTTAGAGCCCGGTGCAGCGTGCGCACCGACAGACCGAGTGCGCGGGCCAGGGCCGACGCATTGTGCAGAGTCTCGGGTTGATGAAGCAGTATCTCGCGAGCTTGCCGCAGCAGCAGCCGATCGCGGCGGTAGGGCAAGACCTGCAGCGGCAGTGCCCGCTGCAGCATCTGTCTCAAGGCCTTCTCGTCTCGACGGATGGGCAAGTCCAGATAGCTCGGATCGAACCACAGGCGGGCTTGCTTGGGTCCATCACCGTGCGCATCAAAGCGGATCGGACCTGGAAAAATCAAAGGGTAGATTTGCGCATGGCTTGGAGCGGGATAGGGGAATTCGCTGCGCCGCAGGGCCATTCGTGAGTCGATCAGCCAGCAAGCCACGCCGTGCAGATTGCGCAGCACGGACACCATGCAAAATTCGCGCAGGTCATCCAGTGGCTCTATTTCGCTGAGCACGATGCAGGCGCCTTCGGCTTCTACGTGCAAGGCCAGGTTGTCGCAAATCAGCCCATGATGACGGCACCAGCGCTTGAGGGCTACGCCCAGATTCGGAGCGCTCAGGCTGGCCCGGATCAGCATCCCGTAGCTGCCCCAGGGTAGTCGGCGTCGACTCCAGCCCAGGGATTCGTCGTCCAGTTCCTTCATGGCAAAGCCGGAGATGCGCTCCATTTGCTCGGCACTGATGCGGGCCGATGCACTGCGAACGGCAGCTGGCCTGATTTGTGCGGCCGCGAGGGCGTGAGACGGGTCTAGCCCGCGTGCCGCATAGGCCTGCAGGATCGGGCGTACCAGGGCCATCGGTGTAACTTTGGCCGCTGGGCGCTTCAGGGGTGATGGGCGATGGGTGGAGTTGCGCACGGCGCTAGTGTGCCGCAATCGGCCGGAGCCGTTGATTTTGTGAATAAGTTGGCACGATTTATCAATCGTCCGCGCTCGCGAACGGTCCGCTCTGGCTTATCCTTGTGGCCCAAGCCGGCGCTTGCAATGCGTCCTGGGGTCCTTGCCCAGGCCTGGCTGGACAGGAGTCTCCGCTTTATGCCCATCCTTCAAACTCGACTCAATCCTCGATCGGCCGACTTTGCGGCTCATGCTGCTCAGATGCAGGCGGCCGTGGAAGACTTGAAGCTGCAGCTGGCCAAGGCCGCCGCCGGAGGCGGTGAGACCGCGCGTGCCCGGCATGTGGCGCGAGGCAAGCTGCTCCCACGCGAGCGGGTGCAGATGCTGCTCGATCCCGGCACGCCCTTTCTGGAGTTGGCCCCTCTGGCGGCCCATGCGATGTACGGCGAGGAGGCGCCCTGTGCCGGCTTGATCGCAGGCGTGGGGCGCGTCAGTGGTGTGGACTGCATGATTGTCTGCAACGATGCCACGGTCAAGGGCGGGACTTACTACCCGATGACGGTCAAGAAGCACTTGCGGGCTCAGGAGGTGGCGCAACAAAACCGTCTGCCGTGTATTTACCTGGTCGACTCCGGGGGCGCCAATTTGCCCAATCAGGATGAGGTGTTTCCTGATCGCGACCATTTCGGACGCATCTTCTACAACCAGGCCAATATGAGCGCCCAAGGCATCGCACAGATTGCGGTGGTCATGGGCTCATGCACCGCAGGAGGCGCTTATGTGCCGGCCATGAGTGATGAGACCATCATCGTTCAGAACCAGGGCACTATTTTCCTGGGCGGTCCTCCGCTGGTGAAGGCGGCGATCGGCGAGGTGGTCAGTGCCGAGGATCTGGGCGGCGGCGATGTGCACACCCGGCTCTCCGGCGTGGCCGATCATCTGGCTCGCCACGATGCGCATGCGCTGTCTTTGGCCCGCCAGGTGGTGGCCACGCTCAATCGCACCAAACAAATCGACTCGCGTCTGCAAAAGCCAACCCCGCCCCTGTACGACCCCCGAGAGCTTTACGGCGTTATTCCAACGGATACGCGCAAGCCCTACGACGTGCGCGAGGTGATTTCCCGCATCGTCGACGGCAGCCAGTTGCAGGAGTTCAAGGCGCGCTTTGGCAGTACCCTGGTGTGCGGCTTTGCGCATATCGAGGGCATGCCGGTAGGCATCATCGCCAACAACGGGGTGCTGTTTTCAGAGTCGGCGCAAAAAGGTGCCCACTTCATCGAGTTGTGCTGCCAGCGCAAAGTCCCGCTGGTTTTTCTCCAGAACATCACTGGCTTTATGGTCGGGCGCAAGTACGAGAACGAGGGCATTGCCCGACACGGAGCCAAGATGGTGACCGCGGTGGCTACGGCCAGCGTGCCCAAGTTCACCGTCATCATCGGAGGCAGCTACGGCGCCGGCAATTACGGCATGTGTGGCCGGGCTTATTCGCCGCGCTTTCTCTGGATGTGGCCGAACGCGCGAATTTGCGTGATGGGAGGCGAACAGGCTGCCGGCGTGCTGGCAACAGTCAAGCGCGATGCAGTGCAGGCCAAGGGCGGCACGCTGACGGCCGAGCAAGAGCAGGCGATCAAGCAGCCCATCCTGGACCAGTTTGCCCAGCAGTCCCATCCCTACTATTCGAGCGCGCGCCTATGGGACGACGGAGTTATCGATCCGGCCGATACCCGCCGGGTGCTGGCTTTGGGCTTGTCGGCATCGCTCAATGCGCCGATCGGAGAGCCCAAATTCGGAGTCTTTCGTATGTGATGCGGGGTGTGCTCCGATCAGACCCACCTTAACTCAGGACCGGTATGCAGCCCACCGTCTACGACACCCCCGAACACGCCCTGCTGCGCGAGCAGGTGGCCCGCTTCATCGCCCGCGAGGTCGAGCCTCATGCCCAGGCCTGGGAAGAGCAGGGCATGGTGCCGCGGGCCGTACTGCAGCGGATGGGCCGTGCGGGTCTGCTCGGTCTGATGTACGAGAGCCGGTACGGCGGTGGCCAGGCCGATGCTTTGACCAACCTGGTCTTTGCCGAGGCCTTGTCACAGTCCACCTTTGCCGGCTTCATCATCACCGTGCTGGTGCACACGGATATGGCCAGTCCGCATTTGCACCATGCTGGCACGTCTGAGCAGAAGGCGCGTTACATGCCGCGCATCACCGCAGGCGACTGCATCAGCGCAGTGGCCATCACGGAACCGGGAGCGGGTTCAGATGTGGCGGGCATACGCACCACGGCGCGCAGAGAGGGTGACCAATGGGTGCTCAACGGCACCAAGATGTTCATCACCAATGGGGTCCATGCCGATGTGTATTTTGTGGCGGCCAAGACTGGACCGGGCAAGCGGGACATGTCGATGTTCATCGTCGAGAAGGGTACGCCCGGTTTTAGCGTGGGCCGCGCCCTCAAGAAGACGGGCTGGCTGTCCTCCGACACCGCTGAACTGGTATTCGATAACGTTCGCATTCCCGCAGGTCACCTCTTGGGCCAGGAGCACAAGGGTTTTTATTCGGTCATGCAAAACTTTCAGACCGAGCGGATCGCTTTGGGGGCGATGGCGGTGGGCCATTGCCAACAGGCACTGCGCTTGACCCTCGATCATGTGCGCCAGCGCCAGGCCTTTGGTGCCCCCTTGTGGGAACAGCAGACCATACGTCAGCGTCTGTCCATGCTCGATGCCAAGACGCGTGCGGCGCGGCAATTGATGTACCACTGTGCCTGGTCAGTGACGCAAGGCCATGACATCGTTCAGGAGGTCTCGATGCTCAAGGCGCTGACGGGTGAACTGGTCAATGAGGTGGTGCAGACCTGCCAGCAGTTTCATGGCGGCATGGGCTTTATTCGCGAGACGGCGGTGGAGCGGCTCTGGCGAGACGCCCGGGTGCTGGCCATAGGCGGCGGCGCCACCGAAGTCATGCTTGAGGAAGTGGCCAAGCGCTATTGAGGCGCCGCTCTGGTGATGTTTTTGAAGGGTCATTCATGTCTGATGTGATCGAAGTCTTGCGACCCAGTCCACAAGTGGCCGAGGTCTGGCTCAATCGTCCTGAGGTTCGCAATGCCTTCAACGATAGGGTGATTGCCGATCTCACCGGTGTATTCGCTGGTCTGGCCGCCGAGCCTGAGCTGCGCGTGGTTTTGCTGGCTGCACGGGGCAAGGCCTTTTGTGCTGGCGCGGATCTGAACTGGATGCGGGCCATGGCCGATTACAGCTGGGATCAGAATCGGCAGGATGCGCAGCAACTGGCCGACATGCTGTGGACGCTTGATCAGTGCCCGGTCCCGGTGGTGGGCCGGATTCAGGGGGACTGCTACGCCGGGGGCATGGGCCTGGCCAGCATCTGCGATGTGGTGGTCGCATCGAACACCGCTGCTTTTTGTCTCTCAGAGGCGCGCCTTGGCCTGCTGCCAGCCACCATCAGTCCTTATGTGGTGCGCGCCTTGGGCGCGCAGGCATCGCGTCGTTACTTTGTCACTGCCGAACGGTTTACAGCCGCACAGGCCCACGCCTTCGGACTGGTGCATGAGTTGTGCGAGCCGGAGGCGCTCGATGAGCGAGTGGCGACACTCATTAATACCTTGGTGGCCACCGGACCGGCGGCGGTCCGGGCCTGTAAGCAGCTCGTCCGTGATGTGGCTGGGCAGCCCCTCAACGAAGCGCTAAGGGCCGAGACTGCGCGTCGCATTGCCGATATGCGCGCCAGCCCCGAGGGCCGCGAGGGGGTGCAGTCTTTTCTGAACAAGCGCCCCCCGAACTGGATAGCCTGAGAGGAAGACATGTTCCAAAAAATTCTGATCGCCAACCGTGGTGAGATTGCCTGTCGTGTGGCCGCCACCGCGCGCCGCATGGGTATCCGCACGGTGGCGGTGTATTCCGAGGCGGACGCCCAGGCCAAGCACGTGGCGGTCTGCGATGAGGCGGTTTATGTGGGGGAAAGCCCGCCGCGTGAGAGCTATCTGCAGTGGCAGCGCATCATCGACGCGGCTCGGGCCACTGGCGCACAAGCCATCCATCCGGGCTATGGTTTTCTAAGCGAGAACGAAGAATTCGCTCAGGCCTGCGAAGATGCTGCTTTGGTGTTTATCGGCCCGCCGCCTGGAGCCATCAAGGCCATGGGGCTGAAGGCTCAGTCCAAGCGCCTTATGGATCAGGCCGGCGTGCCGCTGGTGCCCGGCTATCACGGAGCCAATCAGGACCCCGACCTGCTGCAGGCCGAGGCCGAGCGTATCGGCTATCCGGTACTGATCAAGGCCAGCGCGGGCGGTGGCGGCAAGGGAATGCGCACTGTAGAGAAGGCAGCGGACTTTGCAGAAGCGCTGGCCAGTTGCAAGCGCGAGGCCGCCAGCAGCTTTGGCGATGATGCGGTGCTGATCGAGAAATATGTGCAGCGCCCGCGTCATATCGAGATACAGGTCTTCTCCGACCGGCATGGCAACTGCGTCTATCTGCACGAGCGCGATTGTTCGGTGCAGCGGCGCCATCAGAAGGTACTGGAAGAAGCGCCGGCTCCGGGCATGACCGAGCATCTGCGCAAGCGCATGGGTGAGGCGGCCGTCGCTGCCGCGCAGGCCGTCGCTTATGTGGGGGCGGGAACGGTCGAATTCATCGTCGAGCAGACCTCCTACGATCAGCCGCAGTCGATGAAGTTCTTCTTCATGGAGATGAACACGCGTTTGCAGGTGGAGCACCCGGTGACCGAGGCAATCACCGGCCTGGATCTGGTCGAATGGCAGCTGCGGGTGGCCGCTGGTCAGCCCTTGCCGCTGAGCCAGGAGCAGATTCCGCTTATCGGCCATGCGATAGAGGCGCGGATCTGTGCTGAAAACCCGGACAACAATTTCTTGCCCGCCACCGGGACCCTGGCTGTCTACAACCGGCCAGCCTGCACCAGTTTCACGGTCGGCGAGGTTCGCATCGACGACGGCGTGCGGCCAGGCGATGCAATCAGTCCTTTTTATGACTCGATGGTGGCCAAGCTCATCGTTCACGGACAGACGCGCCAGCAGGCCCTGGCTCGACTCGATGCTGCGCTGGCGGAGCTGCATATTGTGGGTCTGAACACCAATGTCCAGTTCTTGCGGCATGTCTTGGCCACGCCCTCTTTCGCGCAGGCCCGGCTTGATACCGCGCTGATCAGCCGAGAGTCGGAGCGCCTGTTTCAGCAAGACCGGGTTGGTGCGCAGATGGCTGCAGCAGCCGTGGTGGCCCACATCCTGTGGGTTGAGCAGGGCTTGGCTGGTGATGATCCCTTTAGTGCCCGTGACGGTTGGCGCTCTCATGGTCTGGCCCAACGGCGCTTTGACCTGGAGTACGCCGGCCAGTCCTTGCGCGCCACGCTCACCTATTTGCGCGATCACAGCCTGCAGTTGGCTCTCGATGATGCGCCGGCCCAGCCCCTGGTGTTTCAGGCGCGCGAGCAGGCGCTGCAGGTCGATTGGCAGGGGCAGTCGCTGCGTGCGCGCGTCTATTGGCAGGGGGAGCAGGCCCATGTGTTTACCCCCCAGGGTGCGACCCGTCTGCGGCTCATTGATGCCTTGGCCGTGGCGGGAGATGAGGCCCAAGAAGGCGGGCGCCTGAGTGCGCCTATGCCAGGCAAGATCATCGACTTCATGGTCAAGGCCGGCGATCGGGTGAGCAAGGGCCAGGCGTTGGCGGTAATGGAGGCCATGAAGATGGAGCACACGATTGCGGCACCGGCTGATGGCTTGGTCTCGGAGTTGCTCTATGCCCCTGGCGATCAGGTGGCCGAAGGGGCCGAGCTCTTGCGCATGAGTGCCTGATGCGCATCGTCTTTCACGACCTGACGGTGGAACCTGAGCCTTGGCTGGCGGCATTGCGCGCGGCTTTTCCTGGGGCGGTGGTCGAGCCCTGGCAGGCTGGCGCTCCCCCGGCCGATTACGCCCTGGTCTGGGCGCCTCCGCAGCAACTGCTCGATGAGCAGACTCGGCTCAAGGCCCTCTTTAATGTGGCCGCCGGCGTGGATGCGCTGCTCAAGCTCAAGCTGCCCGCGGGTGTCCCGGTTTTCAGGCTCGACGACGCCGGCATGGCAGTACAGATGGCCGAGTATGTCTGCCAGGCGGTCATACGCGTCTTCCGAGAACTGGAGGCGGTCGAAGCCGACACCCGGGCTGGCCGATGGCAGCAGCGCAAGCCGCGCGCGCGCGGCGAGTTCAGCGTGGGCGTGATGGGGCTGGGTGTCTTGTGGCAGCGTGTGCTGGCTGCTCTTGCAGCCTTTGATTTTCCGCTGCGGGGCTGGAGCCGCACCGTTCATTCAATCGGCGGCGTCGATACCTTCGCTGGCCCGGCGCAATTCGATGCGTTTCTTGCCGGCTGCCAGGTGCTGGTCAATTTGCTGCCGCTCACGCCTGAGACCGAAAATATTCTCAATCGTCAGTCCTTGATGCGCCTGCCGGTCGGCGCTTACTTGGTCAATGTGGCGCGCGGCCGTCATCTGGTTGAGGAGGACTTGCTCGCCGCTCTGGACTGCGGTCATCTCTCCGGGGCCCTGCTGGATGTGTTTCGGCAGGAGCCCTTGCCGGCTGAGCATCCCTTTTGGCGTCATCCGCGCATCACCTTGACCCCTCACACGTCAGCCCGAACCTTGCGCCGCGAGAGTCTGGACCAGATCATCGCCAAGATAGGCGCGCTGGAGGCAGGGACGCCACCGGACAGCTTGGGCGGCCGGGTTCGGGTCGAAGTAGGATACTGAGCTGTTTTTTGTGGAGAGAGAGATGAATCTGCCTTCCAAAGTCAAATTGGTCGATGTAGGCCCGCGCGATGGCCTGCAGAATGAAAAAGGTCAGGTGCCCTCTGAGGTCAAGATCGAGCTGGTGCACCGCTTGCAGGACGCGGGCCTCAAGGAAATCGAGGTCACCAGTTTTGTTAGTCCCAAATGGGTGCCGCAGATGGCCGATAACGCGCAGGTCATGGCCGGCATTGAGCGGCGCCCGGATGTGCGCTATTCGGTGCTGGTGCCCAATCTCAAGGGGCTGGAGACCGCGCTTTCGGCTCCACGTGCCCACTGGCCCGATGAGATCGTGGTCTTTGCTGCCGCCAGCGAGGCCTTTAGCCAACGCAACATCAACTGCTCGATTGCCGAGAGCATTGAGCGTTTCAGGCCAGTGGTCGAGCAGGCACGCAGCCAGGGCATTTATGTGCGCGGAGCCATTTCGGTGGCGGTCGGCTGTCCGTATCAAGGAGAGGTGTCGCCGAAGTCGGTGGGCGAGGTCGCGCGCCTGATGAAGGCCATCGGCGTGCAGCATGCCGGCGTGGCCGATACCGTGGGTGTGGGCACCCCGCGCAAGGTGCAGCGCGCGATGGAGGCCGCTCTTGAGCACTATGACTTGGCCGATGTGTCGGGCCACTTCCATGACACCTACGGCCAGGCGCTCGCCAACACCGTCGCTTGCCTGGAGATGGGCGTTTGGCAGTACGACAGTTCTTCTGCCGGCCTGGGTGGCTGCCCTTATGCCAAAGGGGCGACCGGCAATGTAGCCACCGAAGACGTGGTCTACATGCTCCATGGCATGGGCATAGACACAGGCATCGATCTGGACAAGCTCATCGATGCGGGCGTATTCATTAGCAGCTTCCTCGATCGCAAGCCCAACTCCCGCGCGGCGACCGCGCTTCTTAACAAGCGCGCCGCGTGAGCCTGCCTGAATCCGTACAAAGAGTGGCGGCCGTGCTGGCCGAGCGTGGGCATGCCCATGCCCCGCGTTTGCTGGATGAATCGGCCCGCACCGCGCAGGAGGCGGCCGATGCTCTTGGGGTGCAACTCGGCCAGATTGCCAAGAGCATTGTGTTCAAGCGCGAGCCCGACCAGATGGCCGTGATGGTGGTGACCTCGGGGGACCAGCGAGTCGACGAACGCAAGTTGGCCGACCGTGTCTGCCCCAGCGGTCACAAGCTGGTGCGAGCCGACGCCGACTTCGTCAGGCAGCGTACGGGATTTGCCATTGGCGGTGTGGCGCCTCTGGGGCATCTGCAGACGCCGGTGTTGCTGCTCGATCTGAGCCTTTTTCGCTTCGATCAGGTCTGGGCCGCGGCTGGGCACCCGCACGCCGTCTTTCCTGCCTCGCCCGCCCAGCTGGCTCGATTGAGCGGCGCGCGCCTGGAGGAGGTGTCCACGCAGGGCATGGATCTGGCGGCTCGTGGTCGCGCTTTGCTGCGTGCCCGTGCGGCCATCGTCGCCGATGAGCCGGATCCGCCCTCACCCTGTCTGTCCGTCTGTTGCATGGCCCCGGACACCGGCTTGTGTATGGGTTGTTTGCGCACTCTCGACGAAATTGCAGCCTGGGGCGGCATGAGGCCTTCGGGTCGGCATGCGGTTTGGAAGTCGATTGCGCAGCGCGCTGCAGACGGAGGATGAGGTATGAAAGTACCGCAGCTCACTTTCTACTTTGACTTTATCTCTCCGTACGCCTATCTGGCCTTCGAGCGCCTGCCGCTGGTCTTGCAGGGGGTCAGCCATGCGGTGCGCTACCAGCCGGTGCTCTTTGGCAGCCTGCTGCAACATCACGGCACCATCGGTCCGGCTGAGCTTGCGGCCAAGCGCGAGTGGACCTACCGTCATGTGCTGTGGCTGGCTCAGCATCAGGGCACGCCCATGCGGATGCCCGCGAGCCATCCCTTCAACCCCTTGGGTTTGCTGCGTCTGGCTCTGGCTTGTGGTGGTGACCGATTGCCCAATCGCTGGCACTGCGAGCGTATTTTTCGGCACGTCTGGGCCGAAGGCGGCGACCCGCTCGAGGCCGATCGCCTTGCGCATCTGACGCAAGAGCTCAAGCCGCCTGCCGATCCGGCCAGTGACGAGGTCAAGCTGCGGCTTCGAACTGGCACGCAGGCGGCTTTGGATGCGGGTGTTTTCGGTGTTCCCACAGTGGCCGTGGGGGGCAAGCTGTTCTGGGGTCTTGATGCCCTGCCCATGCTGCGCGACCACCTCGATGGCGGCGCCTGGTTTGCGGGCTCGGCTTGGGACGATGCCGCGCAAGTGCCGGTCGGTATCGTCCGCAAGCGCTAGTGCGGGCTTGACGCCCGCCCAAAAAAAACGCCCACCGAAGTGGGCGTTTTAATTGGAGGCCCCGTTTGGGGGCCTCTTATGTCCAATCAGGTCGCGCGGGTGTCGATATCCCCAGCGATCTTGGGATAGCGCACATGCTCGACCAATTCCTGCACCTCTTTGTTGGGTGCGGGGGTGAACAGGCTCACCAGGATGATCACCGCAAAGCCCAGCGGCACACCGAATACACCGGCCGAGATGGGCAGGATGCCGTACCACAGGCTGACCGGATCGGTCACGCCGAAGATGGTGCGCATCCAGGGGTGATTGGAGGCCATGTAGTACAGGGTGATACCAAAGCCTGCGATCATGCCCAGCACCGCGCCTGCGGCGGTGGCTCGCTTCCAGAAGATACCCAGCACCAGTGCCGGGAAGAAGCCTGCTGCGGCAAACGAGAAGGCTGCAGACACCAGGAACAGAATGTCCGCTTGCTTCGTTACGTACACCGTGTAGGCGGTGTAGGCCGCAGCCAGTGCCACCACCAGCAGCAGTACCTTGGAGATCATCACCCGACGGCTGGTAGGCGCATTGGGGTCGATCATCTTGTAGTACAGGTCGTGCGACAGCGCGTTGGCAATCGTCAGCAGCAGACCGTCGGCTGTGGACAGCGCAGCAGCCAGACCGCCCGCAGCCACCATGCCGGAGATCACATAGGGCAGGCCGCCGATTTCGGGCGTGGCCAGCACGATGATGTCGCCGCCGATGCGCATCTCGCCGAGCTGCAGGATGCCGTCCTTGTTGACGTCGGTCACCGACAGCAAGGTCGGGTCTACCGCCGCCCACTGGGACACCCAGGCCGGTAACTTGTCAAACGGTGTTCCCACCAGCACGGTGAAGATCTCATACTTGACCAGCACCGCCAGGGCTGGCGCGGTGAAGTAGAGCAGGAAGATGAAGAACAGCGACCAGGTCACCGAGCTGCGGGCCTCCTTCACCGACGGGGTGGTGTAGTAGCGCATCAGAATGTGCGGCAGCGCGGCCGTACCCACCATCAGGCAGAACACCAGGGCCAGGAAATTGCGCCGAGAAGTATCGTACGCAGCCTTGGCCTTCTCGTCTCCGTCAGGATTGCCGGCAAACTGTTGCGCGTGGTTGGGCATGCCACCCAGCGGTGCAGTGCGAGCCATGGCTGCGGTTCTTGCAGCTGTCCAGGCTTTCTTGGCAGCCTCTTCGTCTTTCGGTAGCGCAGCCAATGCCTTCTCGGCAGCGGCAATATCGGGAGCCGGCGCATTGGCAGCCTTGAGGTCCTCGATTTTCTTGGTGGCTGCAGCCGTGTCGGCCTCCAGCGCTGCCTTGACGTCCTTGAGCTTGGCGTCCAATTCGTCGGCGCGGGCCTTGAAGACGGCGATCACCTCTTTTTCTTTGGGATCTTCGCGCAGGGCTTTTTCCTTCTCGGTCACCTTCTGCAGCTGATAGCCGTAGATGGCCTGCGGAATGGGCACGCCGGTCTGCTTGACCGACAGCCAGACCACCGGGATCATGTAGGCAATGATCAGGATGATGTACTGGGCCACCTGGGTCCAGGTCACCGCCCGCATCCCGCCGAGGAAGGAGCAGACCAGAATGCCGCCCAGGCCCAGGAAGATACCGATGCTGAAGTCCACGCCGGTCAGCCGGGTGGTGATCAGGCCCACGCCATAGATCTGTGCCACCACATACACAAACGAGCAGATGATGGCAATCAGGATGCCAACCAGACGGGCCAGGTTGCCGCCGTAGCGCGCGCCCAGGAAGTCGGGAATGGTGAATTGCCCGAACTTGCGCAAATAGGGCGCCAGGAACAGCGCCACCAAGCAGTAGCCACCGGTCCAGCCCATGATGAAGGCCAGGCCGCCGTAGCCTTGCAGGTAAAGCGTACCGGCCATACCAATGAAGGAGGCCGCGCTCATCCAGTCAGCGCCGGTGGCCATGCCGTTGTACATGGCTGGAACGCGTCGTCCGGCCACATAGTATTCGGCCGCGTCGTTGGTCCGGCTCATGATGCCGATGCCCGCGTACAGCAGCACGGTGGCAATCAGGAAGATAAAGCCGATGTAATTGCGAGGCAGTCCCATTTGCTCGAGGATGGCCAAGGCAACCACAAAGATCAAAAAGCCGCCGGTGTACCAGCTGTACACCTTGTTGAGCTGCTTGCGAAAAGCTGCGTTGCTCGAGGCGCCAAACATGCCGCCTTCTGTTTCAGGGGTCATTCCAGCCATGATCAGTCCTCCTCGGCTTCAGCCACGCCATGTTCCTGGTCGAGCTGGTTCATGTAGCGGGCATAGAACCAGATGATCACCACGTAGACGATCAGAGACCCTTGGGAGGCCACCCAGAAACTGAAGGGCCAGCCAAAGAAGGTAAAGCTCCGGTCGCGCGCAAAAAAGCTCACGACATAAGTCACCACAAACCACGCCAGCAAGAGCCAGGCCGTGATATTGAGGTTTTTCCGCCAGTACTGGCGGTGCGATTCAGTCAATTGCATGAAGCATGTCTCCTCTTGTTCCCAACCCTGAGGGTTGATGGACCCGCGATCCGCTGGAATGACTGCCCTCATTCCAGCTTGCAGCCGGATCGCAACTAGACCGGGTTCGCTTTCACGTTGATCCCGGTTTCGCGTGCCAGTTGGGCGGCGACCTTGGGCTCAAACCCTTGCAGATGGCGAATGATCTTCGCCGCCTCCTCGGGCTCCTGGCGTTTGGCATGAATCCGCGCCAGTTCGCACCAGGCATACGGACTCATGGGCTGCAATTGGGTGTTGCGCTTGAGCGCAGTGATGGCCTCGTCCCAGCGGGACTGGCGGATGAGCACCAGACCCAGGCCGAACCAGGCTCGGTCTAGTTTTTCATTGAGGGCGATGGCCTTGCGAAAGCTCTGCTCGGCCGCCTCGAGCTGGCCGCCGGCCTCCTGAAGGAAGCCCTGATTGAAAAAGTCGGCTGCTCTTGCTTCGGGCAAGGCCGTCAGGCGCGCGTAGTCTCGCAAGGCGCCCTTGCGGTCTTCGAGCTGAGCCTTGAGATGGGCCCGGCTTGACAGCGCGTAGAGGTGGTCCGGATCGATCTCGAGCATGCGATCCAGGCACTCCATGGCTGCGTCCTGCCGCCCCAGTGTCAGCTGGCACATGGTCATCAGCTTGAGCCATGCCAAAGCCCACGGTCCGCTCATCGGCAGGTCTCCATGCCTACGCTCACGCAATGCTCGATCTTGGCCAGAGTGACCGCAATATAGAGCACCGAGGTGACGAAAAAAGCCACCCAGCCGTGGTGCCGGGGGTCGATTCGCGACGGAGAAATCAGTCGTGCGATTCCCAGCCAAGGCCTGTTGAGCACCTGGAAGAGTTGGTAGAACAGGTTGTTCTCGCGCTTTTGGCCGGCCAAAAGATAAAGCAGGCCCTGACCGGCCAAGGCCAGTAAACCGATGTAGAGAAGAAGCTGAAGAATATTCAGGAATTGAAGCATGCGGACGTCTTGGACCTGCCCCAGACAGCGTTCGTCTTTTTGTGACAGCCCTCATCATGGTTTCTGGGCTGACTCTTAGCTTACTTCAAGCATGTTTTTACCGCTACAGGGGGTCCGAGTACGGATAAACCCGAATACTTTGGGCCTGAAGAGCTTGCGTTCGCGCTTGCGGTCGAGTCGCATTTGGCTTGCTGCGGTTCTCTCGCCTTTGGCCTTTGGTATGGTTGACGCATGCGAGCGCAGCCCTCCAAGCCACTGATTGAACACTGGACGGACAGTCTGGCGGCCCATCTGCCGTTTGCGCGAATGAACCGCAGCCATGTTCAGTCGCTGGTTCGCGTGGCGTCCGAACGCTACTTTCCGCCCGAGGCCACCGTGCTCGGGCCGCAGGACGGTGTGCCGCAGTCGCTCATTTTTTTGCGCCAGGGTCGCCTGGTGGGGCGTCGCTCAGGCGTGGCTGACGCTGGCTTTGAGGTGGAGGCCGGTGGCCTGCTGCCGGTGGCTGCGTTGATGGCCCAGCGTGCGGTCAGCAGCACTTACACCGCCCTGGAGGATTGCTTTTGTCTGTGCATTCCCTGGCCCGCGGCCCGGGACCTGATGCGCGATAGCCCGGTATGGGCCGACTTTCTCAATCAGCGCATGTTGGCTTTTGTGGAGGCTTCCCGACAGCGCTGGCAGCAGGAGTTGCAGCTGCAGTCGCAGCAACAGCAGAACCTGGAGGCGCGGCTGATGGACCTGTCCGCGCGTCAGCCGGTGACCCAGCCCGCCACTGCCCGCTTGCAACAGGTGCTTGAGCTGATGCGGGCCCGAAAGATTGGTTCGGTGCTGTTGACCGATGAAAGCGAACAGCTTTGCGGCATCCTGACCCGTAACGATGTGCTCGATCGGGTGACCTTGGCTGGGCTTGGGCTTGATCAACCGGTATCGAAGGTCATGAGTGCGCCGGTGTGGACCATCGAGGCCACCCAAACGGTTTTTGAGGCGGCTCTGATGATGTCGCGGCACGGCGTGCGACACCTGCCGGTGGTCTCTGGCGGTCGTTTGTTCAGTGTCATTTCTGAGCGCGACCTGTTTGCCCTGCAAAATCATTCGATCAAGCACGTCAGTGGCGCCATTGCCCAGTCCCAGAGTCTGGAGCAGCTGCAGCAGGCTGCCCGTCAGATTCGTCAATTTACGGCCCACCTGATGGGACAGGGCATGCAATCGCGGCCTCTGACTCGTCTGATCAGCCAGCTCAACGACAACCTGACCGAGCGCTTGATCGAGCTTGAGCTCAAGCGGCATGGCCTGAGTGCCAAGCAGATGTGCTGGGTCGCCCTGGGCTCGGAGGGACGGGGTGAGCAGACTGTTGCAACCGACCAGGACAACGCGCTGATTTATGAGTCGTCCGACCGCGACCGAGATCAGCCTCGATGGCTGGCCTTTGCCCTCGATGTCAACCGGGCCCTCGATGCCTGTGGCTATCCTCTGTGTACCGGCGGCGTAATGGCTTCAAACCCTCCCTGCTGCCTCACCTTGGACCAGTGGCGCCAGCGTTTTGCGCAATGGATCGAACAGGGCGGCCCGCAGGACCTGCTCAAGGCCAGCGTGTTCTTTGACTTCAGAGCCTTGGCCGGTCGGGCCGACTGGCTGGCTGAACTCGCCGCAGCGGTTCGCCAGCAGGCGTTGCAGACGCCGCGTTTTATCCAGCAGTGGGTACAGAACAATTTGCGCATGTCCGTTGCCTTGAATTGGCACGGCGGTCTTGAGACACAGCGTGAGGGCGAACACGAGGTGATCGACATCAAGCTGCATGGCACCGCGCTGGTGGTCGATGCGGCGCGCATTCTGGCCTATGCACAGGCGGTTGATGCGGTCTCGACTGTGGACAGGCTCGAGCAGGCGGGCGCCAAGCTCGGCATTCCAGCCGATGAGTACCGCGGGTGGATGACGGCGTTTGATTACTTGCAGTCGCTGCGACTGCGGCACCAGGTGGGGCTGGCCTCTCGAGCGGACAAACCCAATAGCGTGGCGGTCGACTTGCTGGACCAGGTGGACAGGCGCGTTCTCAAGGCCAGCCTGAGTGCGGTGCGGACTTTGCAGCAAAGGCTGAGCCTGGACTATGTGCGTTGACCCGATATCGCCGCGGGGGGCGCGGCTCTCACTCATGCCGCACACCGGGACTGCGGGAGGAGACCCCGTGGGAGCGTCGCCCCCGGCGCGACGCGGCCGCACTGCTGAAGGTGCCTCATGCTGAGTAAGTGGTGGGGGCACTTTAGGCCTGAGTTGCCCTTGAACGCCAAGCGCTGGGTGATGATCGATGTCGAGACGACCGGCCTGGACCCCCGTCATGACGCCCTGCTCTGCGTGGCGGCCATGGCCATCGACCTGCGTGAGCCGGAGCCGCAGCTGCGGGCCGATGACAGTTTTGAGGTGGTGATCGCCCAAGAGGTGCTGCGGTCCACGCATGACAACATCCTGCTTCACGGCATAGGCTGGGGGCAGCAGCGTCAGGGCCAAGCGATGCCGCAGGCCCTGCAAGCCTTGAGCGCCTGGGTGGCCGATTCGCCTTTACTGGCCTACCATGCCGCCTTTGATCAGGAAGTGCTGAGACAGGCCTACAAGCGCTGCAAGCTGCGACAACCATCTTGGCAGTGGCTGGACATGGCCGACCTGCTGCCTGCCGCCTATCCGCAAGTGCAGTCGCGAAGTCTGGACCAGTGGATGCAGGAGCTGGGGGTGCGCTGCGTGCGTCGACATCAGGCGATTGCCGACGTCTGGGCCACGGCTCAGCTTTTTCTCAAAGCCTGGCCGCAGTGGCAGGTGCAGCAATTGCAATCCTGGGGTGATCTGGCGCAAAGGGCCAAGGAACAGCGCTGGCTGCGAGCCAGTCAATCAGCCCGATGAGGCTGCATCGCCGCGAGGGCGCGGCTCCTGCAAACCCCCAGCTACGGCCTCATGCCCCCCTCGAATACTGGGCCAAGGACTGATCCCTAGAATGTTGGGTCCTTTTTCAAAGGCCCTTTCATGTCGCAAGGACTAATCCGCATACGCGGCGCCCGGCAGCACAACCTAAAGAACCTCGACCTCGATCTGCGCACCGGTGAACTCACCGTGGTGACCGGGCCCAGTGGCTCGGGCAAGTCCTCGCTGGTGTTTGACACGCTCTTTGCCGAGGGCCAGCGTCGCTATGTCGAGACTTTCTCGGCCTACGCGCGGCAGTTTCTCGATCGGATGGACAAGCCTGCGGTCGACAAGGTCGAAGGGGTGCCGCCGGCCATTGCCATTGACCAGATCAATCCGGTTCGGTCCTCACGCTCGACGGTGGGCACCATGACCGAGCTCAACGACCACCTCAAGCTCCTGTTTGCCCGGCTCACCCAGCTGTTTGACCGTCAAACCGCGCAGCCGGTGCGTCACGACAACCCCGAGACCATTTACGCTGAGCTCCAGGCCCGCACAGCGCAGGACGACCCGCGCCTTATCCTTACTTTTCCCGTGCAGCTGCCGGTGGGCACCAGCGCGGAGCAACTGCAGCAGTGGCTGCAGGCCAGCGGATTTACACGGGTGCATGAGCCGGCCGAGTCGGCTCTGAAGGACGAAGGTTCCGTGCATGTGGTGGCGGACCGTTTTCGTTTGCAGGGCACGGAGAAGGCGCGTGCGATTGAGGCCATCGAGGTGGCTCTCAAGCATGGCGGCCGCCTCAATATCTTCGTGCAGGCCGAGGGCCGAGCCGAAACGCTTTGGCGCTACGCCACCGGCTTGCAGGACCCGCATAGTCAGCTGCGCTATACCGAGCCGACGCCCTCGCTGTTTTCCTTCAACTCGGCCATGGGCGCTTGCGAAACCTGCCGCGGTTTCGGGCGGGTCATCGGTGTCGATATGGGCTTGGTTATTCCCAATGACAAGCTCACCTTGCGTGCCGGTGCGATCAAGCCCATGCAGACCCCGGCCTGGCAAGAGGCGCAGGACGATCTGATGCGCCATGCCGAAGCAGCCGGCATTCCGCGCGATACCCCCTGGTACAAGCTCACCGAAGAACAAAAAAACTGGGTCATCAATGGCTCGCCCCACTGGAAGGGTCAGTGGAACAAGCAATGGTTTGGTGTGCGCCGCTTTTTCGAATACCTGGAGAGCAAGGCCTACAAGATGCACATCCGGGTGCTGCTGTCCAAGTACCGCAGCTACACCC